>NZ_PSYC01000014.1:0-112916 GCF_002931515.1 Pseudoclavibacter sp. RFBG4 | reverse complement strand
GCTTGGGCAGCGGGCGGGCGGGCGGGCGCTGCGTCAGCGGGCGTGGGCGAGCTCGCGCTGCAGGAGCGAGCGCTTCACGTCGACGCCCCACGCGAATCCGCCGAGCGTGCCGTCCGAGCGCAGTACCCGGTGGCACGGCACGAAGAGCGCAGGCGCGTTGCTGGCGCAGATGCTCGCGGCCGCGCGCACGGCCGTCGGCCGGCCGAGAGCCGTCGCGAACTCCGTGTAGGTGAGCGGATGCCCTGCCTCGATGGCCCGCAGACCGAGCCACCCCTGCATCCGGAACGTCGCGCCGAACTGGGCGACCAGCACGTCGTCGATGGCGCGGAGATCACCGTCGTAGTACGCACCCACCGCATCGGAGGCGGCAGCGCGACCCCGAGCGACGGTGATCGGCCTGGCCTGCGCCGTGATACGTTCCAGGACACGCTGCTCGTCGTCGCTCCATCCTGAGGAGAGCACTGCCCCGTCACTGTCGCGGGCGATGATCGTGAACGGCCCGTCCGGGGTGTCGAGCGTCTCGATGATGGCCCGAGCTTCACTGCTGGTCTGCATGCTCATGCTGGTGTCTCCGTGGTGGTGGGCGGTGTCTGCGCGGTCGCGCTGGCCTTGGTGCCGGGTCTTGCCCTTGGCGGGACAGCTGCCCAGAGGTGGAGGGACAGGTAGCTTCGCCAGGGCCTGAACTGCTCAGCGACGCCCGTGAGGTCTCTGGGCTCAGGCGGGAGCCCGAGCGCTCTGGCTCCGCTTCGCAGGGCGACGTCTCCCGTGAGCAGCACGTCCGGGTTGCCAAGCACCCGCATGCTCACGTAGCCGGCCGTCCAGTCGCCGATGCCCTTGAACGCCGTCAGCGCCTCGTGCTGCTCGGCGATGTCGTCGCCCGACGAGAGCCGCAGCTGACCGTCCGCGATCGCCTCGGCGACGCGCGTGATGGTCGCCGACCGTGCCCTGGGGCCGGCGAAGGACTCCTCGCCGAGCTCCGCGATGGCGGCTGCGCTCGGGAAGAGGCGGTTCACACCGAGATCGGCCGCTGGTTCAGCGTTGTCGCCGTTCTGCTCGAGCGGGACTCCCGCCCGGGCTGCGAGGCGACCAAGGGCCGTCCGTGCCGCCGAGACGGTGATCTGCTGTCCGATGATGGCGCGAAACAGCATCTCGTCGGGGTCCACGGCTCCGGGCAGACGCCGGCCCGGGCGAAGGCGCACGTGCTCCGCGATCGCCGGATGCACGGAGAGCGCTCCGTCGACGGCCGCCGGGTCCGCATCCAGGTCGAAGAGCCGGCGCACACGCGTGACGAGGGCCTGCAGGTCGCTGAGATCGGTGAGGCGCGCGCGGAGTCTGAGCGACGCGGGCTGCGGGCCGCCAGCGTCCACGCCGAACCATGCGGGACCGCCCGGGAGGAGGAGACTGCGCTCGTACCTGTCGTCGGTCGCGACCTCGACCCCGTCGATGGCGCGCTCCCGAAGCCAGGTGAAGACGCCCGCGGCGTCGTACGGCTCCCGGTACGCGAGCGACAGCGTCAGTGGGGCGGCTCCGGTGCCGAGCGCCAGGCGAGTGCCGAAGCTCCCGAGGTTGCCGTCCGCGACTCGCGGCGCGGCCGCCGCGACTCGTCCGCGTGATCGCTCGCGGACGAGGGTCGGCGTCAGCTGGAAGACCTCCTGCACGGTCTCGTTGAACGCTCTGACACTCGCGAAGCCGGCCGCGAAGGCCACCTCGGCGAAGGGCAGGTCCGTGGCGCCGAGCAGCGTCGCGGCTGTGCGTGCCCGCTGCGCTCGTGCAAGCGCAAGCGGGCCCGCGCCGAGCTCAGCGGTGAGCACCCTCGCGAGGTGCCTGGAGGAGTACCCGAGTCGAGCAGCGAGCCCAGGGACCCCTTCCCGTTCCACGACCCCGTCGCTGATGAGCCGCATGGCCCTCCCGGCGACGTCGCCGCGGAGGTTCCAAGCCGGGTCACCGGGTGCCGCGTCCGGCAGGCAGCGCTTGCAGGCCCGGTACCCGGCCTCGTGGGCGGCCGCGCTCGTCGGATAGAACGTGACGTTCTCCCGCTTGGGTGTGCGGGCGGGGCAGCTCGGTCTGCAGTAGATGCCGGTCGACCCGACGGCGGTGATGAACTGCCCGTCGAAGCGTCGATCCTTGGCGAGGATCGCGCGATACCGCTCGTCGCCGGTGAGGGTGATGCTTGCCATGCGACGAGTCTGGCAGGTTGACCTTGCCATCGCTCGCGGAAATCGGACACGACGGTGGGCTGATCCCCCGCCCTGCTGCACTTTCTGCGCACCGAGCGGCGGCGCGCTCCTGCCTCTGTCACGCCACCGAGACGCGAAGCCGGGTCAGGCGATGAGCAGCCCTGCGGCGACGAGCCGCGGTTTGAGGAGCTCGACGAACTTCTCCGGCGTGGTTGCGGCGACGAGCTCGCCGAGGACGGCGTCGTTGTCGAACGTCTTCGCGAGCGCCGCGATGAGCTTGAGGTGCTCCGACGCGCTGGTCGCCGTCATGCCGACGACGATGCGCACGGGGTCGTAGCGCGCGTGCCCGAAGCCGACGCCTTCCGGGTAGGTGATGACGGCCAGGCCGTTCTCGATGGTCTCCTCACCGGGACGCGCGTGCACGAGCGCGACGCCCGGGCCGACGACGACATACGGCCCGAAGCGTTCGATGACGCGAACCATGTTGCTGGTGTAACCGCGCTTCGCGAAGCCGCGCTCGGCGAGCAGCTCGCCCATCTGACCGACAGCCTGCCGCCAGTCGAGCGCCTGCTCGGCGAGGCGCACGCTGCTTGCGTCGAACTGAAGCTCAGGTGTGGCCTGCGCGTTCATGCTCCTGCCTCGTCGAACCCTTCGCTCACGATCTCAGCCAGCTCTTCCCGGTCTTCGATCGGCAGGAACGCACCCTCGGCGGCGTTCAGCTGGAACGTCTCCAGGTCGGCGAGGTCGTAGTCGAAGGCGTCAGCGAGCAGCGTCAGCTCTCGGGAGATGCTGGTCGCGCTCATGAGGCGGTTGTCGGTGTTGACGGTCACCGTGAAGCCGAGCTGGTAGAGCAGATCGAAGGGGTGGTCTTCGATGCTGTCTCCCCAGGCGGCGATGGCGCCGGTCTGCAGGTTCGAGGATGGGCTGAGCTCGAGCGGGATGCGGCGGTCGCGCACCCACTGGGCCAGCCGGCCGAGCGACACGTAGGTGCCGTCGTCGTCTTCGCCCTCGAGGTCGATGTCTTCTGCGATGCGCACGCCGTGGCCGAGGCGCAGAGCGTGGGCGTCGAAGAGGGCGCTCTCGATGGAATCGAGGCCTGCGGCTTCTCCGGCGTGGACCGTGGCGGGGAACCGTTCCGACATGAGGTAGTCGAAGGCTTCCTGGAGGTTCGTGGGCGGGAACCCGTCTTCCGGGCCAGCGATGTCGAAGCCGACGACGCCTGCCTCGCGGTGGCGCACGGCGAGCTTCGCGATCTCGAGTCCGTTGCCAGCGTGGCGCATGGCGCTCACGAGCTGGCCGACGCGGATGCGCTTGCCGTGGGATCGGACGTCGTCGATGCCCTCGTTGATGCCGGCCTGGACCGCGTTCACCGCGTCGTCGAGGCTCAGGCCACGCTTGAGGTGCTGCTCCGGTGCCCAGCGAACTTCGCCGTAGACGACCCCGTCGGCACCGAGGTCGTTGACGAAGTCGCGAGCGACGCGCCGCAGACCGTGTGTGGTCTGCATGACGGCCGTGGTGACGTCGAAGGTCTTGAGGTACTCGACGAGCGAGCCGGAGTCGGATTGGTCGGAGAACCAGTTCGACAGTTCGGGCGCACTCGTCGCGGGAAGTTCCAGGCCGATCTCGTCGGCGAGCTCGATGATGGTCTGCGCCCGCAGCCCACCGTCGAGGTGGTCATGCAGCGACACCTTCGGCAGCGCTCGGATGCTGGTGCCGTCTCGCAGCGTGAAATCGCCCTCGTCGTATGGCGCGGAGCTCTGCACAGACACGGTGTTCCCCTTCGAATGTGGCCGCGAACCAACAAGTGCGGCCGTCCAGAGCCATGATTCTATCTGGCGGAGACAACCGACGCGCGAGGCGGCGCGGCGGTGTGGAGAAGGTCTCCCTTCTCCACACCGCCTGCCTGCGTCATTCTGCCCCGATGCGCCCTGCGATGAGCGGGCCGCCGGTGAGGACCTCCGACCCGGCGTCCCCGACCTCGTATGCACCCTCGAGCGCCTCGAGCGCACGCGGGAAGCGAGCGGCGTCCTCGGCAGAGAGCGTGAAGAGCACATCGCCCTTCTTGACGGTGTCACCCGGCTTCACAGCCAGGTCGATCCCGGCCGCGTGGATGACCGGGTCCTGCTTGCGCGCACGGCCCGCTCCGAGGCGCCACGCGGCGATACCGAAGGGCAGCGCCTCCTGGCGGGTGAGCACGCCGTCGCGGTCCGCCCTCACCTCGTGCGTCTCGTTTGCCACCGGAAGCGCGCCGTCCGGGTCGCCGTCCTGCGCCGCGACCCAGCGCCGCCACACATCCATCGCCGCGCCGTTCTTCAGCGCGCCTTCGACGTCGGCGTCCGGCTTGCCCGCCAGACGGAGCATCTCGCGGGCGAGTTCAACCGTGAGCTCGACGACATCGGCGGGGCCCCCGCCCGCGAGCACCTCGACCGACTCGCGAACCTCGTTGGCGTTGCCGATCGCGAGCCCGAGCGGAACGTTCATGTTCGTGAGCAGTGCCGACGTGCGCACGCCGGCGTCCTCGCCGAGCGCCACCATGGTCTCGGCGAGCGCGCGGGAGCGCTCGATGTCGCCCATGAACGATCCGGAGCCGAACTTCACGTCGAGCACAAGCGAGTCGGTGCCCTCCGCGATCTTCTTCGACATGATGCTCGACGCGATGAGCGGGATGCACTCGACCGTGCCGGTGATGTCGCGGAGGGCGTACAGCTTCTTGTCCGCTGGTGCCAGGCCGGCGCCAGCGGCGCAGATGACGCCGCCGATCTCCTGGAGGAGGCGGAACATCTCCTCGTTGCTGAGGTCGGCCCGCCAGCCGGGAATGGCCTCGAGCTTGTCGAGGGTTCCTCCCGTGTGGCCGAGCCCACGGCCGGAGAGCTGCGGCACCGCCACGCCGAAGGAGGCGACCAGCGGCATGAGCGGAAGCGTAATCTTATCGCCGACGCCCCCGGTGGAGTGCTTGTCGACCGTGACCTTGCCGAGCCCGTCGAAGTTCATCCGCTCACCGGATGCGATCATCGCGAGGGTCATGTCGCGGATCTCGGTGCGCTCCATGCCGTTGAGGAAGATCGCCATGGCCATCGCTGCCATCTGCTCGTCGCCCACGAAGCCGTTCGCGTAGCGCGAGATGAGCCAGTCGATCTCCGGCGTCGACAGGGATCGCCCGTCGCGCTTCGCCTTGATGAGGTCGACGGCGTCGAACGCCTCGATTGCGGAGAGGGCGGGGGTGGAGCTCATGCGATCCCTTCGAGATCTCTGGGGCCGAACGCATCCGGCAGTACCTGGTCGATGGTGCGGATGCCCGAGACGGTGTCGAGGAGCATCCCTGGTGCTGAGAACTCGTACAGCAGCTGACGGCAGCGGCCGCACGGCATGATGATGTCGCCGGCGCCGTTGCAGCAGGAGAACGCGACGAGCTTGCCACCGCCGCTCGCTTGGAGCGCGGACACGAGCCCGCACTCGGCGCACAGGCCGACTCCGTAGCTGGCGTTCTCGACGTTGCAGCCGACGACGATGCGTCCGTCGTCGACGAGCGCGGCGGCGCCGACCGAGTAGTTCGAGTACGGCGCGTAGGCCTTCGCCATGATGTCGCGTGCGGCCTGGCGCAGGGCTTCCCAGTCGGGTGCGAGCACTTCGGTATCTGGTGTTGTCATCGCTATGCCTTCACGTAGGGTTTGCCCGCCGCGGCGGGTCCTCGTGACTGGCCGACGAACCCGGCCACGGCGAGGATGGTGACGATGTAGGGAATCATCGCCATGAACTCGGGTGGGATGTTCGCGCCGACCTGGCTCACGAGCGTCTTCAGGTTCGAGGCGAAGCCGAAGAGCAGCGCCGCGAGGGTCGCGTAGACGGGGTGCCAGCGCCCGAAGATCAGTGCGGCGAGGGCGATGTAGCCCTGTCCGCTTGTCATCTCCTGGCTGAACGAGCCGACGCTGCCGAGCGTGAAGAAGCTTCCGCCGGCGCCGGCGATGGCGCCCGAGAGCAGCACGTTCCAGAACCGCGTCTTGTTGACCTTGATCCCGACCGTGTCCGCAGCCTTCGGGTGCTCGCCGACGGCGCGGAGGCGAAGGCCCCAGCGGGTCTTGAAGAGCGCGAAGGTGAGCGCTGGGACCGTGAGGAACATGAGGTACACGATGAACGTGTTGTCGAAGAGCAGCGGGCCGATGACGGGGATGTCGCTCAGCAGCGGGATCGCGAAGCGCGGGTACTTCTCGTCCTGCGCGATCGTGTTGAGGAACCCGCTGTCGCGGGTCATGACGCCGGAGTAGAGGAAGTTCGTCAGGCCGATGACGAGCATGTTGATGACCACGCCGACGACCACCTGCTCGACGAGGTAGCGGATCGAGAAGACCGCGAGGATGAGCGAGACGAGCATGCCCGCGAGGATGGCTCCGAGGAGGCCGAGGAACGGGTTGCCCGTCATCGAGCCGATGAGCGCCGAGGTGAATGCGCCGGCGAGGAGCTGGCCCTCGATGGCGATGTTCACGACGCCGACACGCTCCGAGACGAGTCCCGCCATGGATCCGAAGATCAGCGGGGTCGAGATGGCGAGCGTGCCGGTGAGGAGCCAGGTGAGCGGGACGTTGGCGTTGGCGCCGATGAAGACGATGAGCGCCCACGCCCAGAGGATGCCGAAGACGACCATGACCCACATGGGCAGCTTCTCGCCCGCCGCTGTGCGGAGGAAGGCGACGACGGTGATCCCGGCGAGGATCACGCCGATGATGAGGTTCGTCATCATGGTCGGGAGGACCAGCGGGGCGAACTTGATGGGGACGCCATCCGAGTTCAGGTCGATCGTGCTCGAGGCTCCCGCAGGTGCGAGCAGCCCGAAGACGATGAGGACAAGCGCGCTGAAGAACGCGTACGCGATCGGCGCCTTCCAGCTGCGGGTCGAGCGGACCTCGGCCTTGGTGCTTGCCCCTACCGGGATCTGCTCCTCGGTGCTCGGCGTCACTGCGGTCATGCGTTCACCTCGTTCTTCTTGCCGTTGCTGCCCTTGTCGCTGCCGTCTTCCCGACCCTCGCGCGACGCGCGGATGCGGTCGAGGAGGCGGATGCCGGACGGCCGCGGGAGGCGGAAGATCGCCCGGATGAGCGGCGGCGCTGCGATGAAGAGCACGATGAGGCCCTGGATGACGGCGACGATGTCGATGGGGATGCCCTCGACGACCTGCATGGGGAAGGAGCCTGCCTTGAGCGCTCCGAAGAGGAGGCCGGCGAGGATGATGCCGACCGGGTGACCGGCACCGAGCAGTGCGACGGTGATGGCATCGAAGCCGATCCCCGCATGCACGCCGGGGTCGTAGCCCGCTGTCGCGCGGCCGAGGACCTGCGTGGCACCGGCGAGGCCGATGAAGGCGCCGGCGATGGCCATCGTGAGGAAGGTGATGAAGGCGACGTTGATGCCGGCCGTTCGGGCGGCGCTCGGGTTGAGGCCGACCGCGCGCACCTTGAAGCCGACCGTGGTGCGCTCCATGATCCACCAGTAGACGAAGGCGGCGGCGATGGCGAGGATGAAGCCCCAGTCGGCGGCACCGACGAGGTCCGGCAGCTGCGCGGACTCGACGATGGGCTTGGCCTTGGCGTTTCCGCCAGCACCCTCGGCCTGGAAGACCGGGGTCTTCAGCAGGTAGGTGATGCCCCAGAAGGCGATCCAGTTGAGCATGATCGTGACGATCACCTCGTGGGCGCCGGTCTGCGCCTTCAGCCAGCCGGCGATGCCGGCCCAGAGCGAGCCGCCGACGATGCCGGCGAACGCCGCCACGAGGACGTGCACGACGAACGGCAGCTGCAGGCTCGCGCCGATGAAGCCGGTGAAGAGCGCTGCGATGAGGATCTGGCCCTGACCACCGATGTTGAAGAGGCCGGCGCGGAACGCGAACGCGACGCCGAGGCCCGCCGTGATGAGCGGCGTCGCCCACATGAGCGTGTTGGTCAGCGGCACGAAGCCGTTGCGGGGCGAGTAGATCGCGCCTTCCCACAGCGCGCGGAACGCGCCGGCGATGACGCCGCCCGCCGCCGTGAAGAGGTCCATCGGCCGCGAGAAGAAGTAGCCGGTGGTCTCGAGCACGTCGTCGCTCGTGAAGACGACGAGGAGCGAGCCGATGAGGAGCGCCAACACGATCGCGAGGATCGAGCGCAGCGGCCCTCCGCCGAGGATGTCGCGCCAGAGGCCGTGCCAGGGCGACTGCTCGCTCGCGGCGGCCGGTACCTGGGTGCCGGGTGGCGGCGGGGTCTCCGCCGTCACGTTCTGCAGCTGGCTCATACCTCTACCCCCGCCATCATCTGGCCGAGCACGTCTCGGGACGTCTCCGGTCCAACGATTCCCATGCTCTTGCCCTGGTACATGACCATGATCCGATCTGCCAGCTGGACGACTTCGTCGAGTTCCGTCGACACGATGATGACCGGGATGCCCGAGTCGCGGACGCGCACGATCTGCTCGTGCACGAACTCGATCGATCCGACGTCGAGGCCTCGGGTCGGCTGCGAGGCGATGAACATCCGCAGGTCCCGGCCGAGCTCGCGGGCGAGGACGACCTTCTGCTGGTTTCCGCCGGAGAGGCGGCCCACGGCCGTCTCGATGGACGGCGCCCGGACATCGAAGTCCTTGACGTTCTTCTCCGCGAAGGCGGTGATCTCCCGCAGGTTGAGCGCGATGCCGTTCGAGAACGGCGGGCGGTCAGCGCGGTCGAGCACGAGGTTCTCCGCGATCGTGAAGTCGCCGACGATGCCGTCTTCGGTACGGTCTTCCGGAACGAAGCCGAGTCCCGCATCCAGCGTCTTCTTGACCGACTGCCCGATGAGCTCGTTGCCGTCGAGGCTGATGGAGCCGAGCGCCTTCTTGTGGAGCCCGAGGATGGCCTCCGTCAGCTCGGTCTGCCCGTTGCCCTGCACGCCGGCGATCACGAGGATCTCGCCCTCGCGCACCTCGAAGCTCAGCTCGTCGACCTGCTTGGCGCCGACTTCGTCGAAGACCGTCAGCTCGGAGACGACGAACGTCGTCTCGCCCAGCTTCGGGGCCTCCTTGTCGACGTCGAGGTCGACTGCTCGACCCACCATCTTCGCCGCGAGCTCTTCGTTGGACTCGCTCGGGAGTGCCGTGCCGACGACCTTGCCTCGCCGGATGACGGTGATGCGGTCCGCGACCTTGCGGACCTCGCGCAGCTTGTGCGTGATGAAGACGATGGAGGTGCCGGCCTTGCGCAGCTGATCCATGATGACGATGAGCTCGTCGGTCTCCTGGGGCGTGAGCACGGCGGTGGGCTCGTCCAGGACCAGGATCTTCGCGTCGCGCGAGAGGGCCTTGATGATCTCGACGCGCTGCTGCGCGCCGACGGGCAGGTGCTCGACCAGCGCATCGGGGTCGATGTTGAAGCCGAACTGCGCCGACAGGTCGCGCACCTTCTGGCGCGCGCTCTCGATGTCGAGCACGCCGAGCCCGCTGGCCGGCTCGTGCCCGAGCATGAGGTTCTCCGCGACGGTGAAGACGGGGATGAGCATGAAGTGCTGGTGGACCATTCCGATGCCGGCGGCCATGGCATCGCCAGGACCGGAGAAGTGCCGGACGTCGTCGTCCAGCAGGATCTCGCCCTCATCGGCCTGGTAGAGGCCGTAGAGCACGTTCATCAGGGTCGACTTGCCAGCACCGTTCTCGCCGAGGAGCGCATGGATCTCGCCCTCCTCGATCGTGAGGTTGATGTTGTCGTTGGCCGTGAAGGCACCAAATCGCTTGGTGATGCCTCGAAGCTCGAGTTTCATAGCGGTCCACTTCGCTGTGCAGTAGTGCGGAATACGGCCTGGTGGGCCGGTGATACGCGAGCCGGTCGCGGTGGTGACCGCCGCCAGCTCGAGATGCATGCGTAGGCATGCTACGGGGCCGCCGCGAGTTTGCGCGACGGCCCCGCATCATGTTGTGCCCAGACGTCAATCTGGACGGCAGAGGATCAGACCTTGGGTGAGGAAGGCGACAGTTCCGGGTACTTGCCGTCGATGACTTCCTGCTTCAGGGTGTCGATCTCGTCGAGCGTGCCGGAGGGCAGCTCCGACTCGAAGGCGCCGAAGCCGGAGAGGCCGACGCCCTCGTTCTCGAGGACGCCCGTGTAGGTGGTGCCACCCTCGAAGGTGCCGTCGACGCTCTGGGAGATCGCGTCGAGAACCGTGACGTCGAGGCCCTTCATGATCGACACGAGGATGATGTCCGCGTACTGCTCGTCCGCGACCGCGAGGTCGGAGTCGACGCCGAGGATGACGGCGTCCTGGCCGCCTTCGCGGATCGCCTCAGCTGCACCCTGGTAGAGGGGGCCGCCGACGGGGAGGATGACGTCTGCACCCTGGCTGAGGAAGCCGGTGGAGATCTCCTTGGCGCGGGAGACGTTCGTGAAGTCGTCCACGAACGAGCCCTGCTGCGAGTCGACGTCCCAGCCGATGACCTTGACGTCCTTGCCCTTGACCTCGTTGAAGTGCTTGACGCCGTTGGCGAAGCCGTCCATGAAGATCGTGACGGTCGGGATGGCGGCGCCGCCGTACGTGGCGACGGTGCCCGTCTTGGAGTACGCGGCTGAGGCGTAGCCCGCCAGGAACGCGGCCTGCGCCGTGTCGTAGTTGAGCTCGAGCACGTTCGGGATGCCGAGGCCCTCGACGTCGACGATCGCGAAGTCGACGTCTGGGTTCGCCTCGGCCGCCGCGGCCGTCGCGTCTGCCAGCTTGAAGCCGACGGGAACGATGATCTTGCAGCCCTGGTCGACCATGGTCGTCAGGTTCGCCGCGTAGTCGTCCGGTGTTGCCGACTCCGCCTCGAGCACGTTGACTCCGAGCTCGGACTCCGCGTTCTCGAGCCCCGTGTGCGCAAGCTGGTTGAAGGAGCGGTCGTCGAACCCGCCCTCGTCAGACACCATGCACGCGGTGAAGTCGGATGCGCCTTCAGCGGCCCCATCGCCTGCTTCTGGCGCGGGGGCACAACCGGCGAGCACGAGGGCTGCAACGCCCACCGTGCCAAGTGCAGCGAAACGCTGCTTCGAAGAGATAGCCACTCTCGGTCCTCCTGAGTTGGATGTCCGTCGGGCCGCAGAACGCGAACACGACGAAGCTGGTGATTGCCCGAGCATAGCCGTAGCGCTGCGTCACAATTCGGCCGAAATCGGAATCGAAACCCGACCGTTGCACAGTTACGAGCGTGTTTCTCGGCGCGTCGCCCGGCGAGGCTCACGGCACCGGAACGTCGCAGGCCGATCGGTCGGTGCGGAGGCGCAGACGTCAGCTCCCGCGGTCGGTCAGTTCGCTCCTGTCGGCGATGACGGCGACTCGACGACGATCTCGCCGGAGATGATCTTCGCCTTGAGCGCCTCGACTTCCATCTTCAGCTCGGCGGGGATCTTCGCATCCCAGTCGTGGAAGGACGAGAGCCCGACGCCGTCGTTCTCGAGCGTGCCGACGTTGTTGCCCGCCTCGAAGGTCCCCGCGATGTCGGAGCCGATGACGCCGAGGATGGCCGGCTCCATCCGCTTCTCGACGGTCGTGACCAGGAGCGGCCGGTACTCCTCGCCCAGGAGCTCGTACCCGTCGGAGTCGACCCAGATGATGCCGACGTCGCCCGCAGCCAGCGCCGCTGCCGCAGCCCCCTCACCCGCCTGAGCCGCGACGGGCATGATGATGTCGGCGCCCTGCGAGATGAGCCCCTGCGCCGTGGTCTGCGCGGCATTCGTGTTGGTGAAGTCGTCGGTGAAGGATCCCTGCTGCGTCTCCGGGTCCCAGCCGACGACCCGCACGGACGCGCCCTTCGTCGTGTTGTACTGCTCGACCCCCGCGGCGAATCCGTCCATGAAGACCGTCACGGGCGGCTGGTTGCCGCCGCCGAACGTTCCGACGACCCCGGTCTCGCTGACCCCGGCCGCCAGGTAGCCGGCGAGGAACGCGGCCTGGGCCGTGTCGTGCACGATGGAGGCGACGTTCGGACCATCCACGACCTCGTCGACGATCGAGTACGTGATGTCCGGGTTCGCCTCGGCGGAAGCGCGGGTCGCGTCGGCCAGCTCCCAGCCGACCGTGACGATGTAGTCGCAGCCCTCGCCGACCATGGTCTCGAGGTTCGTCTCGTAGTCAGCCTGCGACTGCGAGACCGTCTCGCGCATGTCGACCCCGTACTCCGCCTGGGCCGCCTCGAGCGACTCGAAGACGGCCTGGTTGAACGAGCGGTCCTGGATGTTGCCGCTGTTCGCGACCATGCACGCCAGGTAGTCGCTGCCAGCAGCCGCTGCTCCCGTCGAGCCCGGCGCCTCGGGCGGCGCCTGGCAGGCCGTGAGAGCGAGGGCAGCGACGGCGAGCGCACCGACGGCGCCTGGAATGCGAGAGCGTGACATGCCGGAAGAGTAGTGGGAGCCGGGCGCAGACCGCTACGCGCGTGCACGGATCGTTGTGACCGTGCACGCGCGCAGAGGAGCGGGGCGGGAGAAGTGGAAGGCGGGTCAGAGCACTTCCGGGCGCTTCGACGCCTTGATCTCGGCCACGAGCTGCTTGACCTTCTGCGCGTTCGCGGCGGTCGTGACGAGCAGCGCGTCCGGGGTGTCGACCACGACGATGTCCTTGATGCCGGCGATCGCGACGACGCGGTCGGTGTGGTTGACGATGAGGCCGGAGCCGTCGACGACCACGACGTTGCTCTCGTCGCCGTGCACGGTCACGCCGTTGCCGTTGGTGCTCTTGCGGAGCCGGCTCACGGCCGCGAAGTCTCCAACGTCGTCCCACTGGAAGTAGCCGGGGATGACGGCGAGCTCGCCGCGCGCGGCCGCCGGCTCGGCGACGGTGTAGTCGATGGCGATCTTCTCGAGGTTCGGCCAGACGCGGGCGGTGACCTCCGCCTGCCGATCGGTGCCCCAGGCATCCGCGATCTCGTTGATGCCGGCGGCGAGGGTCGGGTGCGATTCGGCCAGCGCCTCCATGAGGCGGTCGACGCGGGCGAAGAACATGCCGGCGTTCCAGAGGTACTCACCGGAGGCGAGGTAGCGGCGAGCTGTCGCCTCCTTGGGCTTCTCGACGAACGCGTCGACCTTCCGCGCACTGGGGGCGGCGGGGATCTTCAGCGGCTTGCCGGCACGGATGTAGCCGAATGCCGTGGACGGCTCGATGGGCTGGATGCCGATCGTGACGATGGCACCGGCGTCTGCTGCCTCGACGGCCTCGCGCACCGCCGCTGCGAAGCGGTCGGTGGCACCGATGAGGTGGTCGGCGGCGAAGGAGCCGATGATGGCGTCCGGCACACGTCGCTGCAGGATGGCCGCGGCGAGGCCGATGGCCGCCGTGGACTCGCGGCCCTCGCTCTCGAGGACGATGTTCTCCTCGATGAGCTCCGGGAGCTGCGCGCGCACCTCCTTGGCATGCGCCTCTCCCGTCACGACGAGGAGCCGGTCCTCCGCGCACAGGGGCGCGAGGCGGTCCCAGGTCGCCCGCAGGAGGGTGGAGCCGTTTCCGACGACGTCGTGAAGGAATTTCGGGGCTTCGGCCCGCGAGAGGGGCCACAGTCGGGAACCGACGCCTCCTGCTGGAATCACGCCATAGAACCGATCGATCGCATCTGCCATGCGCAACACCATAGGGGAACACTGTCACCCGCTGGTTTCGGCGGGACGAAGCTGTGGATAAGTCGTCGTGCGGGCGTCGCCGCGAGTTCACCTCCGTGCCACTCCGAGCACCTACGTTCGCCCTATGCGCATCGCGGTCGTCACCGAGAGCTTCCTCCCCACCGTCAACGGCGTGACGAACAGCGTCTGCAAGGTGCTCGACCACCTCGCACTGCGCGGACACGAGGCCATCGTCGTCACTCCGGCAGCCGGCTCGCCGAAGGACTACAGGGGGTTCCGCGTCGTCGAGGTGCCAGCTCTCGACTACCGCCAATTCCCCGTCGGCCTCCCCTCCCCCAGAGTCGATCGGCTCCTCGCGGAGTTCGCGCCAGACGTCGTCCACGCCGCGAGTCCCCTCTTTCTGGGATCGCAGGCCATCGCGGCCGCGAAACGACGTGGCATACCGAGCGTGGCCGTCTTCCAGACCGACGTCGCCGGGTACACGAAGCGCAACAAGCTGAGCGCCATGGAGGGCTTCGCCTGGTGGTTCATCCGCTGGCTGCACAACAACGCAGACCTGACGCTGGCGCCGTCGAGCGCGGCGCTCGGCGACCTGCGGCGCGCCAAGATCACGAACGCCACCCGCTGGGGCCGAGGCGTCGACCTCGAGACGTACCATCCGCGCAACAAGCACGAGCAGAGCGTGCGCAGCAGCCGCAAGCGCCTGGGCGCCGACTCGCGCACCGTCATCGGCTACGTGGGCAGGCTCGCGCCCGAGAAGCAGGTCGAGCGCCTCGCCTCACTCAGAGGACTCGATGACGTGCAGCTGGTCGTCGTCGGCGATGGGCCATCGGAGCCGAGCATCCGGAAGGCGCTCAAGGGCGTCCCGGTGCATTTCGCCGGGCGACTCGGTGGCCGAGACCTGGCCATGGCCTACGCGAGCTTCGACGTCTTCGTGCACACGGGCACCGAGGAGACCTTCGGGCAGACGATCCAGGAGGCCCACGCCAGCGGCCTGCCCGTCGTCGCCCCCTACGCGGGCGGGCCCATCGACCTCATCGAGCACGGCGTCGACGGTTTTCACTTCGACCCCGATCGAGCAGGCGACCTCGATCTGCGGGTCATGCTCGAGAAGCTCGTCGACGCTCCCGAGCTGCGTGCCAGGATGGGCGAGGCTGGCCGTCGCCGGGTGCTCTCGCGCTCGTGGGAGAGCGTCTGCGACGAACTCCTCGGCCACTACGTCGACGTGATGGCGACTGCGCGTCGCCCCGTCACACTGCCGCTCGCCTGATCGGCGCGGTCCACGCCCTGAGCGCGCACAGTGAGCGCTTCCAAGGAAGGTTAACCTTGCCAGTCAAGAACGGCGGGAGGCGTAGTCTAGGCGGGTATCAACATGCCCAACGCAGTGTGGTTGGGAGCTGCCGCTCAGTCTTCACCTTCTCGGCGCAAGAGTCCTGAGCGGAAGAACGCAACGCGACAGAAGGGCAATCCCGTGTCAGCCGTACAGACACCAGCTCCGGCGGGCTCGACAGCCCCGAAGAACACAGTGAAGAAGCCGCGACGCGGCGGCACGCTGTACCGGGGGAACGAGGGCATGTGGTCCTGGGTCCTCCACCGCATCACCGGCGTCTCCATCTTCTTCTTCCTCATCGTGCACGTGCTCGACACGTCGCTCGTGCGAGTCAGCCCTGAGGCCTACAACGCGGCCATCCACACCTACCAGACGCCCATCATGGGCATCGGCGAGGTCGGACTCGTGGCAGCCATCTGCTACCACGCGTTCAACGGGATCCGCATCATCCTCATCGACTTCCTGCCCGGCGGCGCGAAGTACCAGAAGCTCATGTTCTGGATCGTCATCGGCCTCTGCGTCGTCACGATGATCGGCTTCACGCCCCGCCACCTCATCAACGTGTTCAGCCACTAGGAGGGAGCTGCCATGACTATCGAAACGATCGAGTACCCCCGTTCAGCAGCTGCCGCCAAGAACAGCACCAACTGGGAGCGCATCGGCTGGGCGTTCATGCGCGTGTCCGGTGTGCTGCTGGTCATCCTCATCTTCGGCCACCTCTTCACGAACCTCATGGTCGGCCAGGGCGTCGCCGCCATCGACTTCGCGTTCGTCGCCGGCAAGATGGCTGACCCCTTCTGGGTCGTCTGGGACACGCTCATGCTGGTCCTCGCGTTCATCCACGGCGCCAACGGCATGCGCACGATCATCAACGACTACGTGTCGAAGGCGAGCACGCGTCGCGCACTGCAGGTCACGCTGTTCCTCGTCACGACGGTGCTCATCGTCCTCGGCCTCCTCGTGATCTACACGTTCGACCCGTGCCCCGCGAACGGCGCAGCCGAGAACCTGCCGAGCTTCTGCCCGGCCTAGCCGACCCGCTCGGCCACACGACTTCCACCACCTCAGAAAGAAGAGCCACAGACATATGGCAGAGAAGCTCGCTCCGACGCGCACCGTCGACGGCGTCCACTACCACCAGCACGAGATCGTCATCGTGGGCGCTGGCGGCGCCGGGATGCGCGCGGCCATCGAGGCCGCGCAGGGCGCTGACACGGCTGTCGTCACGAAGCTCTACCCGACTCGCTCGCACACCGGTGCGGCGCAGGGAGGCATGGCTGCGGCTCTCGCGAACGTCGAGGACGACAACTGGGAGTGGCACACGTACGACACCGTCAAGGGCGGCGACTACATCGTCGACCAGGACTCTGCCGAGATCCTCGCGAAGGAGGCCATCGAGGCGGTCATCGACCTCGAGAACATGGGCCTGCCCTTCAACCGCACGCCGGAGGGCAAGATCGACCAGCGTCGCTTCGGCGGCCACACGCGCGACCACGGCAAGGCGCCCGTTCGCCGCGCCTGCTACGCGGCTGACCGCACGGGTCACATGATCCTCCAGACGCTGTACCAGAACTGCGTCAAGCACAACGTGAAGTTCTTCAACGAGTTCTACGCGCTCGACATCGTGATGACCGAGGTCGACGGCCAGGAGGTCCCCGCGGCCATCGTGGCACTCGAGCTCAAGACGGGCGAGTTGCACGTCTTCCAGGGCAAGGCCTTCATCTTCGCGACCGGCGGCTTCGGCAAGGTCTTCAAGACGACCTCGAACGCGCACACCCTCACGGGTGACGGCATGGGCATCGTCTGGCGCCGTGGCCTCCCGCTCGAGGACATGGAGTTCTACCAGTTCCACCCCACCGGCCTGGCCGGCCTCGGCATCCTCCTCACCGAGGGTGCGCGCGGCGAGGGCGCCATCCTCCGCAACGCCTCCGGCGAGCGCTTCATGGAGCGCTACGCGCCGACCATCAAGGACCTCGCACCCCGCGACATCGTGGCTCGTTCCATGGTGCAGGAAGTGCTCGACGGCCGCGGCGCCGGCCCGCACAAGGACTACGTGTACCTCGACTGCACCCACCTGGGTGCCGAGGTGCTCGAGACGAAGCTGCCCGACATCACCGAGTTCGCACGCACCTACCTCGGCGTCGACCCTGTCACCGAACCGGTGCCCGTGTACCCGACCGCGCACTACGCGATGGGCGGCATCCCGACGAACAACGCCGGCGAGGTGCTCTCCGACAACGAGACCGTCATCCCCGGCCTCTACGCGGCCGGCGAGTGCGCCTGCGTCTCGGTGCACGGCTCGAACCGTCTGGGCACCAACTCGCTGCTCGACATCAACGTCTTCGGCAAGCGCAGCGGCCGCAACGCGGTCGAGTACGTCAAGACCGCCGAGTTCGCTCCCCTGCCCGACGACGCAGCGGCGTTCGTCAAGGGCATGGTCGACGACCTGCAGGCATCGACCGGCACCGAGTCGGTCGCCGGCCTGCGTCGTGAGCTGCAGGAGACGATGGACAAGAACGCCCAGGTCTTCCGCACCTCGGAGACGCTGACCGAGGCGACGAAGGTCATCCACTCGCTCCGCGAGCGGTACACCGAGATCTCGGTCTTCGACAAGGGCAAGCGCTACAACACGGAGCTGCTCGAAGGCATCGAGCTCGGCTTCCTGCTCGACCTCGCCGAGGTGCTCGTGTACTGCGCCCTCAACCGCGAGGAGAGCCGCGGCGGCCACATGCGCGACGACTTCCCGAAGCGCGACGACGTCAACTGGATGCACCACACCATGGCGTACCTCACGGGCGACCGGAAGTCGCCTGACCCCGCAGACCACATCCGTCTCGACAAGAAGCCCGTGCGCGTGACGCGCTACGAGCCGACCGAGCGCAAGTACTAGGAAGGGCTTCACAGAATGACTGCTGCAACGACTGAAGCACCCGAGGCGCCCATCGAGGCTCCCAAGCCGTTCACGGTGACGCTCAACGTGCGCCGCTACAGCCCCGAGACGGACACCGAGCCGTACTGGGAGGCGTTCGATGTCGAGATGTACCCGACCGACCGCATCCTCGACGCCCTGCACCGCATCAAGTGGGACCAGGACGGCTCGCTCGCGTTCCGTCGCTCCTGCGCACACGGCATCTGCGGCTCCGATGCGATGCGCATCAACGGCCGCAACCGCCTCGCGTGCAAGACGCTCGTCAAGGACCTCGACATCTCGAAGCCCATCTACGTCGAGGCCATCAAGGGGCTCCCCCTCGAGAAGGACCTCATCGTCGACATGGAGCCGTTCTTCGAGGCGTACCGTGAGGTGCAGCCCTTCCTGAAGGCTCAGGCCGAGCCGGAGAAGGGCAAGGAGCGCTTCCAGTCGATCGCCGACCGCGAGCGCTTCGACGACACCACCAAGTGCATCCTGTGCGCCGCGTGCACCACGTCGTGCCCCGTGTTCTGGACCGATGGCCAGTACTTTGGCCCGGCCGCCATCGTGAACGCGCACCGCTTCATCTTCGACTCCCGTGACGAGGACGCGAAGGTCCGCCTCGACATCCTCAACGACCGCGAGGGCGTCTGGCGCTGCCGCACGACCTTCAACTGCACCGAGGCCTGCCCGCGTGGTATCCAGGTGACGAAGGCGATCGCCGAGGTCAAGCAGGCAATGCTGAAGGGCCGCGTCTAGCGACGTCGTCAGCACCAGCGAAGGGGAGCAGCCGTACTCGGCTGCTCCCCTTTCTCGCATCGAGGTGGTGGCCGAGCGCGCGCCCTCCCCGCCGAGGGCACCGCGCGCGCCTAGCCTGCCTCTATGACCACCCCAGGGGCAGCCCATGAGACCAGCGTCGTCAAGGAACGGACGGCTCCGGATGCGCGAGACCCCCGCAAGCCAGACGGGCTGAAGAACGTGGTCGGCCCGGCCTGGCGCTACATTTTCATGCGCGCCATCCGGGAGTTCCTCCGCGACCGCTGCACGGTCCTGGCCGCGGCGCTCACCTTCTACATGCTGCTCGGCCTCTTCCCCGCGCTCCTGGCCCTGATGTCGGTCGTGGGCCTCTTCGGGCTGACCGACACGGCGGTGTCCTTCATCGACGAGATGTCGACGCACCTCGCCGACCCGACGTTCGCGGAGACTCTGCGGAACACGGTGCTGCAGCTGGGCGAGTCGCAGGGCGCAGGCACGGCGTTCATCGTCGGTCTGCTCGGCGCACTGTGGTCTGCGTCGGGCTACGTGAACTGCTTCTCGCACGCAATGAACACGGTGTACGAGATCGACGAGGGGCGGCCGTTCTGGAAGCTGCGCCCCACCATGATGCTGTGGACGATCGTGCTCCTGCTGCTCATGCTGGTGATCTTCGCCATCCTCGCCCTCTCGGGACCGGTGGCCTCGGCCATCGGCGGCATCATCGGTCTGGGCGACGCGTCGCTGACCGTGTGGAGCTTCGCGAGGTGGCCGATCGTGCTGCTCGTGGTGATCGTGATGATCGCCGTCCTGTTCTACGGCACGCCGAACGTCAGGCTGCCGAAGTTCAAGTGGATGACGCTCGGCGCGTTCATCGCGCTCTTCGTGACGGGCATCGCGAGCGCCGGCTTCTTCTTCTACGTGGCGAACTTCAGCAGCTACGAGCGTCTCTACGGCAGCGTTGCCGGTGTCATCGTCGGGCTCCTGTGGCTGTGGATCGTGAACCTCGCCCTGCTCTTCGGCGCGCAGTGCGATGCGGAGATCGAGCGTGTCCGGCAGCTGCGGGGCGGCATCGCGGCGGAGCAGAGCATCCAGCTGCCCCCGCGCGACACGAAGGCCAGCACCAAGCGCCTCGAGCAGATCGAGAAGGACGTCGTGAGAGGGCGCGAACTGAGGAATCGCGCGGAGTAGCCGTCCCCCTTCGGTGCACAGAGTGCGCGTGCTTCGCGCTCATCGATCGACCGTGCAGCGCTGCGACTGAAGGGACGAGGTCGTGTCGACCTCGGAGCCGCGAAAGGCGGCAAGGCCGCCTGCAGTATTCACGACGAAGTGAACGCCATTCACCAAGCATGGGCAATTCTCCGACAATCGACCCGGGGAATTCCGAGAATAAATTGCAATCTTTGCAAGTTGCAATCACCCGCAAAAAAGTCTCATTATGAAGCCCGCGACACGCCACCAGAGGCGCCTCATCTTGCAATAAACCTCTGGATTCAGAACACTTGTTATATGGCCGCTCCCCCCGGCGCTCACCGATCCTCGTTGATCCTGAGCTCTCAACGCTCTGTCGTGGACGGGGTCTCGGCGAGCGCGGATGTGGACACGGGAGTCGGTCGATTCTCGAGCGACGACCGCAACTGGCACCTGTCCGCCGCCGGCGTGGTGTTCGAGAACGGCTGCGTGTTCCGCGCTGAGGTTCGTACCGGGCCGGTGCGGATCGAGAACGAGTCAGCGCGACAGCGCATCGTCCTCGGGCTGGTCCGACAGGGGCGACTCACCCTCGACCCCGCCGGCGCGTCTCACGCGGTCACGACCAGCGGAGGCTTCTTTCTTGGGCCGGGAGCGCAGTCCTCGATCAGATTCGAGGAAGCCTCCGCCGTGATCCTCGTGTCGGTGCCCGCCCAGGTCGCAGCCGACCTCGGCGTGCGGGTCTCGAACCACAGCGGCGTCCTGCGCTCAGATACGGCGCTTGCACGCCCGGTGACCTCGTTCCTCGAGGTGCTCGCACGGCTGGACGAAGACCCGACGGTCCTGTCCTCCTACTTCCTCCAGCAGCTGCTCCACGAGCAGTCCGGTGCGCTCCTGCTGAGCAGTGAGGGCTTCCACGCAGACGTGCAGGTCAGCACCCAGGGCCTCTACCCCCGCGCACTGGAACTCATGATCGTGCGACGCGCGGACCCCGACGTCTCACCCTCGACCATCGCGCGGGATCTGAGCGTCTCCCTGCGGCAGCTCCAGAGGGAGTTCCACACACACGGGGACGCTCCAGCCTCCGCGTTGCGACGCGCTCGAGCCGAGCTGGCGCACCAGCTGCTCAACGACGAGCGCTACGCGCAGGTGCCGATCACCCAGCTCGCGGAGCTCTCCGGGTTCTCCTCGTCGCAGGTCATGCACCGCGTTCTGAAGCGATATCAATTCAACGCAGTATCGGCTTCGCCCCAAAGCGCGTAGCCCTTCTCACTGCATTCTTCACACATCCGCCCCTGACCCGGGCAGGCTGAACGATTCGCGCCGTCTATCCGGCAGAACGCGACGGGATAAGCGCTCATTCCGTGCACAAAAGCGATTCTTCATTCAATAGCGGGGAGCACTTGCTCGAACAACGTCGTCACTCGCGAGAGGTCTCCCCCCATGACCGATTCTTCCCCCAATTCACCGAGGACCATCGACCGCCGCAACCTCGTGAAGGGTGCCGCATGGTCGGTACCCGTCATCGCGCTGGTGACCGCGGCCCCGTTCGCGTCCGCATCGACCGTCGGAAACTTCAGCGTGGATGGCTCTTGCGCTGTCCTCGGCCTCATCGGCCCGGGATTTGTGGTCACGGCTGGTGCCCAGCCGCTGCCGATCGGCACCCGGATCGACATCGTCGGTCAGGGCGGCGTCAACATCGGCGTCTTCTCCGTCACGGGTGGCACTGCCAGCGTCAATGTCCTCAGCCAAAGCGCAAGCCGGATCACGCTCACGGCTCCACTGGCTGCGAACCAAACACTCGCGCTGCGCTCCACGCTGTCGGTCTCGGTCGCGTTCAGATTCACCGCGACCGCGACGCTCCCGACAGGCTTCACCGCAGGGCCGACCGCCAAGCCGAGTGGTTCGGTGAGCACGCTGCTCGTTCTTTGCAGCGCTGACTGATTCGGCGAAGCTCTGCGGGTTCGGGCCTTCCGCGCGCTGGTCGTGGAGGGCCCGGACTCGACGAGGAGTTCAGGACCCGCCTCCTCCCAGGACTCCCGAGCCCGACTGCGGCTCCGGCTCGAGCTCGAGCTCCGAAGGCACGGCCTCGAACAGCACGAGGTCGCTCAGCCGGAGGGGTCCACGGGCCACGTCATCCTGCTGGCGGTGGATGAGCTGCACCATCAGCCACGACACCGGGCCCCTCCAGGAGAGCCGGAGACTGCGGGGACGCGACCTCAGGTTGCGGAACGGGTCGGCTTCCGAGCCGTCGCCCCCGAGTCCACGATCCCGCTCGAACGTCAGGCCAGGGGAGGTGACGACGATCCGCACATCCTCGTCATCGACGCCTGGGATCTTCAGCAGAGAGAACGAGACGCCCTGCACGGCTCGGCTGAAGGCGATGCTCAACCGCGTCGCCCGGCTCTCCCGAGCCGGTGACACAGCAAGATGCCGCCCGAGCCCCTTCAGCGCGGTGATCGTTGGCCGTTGCTGGACATCGACACTGGAGTCGGTCGTGGCTTCGAACGCAAGATCGAGCGGGCCGTCCGACGTCGAGGTGAGGACCTTGCCCACGGGCGCGCCGAGACGGTAGCCCCGCCAGGACAGCAGACTGACGGGCGACGTCGACGAAGAGGGGAGGCGCTGCAGGGCCCGTTGGAGATTCGGGGGCAGCTCGCCTCCGGCGCGAGGGCCGGTTTTCGATGCAGGCAAGGGTGGAACGCTTTCAGTGGCGGTTGTGATGGCGCGCGGAGGCCCGAAGAGGGTGCGGGTTCAGCGCCGCCGAGGATGGGGTGCGGGTTGGAATTCCCTGCATTCATCTGCAGCACGGCGTCTCCTCGAGAACCGTGACAGATCGTCCAAATGGCCACCACTGCGCTTGGTGAGCGCAAATGCCCAGCACTGCCAACACGCAGACTACGCGGGACCGCCTGGGACTTGGATGGTCCGAAGCTGTGCAGTCGTTGCAAAAACCTCTCTGATCAAGCACAAACGTACCCTCAGGACGTTCCAGAGGGAACCTTCGATCGGGCGGACGGGAAGTCCGCTCCGCCACCGTCTTGGCCCACCTCATGGTGAGCTCCCACGCGCCGCCGCCGCTGACCTCTCCGTAGTCAGCCAGGAGCACGACCTAGACTCGACGGGTGCCCCTCACTCGCACGCTCATCGACGTCGCCGCCCGCAGGCCCGACCGCATCGCGATCGCCGGCGACGGCGAGCGGCTCACCTACCGTCAGCTCTTCCGCTCGTGCGCAGCGGTGCGCGCGGGGGTGGAGAGCATCCTCGGCTCGCCCGAACTCGTCGCGCTCGGCGCCTCGTCCGCGGAGACGCATGGCGTGCCGATCGTGGCCGTCTCCCTGTCGCGCGCGATCGACGCGGCGCGGCTCCTGACAGGCGCCATCAGCTTCCGGGCCGTCGCAGCCGTCCTCGACCCGCTGTGGCCGCTCGAGCACCGGCTCGAGATCCTGCAGCGCGTCGAACCCGCACTGGTCATCACCGACGACCCCAGCTTCGAGGAGCACCTCCGGGCCTCCCCCTTCGCGGGAACCGTCGTCTCCCTCGCCACGTTCGACTCGGTGGCGGCGGATGCCCTCGGTCAGCGAGGCGACTCGGCGACGGGCCCCGAGGTCCGACCCCGCGACGAGCCGTTCCTGCTGCTGTTCACCTCGGGCACGACCGACCTCCCCAAGGGCTTCCTGCGCACCCGGGGCAGCTGGGACCACAACGTGGACATCAGCCGCAGGTACCTCGGCGTCGAGGACGGCCGCTCGACGATCGCACCGGGCCCGCTCTCCTACAGCCTCACGCTCTACGCACTCGTCGAGGTCCTCGCGACCGGCGGCTCCCTCTTCCTGCAGAGCCGCTTCGACGCGCAGGCCACCGCGCGAACCATCGCGACCGACCACATCGAGCGCCTCGTCGGCGTGCCCGCGATGCTGCTCGCGATCCTGCAGGCCTCGCGTCGCGCCGAGCAGCCGCTCGACTCCCTGCTCGAGGTCATCACGGGCGGCGCGAACCAGCCGGAGCACATCCGCCGCACCTTCGAGGAGACGCTCCCGACGGCGCACCTGCGCAGCTACTACGGCGCCTCCGAGATCGGCTTCATCGGGTACAGCGACGCGGGCGACGGCACGAGCCTCACGCCCTTCGGTGGCGTTGAGGTGAGCGTGCGCGACGGATCGGGTGAGGAGGTGCCCACCGGCGAAACGGGCACGCTCCACATCAGGGTCGGCTCGGCCGTCGAGGACTACCTCGCCGCGACGAGCGCAGAGCGCATCACGGATGCCGACGGCTGGGCCAGCGTGGGCGACCTCGCCGCCTTCGAGGGCGGGCGCATCCAGCTGCTCGGCCGCACAGGTGACGTCGCGGTCTCCGGCGGCCACAAGGTGTCCCTGCCTCAGGTCGAACGCGCGCTCGCATCGCTGCCCGGCTGCGAGCAGTGCTGTGCCGTCGCCCTCCCAGACGCCACGCTCGGCTCGATCGTGGCGGTCGTGGTCGAGGGCGAAACCGAGTCGCTGCCCGCCAAGGCGCGGATGCTCGCGCACCTGCGTGCCCACCTCGCGCCGCAGTTCGTCCCCCACCGCCTCTACCGTTCCCGCGTCCTGCCGAGGACCGCCGGCGGGAAGATCCGCCGCGCCGCCGTGCTCGAGCTCGTCGACTCGGGCGACGCGGACCGGCTATGAACCGCGCCGTCGTCACCGCCGTGGGAGCCGTCACGCCGAACGGGCTCGACGTGGCGAGCACCTGGTCGTCGCTGATCTCCGGCAAGAGCGGCATCGGCCTCATCACCGGCGTCGACGTCTCCGATCTCGCCGTGCGCGTCGCCGGAGAGGTGCGCGGCTTCGACGCCGCCTCACACCTCCCCAAGGGGGACATCGCGAGACTCGACCGGCACGCGCACTACGCCGTGGCGGCGGCCGACGAGGCGATGCGCTCCACGGGCATCACGCCTGGCTCCCTGCCGTTCGATGCCAGCCGATTCGCCGTCACCATCGCAACCGGCTCGGGACCCGTCTCGCTCACGCAGGATGCCGCGCGCATCCTGGACGCCTCAGGCCCTCGCCGGGTGCCGCCTGGCGTCGTCGTGTACGGCGGCCCCGACGCGGCAGCCGCGTACCTCAGCGAACGCTACGGCGCGCGGGGGTCGAGCGCCGGGCTCTCGGCGACGTGCGCCAGCGGCACCGTCGCGCTCGGCGAGGCGCTGCGCACCATCAGGCACGGCTACGCCGACGCGGTGCTCGTGGTCGCGGCCGACGACTGCCTCAACCGCGTCAACCTGGCCGTGAACGCCACGCTCGGCGCTCTCGCGCTCGGCCACGAGGATGCACCCGAGACCGCCAGCAGACCCTTCGACCGCGGACGCCACGGCTTCGTCATGTCGGCCGGAGCGGCCGCCCTCCTCGTCGAGTCAGAGACCAGCGCACTCGGGCGGGGCGCGGAGATCCTGGGCGAGATCGCGGGATACGGTGCGACGTCAGATGCCCACCATCCGACGGCGCCGAGGCCGGACGGCAGCGGCGCGATCGCCGCCATGCTCTCCGCCCTCGACGACGCGAAGCTCAGCACCGGCCAGCTCGACCACGTCAACGCGCACGGCACGAGCACGCCATTGAACGACGCCATGGAGACCGCCGCCCTGCGCGAGCTGCTCGGCGCCCGCCTCGGAGAGGTGCCCGTCACCGCCAGCAAGTCCGCGACCGGGCATCTGCTGGGCGCCGCGGGCGCGCTCGAGGCCGTCATCTCGCTGCTGACCATGCGTGATTCCCTGATTCCGCCGACCCTCAACCTCGACGACCCCGAGTTCCCCGAGCTCGACGTCGTGGCGCGCGAGGCCCGCCCCGCGCGCATCCGCACCGTGCTCTCGAACTCCTTCGGCTTCGGCGGGCACAACGCCTCGCTCCTGCTGCGCGAGTTCGCGCAGGCCGCCGGCTAGCTGTACGCCTAGAACGCCGGCGGCACGTCAAGCGACTCGAGCGTCTCCCGCACGTGGTCGCTCGTGAACGCCTTCTCGAGCGCCGCGATCTCGGGCGTTCCGAGCTTGTCCTCGCGCGTGACGAGCGTCACGGCGAACTGAGGGTCCTGCTCCACGGCGAGACCGTTGTCGACCGGTGTCAAACCGAGCTGACGGGCGAACGAGGGCAGGTTGAAGACCGCATCCGCCTCTTCGTACGCCGTGTTGAGCTGCAGCAGGTCGACCTGCGTGATCGTCAGCTCGCGCGGGTTCTCCGTGATGTCGGCGACCTTCGCGGTGAACCGCTCGACGCTCGGGTCGAGCGTGATGATGCTCTGGTCGGCGAGCAGCTGCAAGGCCCGGGCCGCGTTCGCGCTGTCATTCGGGATGACGACGCTGCCGCCCTGCGGCAGCTCGTCAAGCGAGGCCAGGGTCTTCGAGTAGAACGCCACGACCGTCGAGTAGATCGGCTTCACCCCGGCGAGCGACGCGTCGTTCTTCGTGTTGAACTCCTCCATGAAGGGCACGAACTGCACGAAGTTCGCATCGATCTCGCCGTTCTCGACGAGCACGTTCGGCTGCACGTAGTCCGAGACGGGAACCAGCTCGATCTCGTAGCCCTCCTCGATGACCTCGGCCGCCGCCTCGACGACATCCGTCATGGGCGTGACCGTCGCGGCGACCTTGAGCGTGACGACGTCGCCACCCGCCTCCCCGGCGGACGGTGCGCATCCGGCAGTCAGGAGGGCGAGGGAGCCGACAGCCAGTGCGGCGCCGATCGAGCGGAGGCGAGGTCTCATGGCGGTTGGGTCCTTTTCGGGTCGTGCGGGAGGCGGATGGACGTCGTCGGACTGGGAGTCAGCGGCGGTCGAGCGCGACCGAGAGCCTGTGGCCTCCGGTCTGGAGGAGCTGCACGCAGACGATGACGATGACGATGGTCGTGTACATGAGCGGGTAGTCGTACTCCTGGTACCCGTAGCGCAGGGCGAAGTCGCCGAGCCCTCCACCCCCGACGACACCGAGCACCGTCGAGTACGAGAGCAGGCTGATGGCGGCCGAGGTGAGCGCGTAGACGAGCCCGCTGCGCGCCTCCACGAACAGGAAGCGGGTGATGATCTGCCCCGTGTCGGCGCCCATCGACCTGGCGGCGTGGATCACGCCGGAGGGCACCTCCAGCAGGATCTGCTCGACGAGGCGCGCGTAGATCGCGACGCCCACGAAGCACAGCGGGAACGTCGCCGCCTGCGTGCCGAACGTCGTGCCGAACACGAGGCGCGTGAGCGGGATGAGGAACACCACGAACAGCAGGAAGGGGAACGACCGGACGACGGTGACGTAGAGGTTGGCGACCCGCCACAGCCCCCGATGCTCGCGCACCCCACCCGGACGCGTCAGGTAGATGAGGACGCCGAGCGGAAGCCCGAGCACAACCGCCGCCGCGAGCGAGAACACGAGCATGTACCCGGTCTCCGCGAGCGCCTGGCCGATCGCGTCGGCGTTGCCGGTGAGGGAGGAGACGATGCTGTCGATGAGCTCCATCACGACTCGAGCATCCGCTTCGCGTGCTCCACGTAGGAGCCGCGATCATCGCGCGCGCTGTGCTCGACCGAGACGATGTCCTGCAGGCGACCCCGGTCGAGGATCGCGGCCCGGTCGCAGATGGCCTTGACTGCGGCGAGCTCGTGGGTGACGAGCGCGATAGTCGTGCCGAAGTCCTCGCGCGTCGAGGCGAGGAGCCGCAGGATGTCGCTGGTCGTCCGCTCGTCGAGCGCCGAGGTCGGCTCGTCGCAGAGCAGCAGCGGCGGCCGCGTCACGAGCGCCCGCGCGATGGCCACGCGCTGCTTCTGCCCGCCAGAGAGCTGAGCCGGGTAGTCGCCGCCGCGATCGCCGAGGCCAACGTAGTCGAGCAGCTCGTCGACGAACGCCGGATCCTTGCGCCGCTGGAGCCGCAGCGGGAGCTCGACATTCTGCCGCGCCGTCCGGTTCGCGAGCAGGTTGAAGCTCTGGAAGACCATGCCGATGCGGCGGCGCAGGCCACGACGCTCGCGCTCGCGCATCGCAGACGGGTCGGCGCCTTCGATGAGCACCGTCCCGTCGCTCGGCGTCTCGTCGGCATCGAGGAGCCGCAGCAGCGTCGACTTCCCGGCGCCGGACTCCCCCACGATGCCGAGGATCTCGCCGCGCCGGATCTCGAGGTCGATGCCGTCGAGCGCTGGCACACCCGCCCCGTATCGCACCGTGACGCGTTCGAGGGCGGCCACGGGGCCGGGATCAGGCATGCACGCTCCGTCGTTGTTAGATACCGTACAACTATAACCCCGAGCCGGCGGATGCGGAACCCCGCGCACGCAGAAGCGGGGCGCATCCGGAAGACTCCGGATGCGCCCCGCTCGACACCTGCGACGCCCGCCGGCGAACCGGCAGCGCCTGCTGAGTGAGGCCTACGCCTCGACGACCGGCACGGCCGTCGTGATGACACCGCGCGTCGCGAGCGCGTCGACGACGCGCCCCTTCGCTCCCTCGGCCGACTTCGCGAAGATCGCGAGGTGCGCGATCTCCTTCGCCTGCTCGAGCGTGACGCGCTTGAGTGCGGCGCGGACCTCGACGAACGCGGGAGGTGCCATGGAGAGCGAGCGAACGCCGAGACCCACGAGCACGATCGCCAGGTTCGGGTCGGCCGCGGCCTCGCCGCACACACCCACGTTCTTCTGGTGGTGCTCACCCGCCTCGCCGATGCGCTCGATGAGGCGCAGCACGGCAGGGTGCCACGGGTCCTGGAACGCCGCGACGCTGCCGAGGAGACGGTCGGCCGCGAGCGTGTACTGCGTGAGGTCGTTGGTGCCCACGGAGACGAAGTCGCTCGTCTCGAGGATCTGCTCGGCCAGGAGCGCAGCCGAGGGAACCTCGATCATGCTGCCGGCCGTCATGAGGCCGTACTCGCGAGCCAGCGCCGTGAAGTGCTCGCTCTCGTGCGCGTCGGAGACCATGGGGGCCATGACCCAGACCTTCGCCTCGGTCGCGGCCTGCGCGTTGGCGAGCGCCTGGAGCTGGTCGCGGAGGATCTGCTCCTTCTTCATGAGGACGCGGATGCCGCGAAGGCCAAGGGCCGGGTTGGGCTCGTCGGCCTCGGTGAGGAACGCGAGGGGCTTGTCGGCACCGGCATCGAGCACTCGCACGACGACCTTCTTGCCGGGGAAGTGGGCGAGCGCCGCCGTGTAGTCGGCGGTCTGCTTCTCCACCGACGGGGCCGTGTCGCTGTCGAGGAAGAGGAACTCGGTGCGGAACAGGCCGACACCCTCGGCGCCGAGCGCTGCCGCGCGCTCCGCATCCACGGGCTTGCCGATGTTCGCGAGGATCTGCACGGGCGTGCCGTCGGCGAGCTCGCCCGGCTCGACCGGCGCGGCCTTCATCGCCGCGACGCGGTCGATCTCGGCCTGGGCCTCAGCGATGCGCTCGGCGGACGGCTCGGTGATGACCTGGCCCTTGGCCGCGTCGACGA
Source organism: Pseudoclavibacter sp. RFBG4 (assembly GCF_002931515.1). Lineage (NCBI taxonomy): Bacteria > Bacillati > Actinomycetota > Actinomycetes > Micrococcales > Microbacteriaceae > Pseudoclavibacter > Pseudoclavibacter sp. RFBG4. The sequence continues at coordinate 83,557 of NZ_PSYC01000014.1, read as the reverse complement.
CGATGGTCTCGCCGTCGCGGAGGCTGTCGGCCTCCTTGACCGCGACGACCGCGGGGAGACCCTTCTCGGCCGCCAGGATGCCGGTGTGCGCCTTCGGGCTGCCGTCACGCGTGACAAGCGCGAGCACCTTCGACAGGTCGAGCTTGGCCGTGTCGGCAGGCGCGAGGTCGTGCGCGACCAGGATGAATGGGGTGTCGCTCGACGGCACCTCGGGGGCAGGAACGCCGCGGAGCAGGGCGATGACGCGCTGCGAGACGTCACCCAGGTCGGTGGCGCGCTCTGCCAGGTAGCCGCCGAGGCTCTTGAGCATCTCGGCGAACGAGGAGAAGGACTCGAAGACGGCACGCTCGGCGGTCTTGCCACCCTCGGTGGCCGCCTTGATGCTGTCGGCGAGCGACGGGTCCGCAGCCATCATGGCCTGCGACTCCAGCACGTTCTTCGCCGCGCCGTCGACGGTAGCTGCGCGAGCGGTCAGCGCCTCGCCGGTCTCACGGAGTGCGGCGATCGCGCGCTCGTACTCGGTCGCGGCGTCGCCGGTGGCGCGCTCGTCGGCCGGTTCGGGGAGCGGATCAGGCATGCGCAGGACTTCACCGAAAGCGACGCCGGTCCCGACGCCAAACCCCGTGTATTTCATAGCAACTCCTTCGTGCTGGTAACTCAGACAGCGTATCGGCACAGCAACGTAGGCTTCGACCGTGACCGAGCAAGACTCAACCAAGAGTTCGCGCAGTTCCACTTTCGCGCCGCCGTTTCCGAAGTTGCCCCCGGAGGCGCCGTTCGGCGAGCGCATGCAAGCACTCATCGCCTGGGCCCAAGCTACCCGCCCCGCCCGAGTCTTCGCCCATTTCGGGGCGAGAAGTGCCTCAGTGCTGGCTGGCGGCATGGCCTACTCCGCTATCTTCTCCATCTTCGCGGGCATCTGGCTACTCTTTTCTGTCGCCGGCATCTTCCTCGCGACGAACACCGAGCTCCGCGACGGGCTCATCGGAGTGCTCAACTCGTCCTTGCCCGGGCTCATCGGCGAGCAGGGAGCGATCGACCCGAGCCTCCTCGAGAGCACAGGCGCCTTCGGCTGGGCGAGCGCCATCGCCCTCATCGGTACCCTCGGCACCGCGCTCGGCTGGCTCGGGCAGGCGCGCACGGGCATCCGCACGATCTTCGACGTCCCCGTCGCGACCAAGCGGAGCTTCGTCGTCCAGAAGCTCATCGACCTCGGCTTCCTCCTCGCGTTCGCCGTGGCCCTTGCCATCTCGACCGCGCTCACGGTGCTCTCCTCGACCTTCCTCTCGTCGCTGCTCGAGACGGTCGGCATCGACGAGTCGAGCGGATTCGCGCTCGTCGTCATCCGCATCGTGACGATCCTCATCCTCCTCGCGTTCGACACCGTCGTCCTGGCCGGCATCCTCCGCATCCTCGCCGGCCTGCGCATCCCCACGCGCTCGCTGTTCTTTGCCGCCTTCCTCGGGGCGATCATCATCGGCATCCTGAAGCAGATCTCGACGGCACTCATCGGCGGCGCCACGAGCAATCCGCTCGTCGCCTCCTTCGCCGTGCTCCTCGGTCTCATGATCTTCCTCAACCTGCTCTGCACCGTGCTCCTGCTCACCGCGGCGTGGGTCAAGGTGACGATGGATGACATCGGCGCCTCCCCGAGGCTCCTCACCGCCAGGGAGGCCCGCGAGGAATCGTCCGACACCATCCTCCGTGCCGAGCGCGAGAAGATCGCGACCCAGGTGATCGAGTCCCGCGAGCGACTCAACGCGGCACCTCGGTTCTTCCGGTGGAAGGCCATGGCCGAGTACCGGGCGCTCCTGCGTGAGCAGCGCAGGATCGAAGCCGAGGCACAGCGGCGCCGCTTCCAAGGCGGACGCGTCTAGACGACGCACCGCAGACGAGGGGCGCCAGGGGCAGGCGACCGGCGACGCCGAGAGCCCGTGTCGGTGGTCCCGTCTAGACTCGAGCGCATGCCAAGAACCATTCGCATCGCGTCAGTGAACGTCAACGGAGTCCGTGCCGCCTACAAGAAGGGCATGGGCGAGTGGCTCGCCGAACGCGAGGTCGACATCCTGGCACTGCAGGAGGTTCGCGCCCCCACGGAAGAGCTGCACAAGCTCATCGACACGTCCGATTGGGACCTGCACGACCACCTGGCGACCGCGAAGGGCCGCGCTGGCGTCGCCATCGCCTCCCGAATCCCGATCAGCGCCGTCCGCACCGAGCTCGGCCCGGACGACTTCGACTCGGCGGGCCGCTGGCTCGAAGCCGACTTCGACATCGACGGCACCCCGCTCACGGTCGTGAGCTGCTACGTCAACTCCGGCGAGGCAGACACTCCGAAGCAGGACGAGAAGTGGAAGTTCCTCGACGCCATGAGCGCGAGGCTCCCCGAGCTGCAGGCGCACAGCGCCCACTCGCTGATCGTCGGCGACCTCAACGTCGGCCACACGAAGCTCGACATCAAGAACTGGAAGGGCAACGTGAAGCGCGCCGGCTTCCTGCCACGCGAGCGCGCCTACTTCGACCGCATCTTCGGCGAGCGCGGCGCGAGCGTCGAAGGCGCAGACGGCAGCACCGGCACGGGGCTCGGCTACGTCGACGTGGGCCGCGCGCTCACCGGCGAGGTCGAAGGCCCATACACGTGGTGGTCTCAGCGAGGCCAGGCCTTCGACAACGACACCGGATGGCGCATCGACTACCAGGTCGCCACTCCCGACCTCGCCAAGCGCGCCGTCTCCTACGCCGTCGACCGCGCCGCCAGCTACGACACCCGCTGGTCGGATCACGCGCCCGTCGTCGTCGACTACACGTTCTGACCTCCGGGGCCGTCGCCCCGCGTCCGCACGCACCGGCCCACCCCACTCGCACGACCAACCGCACGACCTCGAGGATCTCCTGATGACCAAGCCAGTGCTCTTCTCCGGCATGCAGCCCTCCGCCGACTCGCTCCACCTCGGCAACTTCATCGGCGCGCTCAGCAACTGGGTGCCCATGCAGGAGGATTTCACGGCCATCTACTGCGTCGTCGACCAGCACGCCATCACCGTGCCCTTCGAGCCGAGCTCGCTGCGCGAGCGCACCCGGGTGACGGCGGCGCAGTACATCGCAGCCGGCATCGACCCCGAGAAGTCGATCCTCTTCGTGCAGTCGGCGGTGCCCGCGCACGCGCAGCTGCAGTGGGTGCTGTCCACCATCACGGGCTTCGGCGAGGCCAGCCGCATGACGCAGTTCAAGGACAAGTCGCAGCGGTACGGCGCCGACACGACGACCGTCGGCCTCTTCACCTACCCCGTGCTCATGGCTGCAGACATCCTGCTCTACCAGGCCGCGTCCGTGCCCGTCGGCGAAGACCAGCGCCAGCACATCGAGCTCACCCGCAACCTCGCCGAGCGGTTCAACTCGCGCTTCGGCGACACCTTCGTCGTGCCGGAACCGCACATCATGAAGGAGACCGCCAAGGTCTACGACCTGCAGAATCCGACCGCCAAGATGTCGAAATCGGCGGAATCGGACGCTGGCCTCCTCCGCCTGCTCGACGACGAGAAGGTCACGCGCAAGAAGATCATGCGCGCGGTGACCGACGCCGACGGCGAGATCCGCTTCGACCGCGAGACCAAGCCAGGAGTGTCGAACCTCCTCACCATCGCCTCCGTGCTCTCAGGGTCGTCGATCGACGAGATCACGGCGCAGTATGCGGGCGGCGGCTACGGCGACCTCAAGAAGGGCCTCGCCGAGCTCGTCGAGTCGACGTTCGCCCCCATCCGCGAACGGACCAACGAGCTCCTGGCCGACCCCGCCGAGCTCGACCGCATCCTGGAGCGCGGCGCAGAGCGGGCAAGCGAACTCGCCCTCACGACGCTCGACGAGGTCTACGCCCGCGTCGGCTTCCCCAAGCCGAGACGCTGACCCCGCCAGTTCTCTGAGAGGCGAGCTGGGCACTTCCCACACCCCAGCTGATCGCACCATTTCTGCCGAATCTCCGCGCTAGGATGACGCAATGCCCGAAACGCTCGTCATCATCCCCACCTACAACGAACGCGAAAACGTCCGCTCCATCGTGGACCGTGTTCTCGGGGCCGATTCGCGTATCCACGTGCTGGTCGTCGACGACAACAGCCCAGACGGCACCGGCGACATGGCCGACGAGATGGCCGAGGCAGATGAGCGCGTCACCGTGCTGCACCGCGCCGGCAAGCTCGGGCTCGGCACCGCCTACCTCGAGGGGTTCGCGCTCGCAGCCGAGCGCGGCTACACCTACGTCTTCGAGTTCGACGCCGACGGCTCGCACCCGCCCGAGCGACTGCCGGAGATGATCGACGCGCTCGATGCGGGCGCAGGCCTTGTCATCGGAACCCGCTGGATGCCCGGCGGGCGCACCGAGAACTGGCCCCTCCAGCGCCAGATCCTCTCCCGGGGCGCGTCCATCTACGCCCGCGTGCTGCTGCAGAGCAAGATCCGCGACATCACCGCCGGGTACCGCGGCTACCGTGTCGACCTCCTCCAGGGCTTCGACCTCAGCCGCATCAAGAGCGCCGGCTACTGCTTCCAGATCGAGATGGCCTGGCTCTTCGAACGCTCCGGCATTCACGTGAGCGAAGTGCCCATCACGTTCGTCGAACGCCAGGAAGGCGCATCCAAGATGTCGAGCGACATCATCGTCGAGGCCGTCTGGCGCGTGTTCGCCTGGGGCCTTGGCTACCGACTCGGCGCGCTCTCGCGCCTGACCGGTCGTTGAGCGAAGGCGATTCCATGAGCGACGCACCCACCTCCTCCGTCACCTTCGAGGCCGAGACCTCGATCCCCACGCGCCACGGGGTGCTGCGCTTCCGCGCGTACACCGACGACGCCGACGGTCAGCTGCACCTCGCGATCATCTCCGGTGAGCCCGAGAACGGCGCCATCGTGCGCGTGCACTCCGAGTGCCTCACGGGTGAGGCCTTCGGCTCGTTGAAGTGCGAGTGCGGGCCGCAGCTGGACGCCTCCCTGGAGGCGATCGGTCGCGACGGAGGCATCGTGCTCTACCTCCGCGGCCACGAGGGCCGCGGCATCGGACTCCTCAACAAGCTCCGCGCCTACGCCCTGCAGGAACAGGGGCTCGACACGGTGGATGCGAACCTCGCGCTCGGCCTCCCCGCCGACAGCCGCGCCTACACGGCAGCCGCCCGGATGCTCGACGACCTGCAGATCTCCCGCATCCGCCTGCTCACGAACAACCCCGCCAAGGCCGAGGCCCTCGAAGCGCACGGCATCACGGTCGAGGAGCGCGTGCCCCTCGAGGTGGGGCGTGAAGACGCGAACCTCGCGTACCTGACCACCAAGGTCCAGCGCATGGGTCACATCATGAGCGAGCTTCCGCAGCTGCCGAACGACGACGCCGCCAGCTGAGCACGGTCGGAACCGCATACCTCATGCGCCCCACGATTGGGTAGTGGGCCAGCGAAAGCGACGAATGACGTGTAACCTCGTCTCGGCCGGAAGCCACAAGCATCCGACCGAGCACGCGTCAATCGACCTCGCATCCGCACGGTCCGACGCGTTCCACCCACCGCTGCTCTGAGCTCAAGCACCGCGCAACCCGCACCGAAACCGCGACTCACCAGCGAGCCAGCTGTCTCAGGAGCAACGTGTCATCCCCCAGCAAGACCAAGACCGGAGCGTCCGTCGAGGAGTTCGAGGTCAAGAACTCCCGCGGCAAGGTCCTCACCGCGAGCCTCGTCGGAACCTCGATCGAGTTCTACGACTTCTACATCTACGCGACCGCCGCGAGCCTCGTCTTCCCGGCCCTCTTCTTCCCGAACGACAACGAGACGACTGCACTCCTCGCCTCGTTCGCCGTCTTCGGTGTCGCCTTCATCGCTCGCCCCATCGGATCGATCCTCTTCGGGCACTTCGGTGACCGCATCGGCCGCAAGGGCACCCTCGTCGCGACGCTCCTCACGATGGGTATCGCCACCTTCGCGATCGGGCTCCTCCCGACGGCGCTCACTCCCGGCTGGGAGATCCTCGCACCGACGCTGCTCGTCATCATGCGCTTCTGCCAGGGCCTCGGCCTCGGCGGCGAATGGAGCGGCGCGGCCCTCCTCGCCACGGAGAACGCCCCGGCGAACAAGCGCGCCATCTACGGCACGTTCCCGCAGCTCGGCGCCCCCATCGGCTTCATTCTCGGCAACCTGCTGTTCGTGCTGCTCTCCCACTTCATGAGCGACGAGACGTTCTTCGCCTGGGGGTGGCGAGTGCCGTTCCTCCTCAGCGCCATCCTCGTCATCGTCGGCCTCTGGGTGCGCATCAGCCTCCTCGAGACGCCCGCGTTCGAGAAGGTCGTCGCCGCAGGCGAGGTCTCCAAGGTTCCGCTCTTCGCAGCGTTCAAGACCAGCTGGCGCCAGATCATCCTGGGCACGTTCATCATGCTCGCCACCTACGTGCTCTTCTACATGATGACCGCGTTCACGCTGTCCTTCGGTACGAAGGCCACGACCGAGCAGGCTGCGGCGAAGGCCGAAGCAGCAGGCGAGGCGTTCGACCCGGCCGCCTGGGTGCCAGGTCTCGGCTACATGCGCGAGCAGTTCCTCATCATGCTCATCGTCTCCGTCGTCTTCTTCGGTATCTTCACGCTCGTCTCCGGCCCGCTCGCCGAGAAGTACGGTCGCCGCAAGATGCTGCTCTGGACCACCGGCGCGATCTTCATCTTCGGCTTCGCCATGACGCCGCTGCTCGCCGGCGGATTCATCGGCACGCAGGGAATGCTCGTCATCGGCATGACGCTCATGGGACTCACCTTCGGCCCCATGAGCGCCGTCCTCCCGGAGCTCTTCCCCGCCAACGTGCGCTACACGGGAAGCGCCATCGCCTACAACCTCTCGAGCGTCTTCGGCGCCGGCTTCGCACCGACCGTCTTCATCGCGCTCTGGGCGTTCGGCGACGGCAGCCCCTTCTGGGTCGGCGTGTACCTCGCCGGCGCAGCCGTCCTCACCTTCGTGGCGCTGCTGTTCTCCAAGGAGACCCGCGACATCGCGTACGTGACCAACACGAAGTAGTCACCGCGCCTCATCGACGGGGCCGTGCATCCACTGCGGATGCACGGCCCCTTGTCGTCTGTCTGCCCAGCGGGCTGGGAGGGGCGGACGCCCCAGGTCGGGGCGGGTACCCTTGGCGGGTGCGCGCACACGACTGCGCGCCATCGGCGTGCGCGCATCTCGGCGCGCTGCGGGCGAAAGGCCAGGAGTTTGGGCGACAAGCCAGTGGATGCAGGAGCAGTTGGCAGCGGGGAGACGGCGCAGAAGAAGCGCAGGGGCTTCCCCGGGCGACCGGCTCGTGAGGCGTCGGGCGCACCGAGGGCGACCTTCAAGCAGCTCCTCCCCCACCTCCTCGTCAACAAGCCCCTGCTGGCGGGCATCATCGCCATCAGCGTGCTCAGCTCGGCGTTGAGCCTCGCCCAGCCGCTGCTCGTGAACGTGCTCATCGGCCAGGTCGAGGTCGGCACCATCGCCGCCTGGGTCGTGTGGGTGCTCGTGGGCGCCGTGGTCATCGGCGCCATCGCCAACGGGGTCCAGCACTTCCTCCTGCAGCGCACGGGCGAGTCGATCGTGCTCAACACGCGACGCCGCCTCGTCGCGAAGCTCCTACGGCTCCCCGTCGCCGAGTTCGACGCTCGCAGGACGGGCGACCTCGTCTCCCGCGTGGGCAGCGACACCACCATGCTCCGGGCCGTGCTCACGCAGGGACTCGTCGAAGCCATCGGCGGCGCCCTCACCTTCATCGGTGCCGTCGTCGCGATGATCGTGCTCGATGGCGTGCTCTTCCTCATCACCTTCGCCGTCGTCGTCGTGGCGCTGCTGCTCGTCGTGGGCATGTCGATGCGCATCCGCGAGGCCAGCGCCGCGGCCCAGCAGAAGGTGGGCGACCTCACCGCCTCCGTCGAACGCGCCATCTCCTCGGTCAGGACCGTGCGGGCGTTCGGCGCGACCGAACGCGAGGAGCGCCTCGTCGACACCGACGCGGTCGGCGCCTACCAGCGTGGCCTCGACGTGGCCCGCATCTCCGCGTTCATCGTGCCCGTCGCGGGCTTCGCCATGCAGGGCGCGCTCATCGCGGTGCTCGGCGTCGGCGGACTGCGCGTGGCGGCAGGCGAGCTGAGCATCGCCAACCTCATCGCCTTCATCATGTTCCTGTTCATGATGATCATGCCGCTCGGCCTCTTCTTCGGGGCCCTCACCGCCGTGAACACGGCCCTCGGCGCGCTCGGCCGCATCGAGGAGATCATCGCGATCCCCGAAGAAGGGGCAGGCGACCGCGATGAGGCGGCGCTGGTCGTCCTCGAGGGGCCAGCCAACGAGCGTGGGGCACCGGATGCACCCGCCGTCGAGTTCGAGGACGTCACCTTCCACTACCCGGAGGACGTCGTGCGTGCGCGGGCCGCTCGCGAGCGGGCGGCTGCTCGGCTCGAGACGATCCGCCGCGAGTCGTCTCGCGGCGGCATGGCAGCCGCCATGACGGGGGCCGCGTCGGACCCCGACGCTCGACTCTTCGCTGAGGACGGGGCTCAGGCGCGCGTCGAGGCGCCGCTCGTGCTCGATGGCGTCAGCTTCGCGCTGCGCCGCGGCGAACGCCTCGCCCTCGTCGGTCCCTCCGGCTCGGGCAAGTCGACGGCCCTTGCCCTGCTCGAGCGCTTCTACGACCCAACGGGCGGCAGCATCCGCCTCGGTGGCGTGGACCTCCGCTCCATCGACCGGAAGCAGCTGCGCGCACAGCTCGGCTACGTGCAGCAGGACGCGCCCGTGCTCGCCGGAAGCCTGCGCGAGAACCTCCTACTGGGCCGGCCGGACGCCGACGACGTCGCCTGCGAGGAGGTGCTCCGCGAGGTGAACCTCGGGGACGTCCTCGACCGCAGCGACGACCGGCTCGACACCCAGGTCGGCGAGTCCGGCGTCATGCTCTCCGGTGGCGAGCGCCAGCGCCTCGCGATCGCCCGCGCCCTGCTCTCGGCCCCGCCCATCCTGCTGCTCGACGAGTCGACGTCAGCCCTCGACGGCGCCAACGAGCGGCTCATGCGCGACGCCCTCGACAAGGTCTCGGAGGGTCGAAGCGTCATCGTCATCGCCCACCGCCTGTCGACGGTCGTGGACAGCGACGAGATCGTGGTCCTCGAGCATGGTCGGGTCCTCGGCCGCGGCAAGCACCTCGCGCTCGTCGACACGGTCCCCCTCTACCGGGAGCTCGCGCAGCACCAGCTGCTCCTCCCCCGCTGAGTCGCCCGGGCCGCCTCTGAGTCGACGGGGCTACCCCGTCGTGCCGTGCCGCCCCGCATCCACCGTCTCAGGATGGGAAAGTCCCTGTTAGACGGGAAACTTCCCAGCACGAAGTGATGTCTCCATCCCGAGACCGGAGGCGGGACGGGCGAGCAGGATTCCAGAGCGCCCAGCCAGGCCGAGCTCCGCGGGCCAACCTGAGGCACGCGATCCACGCGCCAGCGCAGTCTCGGGATGGGGAAGTCCCTATTAGACGGGAAACTTCCCAGCACGAAGTGACGTTTCCATCCCGAGACCGGAGGCGGGACGGGCGGGCAGGATTCCCACGCGCCCAGTCGGGCCGGCCTCCGCGGGCCGGGCTCCGCGGGCCGGACTCCGCGGGGCAACCTGAGGCCCGCGATCCACGCGCCGGCGCAGTCTCGGGATGGAGAAGTCCCTATTAGACGGGAATCTTCCCAGCACGAAGTGACGTTTCCATCCCGAGACCGGAGGCGAGCCCGGAGGCGAGGCGGGACGGGAAGCGGGGGCGGGGCTACTCGACGGTGATGCCGGCGGCGCGCAGCTCATCGAGAGCCGCCGCTCGGGACGCTGCGGCCACGGCCGAGGTGAGGCCGTCGATGACACGCACCGTGAACCCCTCCCGGTGGGCGTCGAGCGCGGATGCGCGCACGCAGTGGTCGGTCGCGATGCCAACGACGTCGAGGTGGTCGACTCCGCGAGCGCGCAGCGCGTCGGCGAGCGTCTCGCCCTCAGCGGTTGCCCCGTCGAAGGCCGAGTAGGACGGCGATCCCTGCCCCTTGAAGACGTGGAGGTCGACGAGCTTCGTGTCGAGCGCGGGGTGGTAGTCGGCGCCCGGCGTGCCTGCTACGCAGTGCTGCGGCCAGCTGTCGACGAAGTCGGGCTGCGGGTGGAAGTGCCCACCGTTGTCGCTGTCGGCGTCATGCCAGTCGCGCGACGCGACGATGACCGCGTAGTCCTCGCCGTTGTCCGCGAGGTGCTCGGTGATGCCAGCGGCTACTGCGGCACCACCGGCTGTCTCGAGGGCCCCGCCCTCGGTGAAGTCGTTCTGGACGTCGACGATCAGCAGTGCGCGGCTCATGCTCCCAGTCTGCCGCAGCGCTCCTGGATGAGCCAGGCGCATCTGCGCCCGCTCGGCTCGTCGCTCACCAGTTGGCGAGGGATGCTCCGCACGAATAGGCGCGGGCGGCGATGGTGTCGAGGGCGTCGCGGTTGGCGGGGGTCACGGCACCGACGACGAAGAACGCGAAGGTCAGCCTGCTGCCGTCCGCGGCGGTCATGTAGCCGGCGAGGCCGTAGACCTCGTTGATCCACCCGGTCTTTGCCGTGATGGCGCCTGGGGGAACACCCAGGGAGGTGAGCCTCGTCTGGAGGGTGCCGGTCTGGCCGGATGCGGGCAGGTCGTCGAGCATCTGGGACGCGGCGATGTCCGGCTGCGAGATGGTTTGCAGGAGCTCGGCGACGAGTTCGGGCGGGACTCGGTTGTCGGCAGAAAGACCGGAGCCGTCGGCGAGGACGAGGCCGTCCGTGTCGAGGCCGAGGGTCGACAGTGCCTGGCTGGTCGACGCTTGGATGGCGGCGAAGTCGGTGCCGACGCCCTGCTCGATCGCGACGAGCCGCGAGAGCATCTCGGCGACGTTGTTGTCGCTATCGATGAGGGCGTAGTGCACGAGTTCGGAGACCGGCTGCGACCAGACCTCTGCGAGCAGCGTCGCGCCCTCCGGCACGGTGCCGCTCGCGCCTGCCGTCGTGGCTCCGAGCCTCGTGGCGAACGCACCTGCGGCCGCGCCGCTCGGGTCATCCGTGCGGGGCGAGACGAGGCTCGCGGGGTTCTGGCGTCCGCCGTCGACCATGAGCGCCGAGATCGGGCTGATGTAGCCGTCGGTGCGGTCCGCCTGCGACCACGTCGGCTGCCATTCCGGCCCGCTGAACGCCGACTTGTCGACGAGCACCTGGGTGAGGGGTGTGCCTGAGAGGCTCGGGTCGCTCGCCCAGGCTGTCCGGGTCTGGGCGGCGAGGTCGGCGAGCGTCGCGGTCGCGCCGGAGTAGTAGCTGCCCGCGCCGGTATCGGTGGAGGCGAGGGTCACGTCCCCACCTCCCACGATGACCACCGAGCCCGGCTCGCTGCCTGCGTAGACGCGCGTGGGGATGCGGAAGTCCGGGCCGAGCACCTGCATGGCCGCGGTCGTGGTGAGGAGCTTCATGACGGATGCCGTCGGCACCGCGTCCGTCGCCTTGCGCTCGTAGATCGCTTCCCCGCTCTGCGAGTCGACGACCACACCGTGGAAGTCGAGAGCTCCTGCGGCGCTCGCCACGTCTTCGATGGAGCAGGTTCGCATCGGCTCTGCTGCGGCGGGTTCGGCGGGCGCCTCGCGAACGGCGCCGAGCGACTTGGCGGGGAGGACCTCGGACGCGCCGGCGAAGGCTGGGGCTGCTGCTGCGAACCCTGCCGCGCCGGCGGCGAAGCCCCCTCCGAGCGCGAGGGCACCCGCGAGCGCGAAGCCGACGAGACGACTGGCGAGCGAGCGCGGGGACTTTGCTGAGCTGGCCATGTCACCTCCGGGCGGAACGAGGGGCCGGGTCGTCGTTCGACGCCACGGCAAGCTGCAAGTCTAGCCAAGCGACGCAGGCGCTGCGCCTGACCGAGGATTCGGGGTCTCCCCTGCACACTGGTGCGCTCGGCGAGGCGGGTCGGCGAGGGGAGAGCGGGAGGCTCGAGCCCTCAGCTCAGGCCGGCAGAGCGGAGGTAGTGCAGCAGCAGAGTGTCGTCGCACTCCAGGACGCCGGCGAGGGCGAGCGGGTGCTGCGCGAGCGTCTCCGAGTGCGTGATGCGTCCGCCCTGCCCACCGACCGACGCCGGGGAGATCGTCAGGCAGAGCTCGTCGAACGCGCCCTGAGCGTTGACCTCGCCGAACAGTGACGGTCCGCCCTCGCAGAGCACCTCAGTGTGGCCCAGCTCGCGCAGCATGGCGCGGAGCTCGGTGACGTCGAGGGTTCCAGGGCGCTCCGGATGCTCCGGCACGGTGAGCACGGTCGCGACCTCCCGGAACGGCGCGAGCCGCTCGGGGTCGGAGACGGGCGTCACCACGATGGGCGGTACGGGCGCATCCGCGAACATCTCGTGCTTCGGGTCGAGAGCGAGACGGCTCGAGACGATGCCCAGCGTCGGATGCGGGGGGCGCCCCCGCTCTTCGCGCCAGGCCACGGAGGGCTCGGAGACTCGAAGGCCAACGTAGCCTTCATCGCGAAGGGTGCCAGCCCCCACCAGCACAAGATCCGCGAGGCGGCGCAGCAGCTCGAACACACGATGGTCCGCGGCAGTGCCGAGGCTCCCCGACCTGCCGTCGCCGCCCATCGCAGCCCCGTCGACACTCGCCACGAAGTTCAACCGGAACGCCCCGTTCGCGGGGTAGGCGTAGTGGGCGAGCAGCTGCTCGTCGTCGAGCTGCTCACGGGCCCCCGCAGGGCCGAGCAGCGAGCGGATCGCCGGGGATGGAGCGTTCATGATGAGAGCATGCCACGCAGACGTGGACGGCAGTGGTGAGTCGAGTGCGAACCGCGTGTGCCCTAGACGTTGTGTCGCGTGTACGCGGGCGCACGGAGGCCGAGGATCGCCTCGGTCATGCGGGTCGCATCGACCGCCTCTGGCACGTTGTGCATGCGGACGATGCGAGCGCCGAGCAGGATGCACGCGACCGCCGCCGCCAGCGACCCGGCTACCCGCTCCCGCTTCGGCCTGTCGATGCTCTCGCCGATGAAGTCCTTGTTGGAGACCGCGGCCAGGGAGGGGAAGCCCAGCGACGAGATCTCGTCGAAGTGCCGTGTCAGTGCGAGCGTGTGCAGCGTGTTCTTGTTGAGGTCATGCCCCGGGTCGACGATGAGCTGGTCATCCCCGACCCCCAGCTCGATGGCCCGCTCGGCCCGCGCCTGCAGGAACGAGCGCACTTCCGCCACCACGTCGTCGTAGCGCGGCCTGGCGAGCTCTGCCCTCGGCGCCGCGACGCTGTGCGTGATGACGAGCTGAGCACCCGACCCCGCGACGACCCGCGCGAGGTCTTCGTCGCGGAGGCCGCTCGTGTCGTTGATGATGCCCGCGCCCGCTTCGAGGCATGCCTCGGCCACGCGTGCACGGTAGGTCTCCGCGGAGATAGGGATGCTGGTCCGCTCCCGCACGGCACGGATCACGGGCACCACCCGGCTGATCTCGTCCGCCTCGGAGAGCTCCTCACCCGGCGCGAAGGGCTGACCACCGATGTCCACGATGTCCGCCCCCGCCCGCTCGGCGGCGAGCACCGCATCCACGGCGCTCTCGAGCGCGAAGGTCGCCCCGTCGTCATAGAACGAGTCGGGGGTGCGGTTCACGATCGCCATGACCGCCACTCGCCGGGAGAAGTCGAATCCCTCCCCCTCACCGAGGCCATGGACCGGGCTGCGCAGGCCGGGGAACGCCAGGGGCGGGTGCTGGTCGGGGTCTTGGCGGTGCCGGCGCTCGAGCATCTCATCAGCGTAGGCGAGGCGCGCTGAGGAGCGCGCCCGACTCGGTGCCACCGGAGAAGACGAAAACCCCTCCGCACCGAAGTGCGGAGGGGCGATGGGGCCGCCTGCGAGAATCGAACTCGCGACCTATTCATTACGAGTGAATCGCTCTGCCGACTGAGCTAAGGCGGCCTGCCTGCAGCTCAACTCCCTGGGGTGCTGAACTCGACACCAAAGCATAACGCACACTCAGCTCAAGTGCACATCGGGGTGTCGGAGTCAGCAGACGAGGCCCTCTGCGGGCACCGTCCCGTCGATGAAGTACGCGTCGACCGCACCCGTGACGCAGCTGTCGCCCTGCGTGTAGGCGAGGTGCCCTTCACCCTCGAAGGTGACGAGCGTGGCCGATTCGAGCTGCTCGGTCACCGCCTCCGCCCACGCGTATGGCGTGGCCGGGTCGCCCGTGGTGCCGATGACCAGCACGGGGTCTGCGCCGGCTCCCGTGACGGGCGCGAGCTCGTTGGTGGATGGGAACGCCCACTGCTGGCAGGTCGTGTCGCCGAGTGCCTCCGGGCCGGGGATGCCGATGGGGGTCGACTCCGCGATCTGCCGGTTGAAGTCGGCGATCTTCGCGGGATCGGTCTCGACCGGATAGTCGAGGCAGTTGATGGCCGTGAACGCCTCGAACATGTTGTCTGCGTAGGTGCCGTCTGGCTCGCGCCCGTAGTAGGAGTCGCTGAGCGCGAAGAATCCTGCCGGGTCGCCGGTGGCCTCGTAGGCGGCGAACGCCTCGCTCAGGTACGGCCAGCTCTGGTCGTTGTAGAGGGCCGAGCTGATGGCGGTGTCGATGACGCTGCTGGTGAGCTTCCGCCCGTCGGCGTTGTTCGGGAGCGTGTCGTCTGCCTCGGCCATGAGGGCGTTGATCTTCGCGATCGCGTCGTCGACGCTGCCCGTGAAGGGGCAGCTGGTCGTCGTCAGGCAGTCCTCGAGGTAGGTGCGGGTCGCTTCGCCGAACGCGCCCTGCTGGGCGAGCACGACCTCGAACGTCGAGAGCGTGGGGTCGGTCGCGCCGTCGAGCACGACGCGACCGACGGTCTCGGGGAACATGTCGATGTACTGCGCACCGATATCGGTGCCGTACGAGAACCCGAAGTAGTTGACCTTCGGGTCGCCGACGAGCGCTCGCATCATGTCGAGGTCCTTGACGGTGCTCTTCGTGTCGACGAACTCGAGGAGAGCCCCCGTGTTCTCGAGGCAGTCGTCGGCGAACTCCTTGGAGTTCGCGGTCACCGCGTCGATGATCTGCTGGTCGGTCGCGGTCTCGGCGTCGAGCTCCTCGTCGACGCCGTAGAACCATTCGTCCATGCCAGCGTCGTCGCGGCAGTCGACGGCGCTCGATTCCCCGACGCCGCGCGGGTCCCAGCCCACGATGTCGAAGTCGTCCATGAGCTCCGGCGTGAAGACGTACTCCGCGCTGTCGCGAACGAAGGAGATGCCGGAGGCGCCGGGGCCGCCCGGGTTCGTGAAGATCGTGCCGAGGGGGTTGCCGCTCGCTGCGGGCACCTTCACCATGGCGAGCTCGATCTTCTCGGACGCCCCGTCACCCCAGTTCATGGGAGCTTCGGCGGTGGCGCACTCGCGCCCGTTGCCGCAGTCGCCCCAGTCGAGGTCCTGCTCGTAGTAGGCCTGGATGCTCGGCTCGAGCCCGGAGGGCACGAGCTGCGCGTCCTCCTGCGGCCCGCCGCCTCCTGACGTTCCGGGGCCCGAGAGGGTCGTGATGAGCGTGCAGCCGCTGAGCGCGAAGATGGCGGCGGCAGTGAGGAGCGAGGCGCCGATGCCCCGCTTCGTTGCTCGAGCGCGGGTGGTCGTTCTGGTCATGATGCTCCCTGCTGCTTCTGCGTCCAGCTGATCAAGAATGCCTCCAGCACGAGCGCCACGGGCACGTTCGCGGCGAGTCGCGCGCGAGCCTTGCTGACGGCGTCGATGCTGGTGAGCACGTCGTCGGAGCTGCGGGAGCCCGTTGCGGCTTCCAGCTCGCTCCTCCGGTGCTCGTTGACGAGCTCGACGGGCAGCTCGAGCTGCAGCATGAGCAGGTCGCGCAGCAGAGAGACGGAGTCGGTGAGGATGCGATCGATCGCGTCGACCTGCCCTCGCTTGGCCCGGCGCTTCTGGTGCTCTTCGAGCTCGCGGATCTGGCCGCGCAACTGCCGTGGTACCGCCTGCCCCGGTGTGAGCCCGAGCGAGCGGAACGCCGCGGCGCGCTCATGCTCGTCGCGGTCGGCGGCGTTGGCGGTGGCGTCTTCGTCGGCGATGGCCACGAGCTGCGCCGCCTTGCGGACGGCCTCGCCGGTGGTGCGAATGTCGAGCAGCCCGTCGAGCGACGCGTCGCGCCTCCCCCAGGCGTCTTCGCTGGTCGCAAGGCGCTTGGCCATGCCGACGTGGCTCTGCGCTTCGCGGGCGGCGCGCAGCGCGGTGTCGGGCTCGATCCCGTCGCGCCGGACGAGCAGGGCCGCGACGTCTCGAACCGCGGGGACACGCAGACGAACGCTGCGCACACGCGAGCGGATGGTCGGCAGCAGGTCGGCCTCGCTGGGAGCGCAGAGCACCCAGACGGTCGATTCCGGCGGCTCCTCGATCGCTTTGAGGAGGGTGTTGGAGGTGCGTGCGACCATGCGGTCGGCGTCCTCGACGATGATGACCCGGTAGCGCCCGGTCATGGGGGACATGGAGGCTCGCTCGACGAGCTCGCGAGCAGTCTTGATGTCCAGCTGCACGGTCTCGGTCACGACCGCCGTGAGGTCGGGATGCGAGCGGGCGCGCACCTGCACGCACGACGGGCACACCCCGCATCCGCCGTCTGGGCAGAGGAGCGCCGCTGCGAAGGCGTAGGCCATGTTGCTGCGCCCGGACCCTGGAGGGCCGGTGATGAGCCAGGAGTTGGTCATGCCGCTCGGGTCGATCGCTCCCCGCTTCGAGGCCTTCGCCGCGTTGGAGAACAGCGCTATCGCGTCGTCTTGACCGGACAGGTCGTCCCAGACGGTCACGGTTACTCGCCCGCCGACTGCCGCTCGAGGAGCTCGGCGACGCGGGTGCGGATGAGCTCGGCCACGTGCTCGCGGGGCTGGGTCGCGTCGATGACGAGGAACCTGTCGGGGTCTGCTGCGGCGAGCGAGAGGAACGCGGCGCGGACGGAGTCGTGGAACGCCTTCGACTCGGCTTCGAGCCGATCGTAGGTGCCGCGGGTCTCGCCGATGCGGCGGCGGCCCTCTTCCGGGTCGAGGTCGAAGAGCACGGTGAGGTCGGGAAGGAGGCCGCGGGCGGCCCAGAGCGAGAGGTCCCTGACCTCGTCGGCGCCGAGCTCACGGCCGGTCCCCTGGTACGCGATCGAGGAGTCGAGGTAACGGTCCTGCACGACGATGTCGCCGCGCTCGAGGGCGGGCCGCACGACCGTCGCGATGTGCTGTGCGCGGTCGGCGGCGTACAGGAGCGCCTCAGCTCGCGCGTCCATGTGTCCCTTGCGGTGGAGCACGAGCTCTCGGATGTCGGCACCGAGGTCGGTGCCGCCTGGTTCGCGGGTGCGCACGACCTGCTGGCCGAGCGTGTTCAGCCAGTTCTCGAGCAGGCTCGAGTGCGTCGACTTCCCTGCCCCGTCGCCGCCCTCGAGCGTGATGAAGAGGCCCGTCATTCGGTGGCTGCTGCTTCGCTGGCCTTGGCCGCCGGCTTCTTGGCGGGTGCGCGCTTCGCGGCAGGCTTCTTCGCGGCGGTCGTCTTCGCCGTCGTCGACTTGGCTGCCGGCTTCTTCGCCGCCGGCTTCTTCGCCGCCGGCTTTTTCGCGGCCGGCTTCTTCGCGGCCGTGGTCTTGCGCTTCACCGGACCCTTGGCGCGCTTGTCGGCGAGCATCTGCACGGCCTCTTCGAAGGTGACATCTTCGGGGTTCGCGCCCCGGGTGACGGTCACGTTCGTCTCGCCGTCGGTCACGTACGGCCCGAAGCGGCCGTCCTTGATCTTGATCGGCTTTCCGCTGACCGGGTCGGCTTCGAACTCCTTGATCGCGGCCTTCGTGGTGCGAGCACCGTACTTGGGCTGCGCGAACAGCTCGTGCGCCGCTTCGAGCGTGACGGTGAAGATCTCGTCCTCGCTCGTGAGGGAGCGGGTGTCGGTCCCCTTCTTCAGGTACGGGCCGTAGCGGCCGTTCTGCGCGGTGATCTCCGCACCTGTCTCGGCGTCGACGCCGACGACCCTGGGCAGCTCGAGCAGCCCGATGGCCTGCTCGTAGGTGACCTGCTCGGGGATCATGGACTTGAAGAGCGACGCGGTGCGGGGCTTGTCTGCCGCGGCGGCCTTCTTGGCGCGTGGCTTCTTGACGGGACGCCCCTCGGCTGCGGCGGCTTTTGCCTCCGCCTCTTCCGCGAGTGCCTTGGCCTTCGCGTCCGCCTCCGCGGCGGCTTCTTCAGCTTCGGAGGGCCCCTCGGTGACGTAGGGACCGAAGCGGCCGTCCTTGACGAGGATGCGCTTGCCGGTCTCGGGGACGACGCCGAGCACGCGATCGGTCTGGATCGGCGCCTCGACGAGCTCGATCGCCTTCTGGGCCGTCAGCTCGTCCGGCGCCAGCTCCTCGGGAACGTTCACGCGGCGAGGAGTTTCGCCCTCCGTCTCCGGCGCCACCTCGAGGTACGGGCCGTAGCGTCCGATGCGGAGCACGATGCCGTCGGCGAGGGGCGTGGAGTTGATCTCGCGGGCGTCGATCTCACCGAGGTTGTCGATGACGCCGCGCAGGCCCTTGTGGTCCTCGGTTCCGAAGTAGAAGCCACGCAGCCAGTCGTTGCGCTGCTCGGACCCTGCGGCGATCCGGTCGAGGTCGCCTTCCATCTGCGCCGTGAAGTTGTATTCGACGAGGTCGTGGAAGTGCTCTTCCAGGAGGCGGACGACGGAGAAGGCCGTCCAGCTGGGGACCAGTGCGCTGCCCCGCGGAGCGACGTAGCCGCGGTCGATGATCGTGGAGATGATCGACGCGTAGGTGGATGGACGGCCGATGCCGAGCTCGTCGAGGGTCTTGACGAGGCTGGCCTCCGTGTAGCGCGGGGGTGGGCTCGTCTCGTGGCTCTTGGCGTCTGCCGTCTCGGTCTCGAGCTTCTGGCCCTTCTCGAGCGGCGGCAGCTTGGCTTCCGCGGTCGTCGAGTCGTCACGCGCTTCGTCTCTGCCCTCCTCGTAGGCGGCGAGGAAGCCGCGGAAGGTGATGACGGTGCCGGATGCCTGGAACTCCGCGGCGCGACTGGTGACCGTTCCCTGCGCGTCGGACACGTCGACGGGGGAGGCGTCGATCGTGACGGTGGCCGTCTGCCCCTTGGCGTCGGCCATCTGCGAGGCGATGGTCCGCTTCCAGATGAGGTCGTAGAGCTTGAAGTCGTTCGGGCTCAGCTTGGGGCGCAGCTCGCTGGGAAGCGCGAACGTCGAGCCTGCTGGCCTGACCGCCTCGTGCGCTTCCTGCGCGTTCTTCGACTTTGAGCCGTAGAGGCGCGGAGCGGAGGGGACCGTCTCGGCGCCGTAGAGCTTCGATGCCTGCGTGCGGGCCGCGTTGAGGGCCTGCGACGAGAGCGACGACGAGTCGGTACGCATGTAGGTGATGTAGCCGTTTTCGTACAGCGACTGGGCGACGCTCATCGTCTGGCGGGCGGTGAAGCGCAGCTTGCGCGCCGCCTCCTGCTGGAGCGTCGAGGTCGTGAACGGCGCGGCGGGGCGGCGCGTGTACGGCTTGGACTCGACGGAGGAGACCGTGAGGGGCACGGTGCCCGCGGTGAGCTGCACGGTCAGCGTGGTCGCCTCGGCCTCGCCGAGGATCACGCTGGTGTTCTTGAGCACACCGTGATCGTCGAAGTCGCGTCCGGTGGCGACTCGCTCGCCGTCGAGCTTCGTGAGGCGGGCGACGAAGGCTGCGCCGTCCTTGCCGGGCTCCGGCGCGAAGCGTGCTTCGACGCCCCAGTAGCTGGCCTTGACGAAGGCGAGGCGCTCGCGTTCGCGGTCGACGATGAGGCGTGTCGCCGCTGACTGCACGCGGCCGGCGGAGAGCCCGGGGCCGACCTTGCGCCACAGGACCGGGGAGACCTCGTAGCCGTAGAGACGGTCGAGGATGCGCCGGGTCTCCTGGGCGTCGACGAGGTGCACGTCGATGTCGCGGGTCCGGTCCTTGGCCGCCTCGATCGCCTCGCGGGTGATCTCGTGGAACACCATGCGCTTGACGGGAACCTTCGGCTGGAGCACCTGGAGGAGGTGCCAGGCGATGGCCTCTCCTTCGCGGTCCTCATCAGTTGCGAGGATGAGCTCGTCGGCATCCTTCAGAGCTCGCTTGAGCTCGGCGACGGTCTTCTTCTTCTGCTCGGAGACCACGTAGTAGGGCTCGAACCCGTTGTCGACGTCGACGCTGAACTTGCCGAGGGAGCCCTTCTTGAGTTCCGGCGGGAGGTTCTTGGGCTCGATGAGGTCGCGAATGTGTCCGACGGAGGCGAGCACGGTGTAGTCATCACCGAGATACTGCGAGATGCTCTTCACTTTGGTCGGCGACTCGACGATGACCAGTGTGTTGCTGCCTGACACAAGCGTTCCTTGGATGGGTCTGCGTGCTCTCGCACGGCGATTCCGGCTGGCCGGAGTGATGTGGGGGCTGTTGCCACCCGTCGGCGCCCATTATATGGACGGGCTGATCTGTGAACGGGCTGGCTGAAACGGAAGGCTTCCAAATGCTGGCGGCTCCGCCTCACGTCTTCTCGTTCCGGCGGCGGTCCTGCCCTCGACGATTCCGAAAAGACGAACGGGCCGGACTCTACACGAACTCGCACAACGGCCTCCCGGTCGTGAGTCTCGCACTGCTCCAGCGATGCGCCGTTCGCCTCGACGACGCGTGCCGCTTCCGCGCACGGTTCTCCGTCCAGATAGCCCGAGGCGACGTCGGCCGCGGCGAGCGCTCCGGCGTCGGCGGCGGCCTGCGCCGCCTGCCTGACGGGGAAGGCCGCCAGCAGGCCGATCGCGCCCACCGAGATCGAGAGCACGAGCAGCCCGACGGCGAGCACGACGACCCCGCCGGAGCCGCGCTCTCCGGAGAGCTTCGCGGCGATCACCGGCCACCGCCGAGAGCGCAGGCGCGTGCGGCGACCGTGACGGGCAGCTGTCGCTGGCCGAGTTCGAGCGGCGTGGATGCGAGCGCGCACACGAGCCCGTCCGCGTGGCTGATCTCGAGCTGCGCGTCGGGCACGAGGGCCAGGATGCGTGCACGCGCGATGGACTCGTCGTCACCGCTCGCGATGAGCCGGACCGAGTCGGCGACCGCATCCTGCAGCCGAACCTGCACCACGACGCCCTGGAGTCCCGCGAGGCACAGCGCGAGCAGGAGGACGACGGCGGGTGCGACGATGGCGAACTCCGCGGTCGCGGAGCCCCGGCACGAGCGGGCGAGCTGTCGCCACCGCGGCACCCGGAGCATCATTCGTCGAGCGTGAGTGCGGTGCGGATGATGTTCTCGAGCAGGTCGCGGACCTCGTCGCTCTGCATGATGACGACGAGGAGGCCCGCGAAGGCGACGGCGGCCATGGTCGCGATCGCGTACTCGGCGGTCGCTGCGCCGTCTTCGTCGTGGAGACGGGTTCGGAGTCTCATGAGGATGGTGCGTGGGCCTGCACTGAGGCGGTCGTTGGTGAGCAAGGTTGTACCTCTCTTATTAGTTGCCAGTTCGGAGTCGGCACGAGCGTCGAGGGGCAGCCGTCTGGGCTGCCGAAGCAGTGGAGGAGGTGGCGCCGCGCTGCGCCTTCGCGACGGGCCTCACAGCCGCGAGATCGTCTGGGTGAGCACCGCGAGGACGAGCGGCGCGACGCCGAGCAGCAGGAACGCGGGGAGCACGCAGAGCCCAAGCGGCAGCATGAGGCGCACTCCGAGCTGCGCGGCGTTCCGGCTCGATGCGGCTCGGGCGTCGCGTCGCTCCAACGCGGCCTCGCTCCGGAGGAGCCCGGCGGCGGGCACTCCGGCGTCTCTGGCAAGATCCAGGACCCGCTCGATGCGACCGTCGGAGCGCGAGGCTTCTCGACTCGGCCGGTGGCCGCGGGCCAGATCTGCGTCCTCGAGGACACGCTCGACCTGATGCAGGACGGTGCCGGCGGATGCCCCGCCGAGCATGCCGAGCGCCGTCAGGTCGAGCGCAAGGCCGGGCACCGGGTCTCGTCTCGAGGCCGCCGCGATGAGGGCGCGGTTCCAGAGGTGCGCGGTCGTCATGAGCGCGAGGCCGCCGACGAGGCAGGCGAGGCCGATTGGGGTCCCGAACAGCACGGCGAGACTGTCGAAGCCGAGCGCGAGGCCGAGCAGCACCCCCACGGCGGGCAGGCCCATGACGAGGCGTGCGGCGCTGCTCGGGCCGGCGAGCGCGAGCTCCACATCGCGCTCGGCGGCCGCATGATCTCGGAAGGACTGCCCGAGGTCGGCGAGGCCGCGGGCGAGCGGGGCACCCGTGCGTTCGGCGAGCGACCACGCGCAGCCGAGGGAGCGCCAGCTCGTCGCCTGCTGCCCTCGAAGTATCGCGCCGACGCGCTGGCCGGCACGCAGGCCTCGCGCGACCCGGAGCTCGACGGGATCGGCGATGTCGACGCGCGGCGGCGCCACCCTCACGCGGAACACGGCGACCGCTCGTCGTCGCAGCTCGCCCCGGAGCGCGCTTCCCGCCCGAGCGCGATGACTCGCCGGGTGAGCCGCCTCGGCTGCGGCGAAGCTCGCGACGTGCTGCCAGGCGGAGGCCGCCGTGGCGCCGCCGAGGAGCAGTGCGGCCAGGCGCTCGACGACCGCAGCCGTCTGCTCGGCCTCGTCGATGGCCTGCCTCGTCATGACCGCCTGGGCTCTCGGTGACGAGTTCCGGTCGTGCCGGTCCCCATCCCCGCCTCAGGGAGGGACGGGGCCCCGGCGACGTCGACGCCGGGCGCGCCCCGCGGGCGCGTCACCGTGGCGATCGCCAATCGGCCAGCAGCATCGAGACGGAACTCGCCGATCTCTGCGAGGCGTCGATGCCCGGACGGGGTGCGCTCGACGTGCATGACGAGGTCGATGGCGCTCACCGTCTGCCGCGCAACCGCGTCCGGCGTCATCCCCGCGAGCGCACCGAGGGCCTCCAGCCGGGAGGGCACGTCCGCGAGCGAGTTCGCGTGGAGCGTGCCCGCGCCGCCATCGTGGCCGGTGTTGAGGGCCGCCAGCAGCTCGCGCAGCTCCGCGCCACGGCACTCGCCGAGCACGAGGCGGTCAGGACGCATCCGCAGGGACTCGCGAACAAGACGCTCGAGGGGCACGCTCCCCGCACCTTCGATGTTCGCCTGCCTCGCCTCCAGCGAGACGCTGTGCGGGTGCGCGATGCGCAGCTCCGTCACGTCCTCGATCAGGATGATGCGGTCCCCTGCATCGGCCTCCGAGAGCATGGCAGCCAGGAAGGTCGTCTTCCCGCTTCCGCCCGCACCGGTCACGAGGACGTTCGCTCTGGCTCGCACCGCCTCGCGAACGAGTTCCTCGGCACCGGGCGCGAAGAACGCCTGACGGTCGAGCTGCTCCAGAGTGAGCTGGCGAACCTTGGGGGCTCTGATCGACAGGAGGGTGCCCGTGGTCGAGACGGGCGGGAGCACGGCGTGCACGCGGATGCCGTCGGCGATTCGCACATCCACGCAGGGGGCGGATTCATCCAGGTGCCGGCCGCCGGCCGCGACGATGCGGACCGCGAGCTCACGCAGGGCACGCTCGCTCGGCGCCAGCCATGATTCCTCCCGTTCGGCCCCGCTCCCCCGGTCGACGTACAGCCCGTCGCAGCCGTTGACGAAGAGGTCGGTCACCTCGCCGTCTGCCACGTACCCGGCGAGCGGGCCGAACGCGTCCGCTTGGCCTCGGGTGAGCGAGCGCACCGATCGCGGTGTGGAGTCATCGAAACCAGCGCGTGGCGGCAACGTGAGCGACGCGGCGCGGTCGGCTGCCGGGCGAGCGACGAACCGCTGGGCGGGTGCGGCCCCGGAGCCTGAGGTGAAGGACATGCAGGAAGCGTACGAACGGCCGCGGCCGAGCGCGGGCGGCGGTCTGGCGACTGGGGAGGAGCGTTCTCCACAGGCCCGAGAGCGGCGGAGTCGCGCGGTTAACTGAAGAGGCGCCCGGACAGGGGGATATCCGAGCGCCTCAGCTCATGCAGCGTTCAGGGGGGTTGATTGCTGCAGAGCGACGACAGTTGCGACAGAGAGCGAAACCATCGAAGTCCATGCTAGTGCATACTTCGCCCGAGACCACGTCTGGTTCCCAGACAATCGAAAAATGTTCGGCTGGGCTCTCGAGGCCGCATGGATGCACGAGTCCCGCCCCAGCACGCCGTGGACACTCCGCTCCTCCGCTCCGCAGCGAACCGCCGAGCAGGTCACCGCAGGCACTGCTGCCGGTTCACTTGCGCGGGACCCAACGCCGCAGGATCGGGTCGAAGCGCTCGGACATTCCCCCCGAAAGGCGGGAGTCGGAGCACATGCTGGCTCCGTAGACTTCTGAAACGCTGCGCCGCAATGAGGTGGTGCCGCATCGCAACGACGCGAAAGGACCTGTGGTGGCTGACAAGATCGAACACCTCCTGGAAGACCTCGAGACCTTCCCGCCCAGTGACGACTTCACGTCCTCCTCCCCCGTGCCGGCCGACCTCGCCGCACGAGCCGACGACGACCGTCTCGGGTTCTGGGCCGAGCAGGCCAGGGAGCTGCACTGGTCGACGCCGTTCACGGAGGTCCTCGACTGGAGCGACGCCCCGTTCGCGAAGTGGTTCGCCGACGGCACGCTCAACGCGAGCTACAACTGCGTCGACCGTCACGTGCTCGCCGGCAACGGCGACCGGGTCGCGATCTACTGGGAGGGCGAGCCCGGTGACAAGCGCACCATCACGTACGCCGACCTCCTCGGCGAGGTGAAGCGCGCCGCGAACCTCCTCGAGAGCCTCGGCGTCACGGCTGGAGACGTCGTCGCCATCTACATGCCGATGATCCCGGAGACGGTCGTCGCGATGCTCGCCTGCGCGCGCATCGGCGCCATCCACTCGGTCATCTTCGGCGGCTTCAGCGCCGACTCCATTCGCAGCCGCGTCGAGGATGCGAACGCGAAGCTCGTCATCACGAGCGACGGCTCCATCCGCAAGGGTCGGATCTTCCCCCTCAAGGAGACGGTGGATGCGGCGCTCGAGGCAGACGGGCACACCGTCGAGCACGTGCTCGTCGTCCGTCGCGCCGACAACGAACCGTCGCTGACCCCGGGGCGTGACCTCTGGTGGCACGAGGAGATCGCGCAGGTGAGCGATGAGCACGTCGCGAAGCCGTTCCCCGCCGAGCATCCGCTCTTCATCCTCTACACCTCGGGCACGACCGGGAAGCCGAAGGGTCTCCTGCACACGACGGGTGGCTACCTCACCCAGACGTCGTTCACGCACCGCACCATCTTCGACCTGAAGCCGGAGCAGGACGTCTACTGGTGCTCGGCCGACGTCGGCTGGGTGACCGGCCACAGCTACTTCGTCTACGGACCGCTCGCGAACGGTGCGACGCAGGTCATGTACGAGGGCACGCATGACACCCCTGACCTGGGCCGCTGGTTCGACATCATCCAGCGCTACGGCGTCACGATCTTCTACACGGCGCCGACGGCGATCCGCGGCTACATGAAGTCGGGCAGGCAGATCCCAGCGAAGTACGACCTGTCGTCGATCCGTCTCCTCGGCTCCGTTGGAGAGCCGATCAACCCGGAGGCCTGGGCCTGGTACCGGGAGGTCATCGGCGGCAACCGCGTGCCCGTCGTCGACACCTGGTGGCAGACGGAGACGGGCGCCATCATGATCTCCGCGATCCCGAGCCAGGTCGCGCTCAAGCCCGGCGCCGCGCAGGTGCCTGTTCCCGGGGTGGTCGTCGAGGTCGTCGACGACAAGGGCGAGCGCGTCAACCCCGGCGAGATGGGGCTCCTCACGATCACGGAACCGTGGCCATCGATGACTCGAGGCATCTACGGCGACCGGGAGCGGTTCATCGAGACGTACTGGTCCCAGTTCCCTGGCCGCTACTTCGCCGGCGACGGGGCAGGCGTCGACAAGGACGGCCACCTCTGGCTGCTCGGCCGAGTCGACGACGTCATGAACGTCTCCGGCCACCGGCTCTCGACGACGGAGATCGAGTCGGCGCTCGTCGACCACCCGTTCGTCGCCGAGTCGGCGGTTGTCGGCGCGAGCGACGAGACGACGGGGCAGGCAGTCGTCGCCTTCGTCGTGCTGAAGGAGAGCAAGAAAGCGGAGATCGAGGCCTCGGACGCTCCGAAGGTGCTGCGCGAGCACGTATCGACGAAGATCGGCGCGATCGCTCGTCCCCGTCAGGTGTATGTCGTCGCGGAGCTCCCCAAGACCCGTTCTGGCAAGATCATGCGGCGCCTGCTGCGCGATGTCGCAGACGGCAAGGCGGTCGGCGACACGACGACCCTCACCGACGCCTCGGTGATGTCGGCGATCTCCTCCGGCGTCGCATCCGGAGCCGCCGACGACGATTGACCCGACGCATCCGGAACGACGGAAGCCCTGCACCCCTCAGAGGAGGGATGCAGGGCTTCCGTCGTCGCGAATGCTCGAGCTGCGCGAGGCGGCGCGCTACTCGTACGCGACGATGAGGTCGACCTCGACCGGCGAGTCGAGCGGCAGCACGGCGACGCCCACCGCGGCACGGACGTGCGTGCCAGCGTCGCCGAAGGCGAGGCCCAGCATCTCGGAGACGCCATTCGCGACGAGCGGCTGCTCCGTGAAATCAGGGGCGGATGCGACGTAGACGGTGACCTTCACGACTCGCGTCACGCGGTCGAGGTCGCCGATGACGGACTTGATGGCCGCCAGCGCGTTGAGACCGGCGAAGGCCGCGAACTCGATGGCATCGTCGCGCGGCACCTCGGCGCCGACCTTGCCCTTCTCGGGAAGCGCTCCCTCGATGAACGGGAGCTGCCCCGACGTGTACACGAGGCCGCCGTGCTCGACTGCCGGCACGTAGGCGGCGACCGGAGCGGCAACCGGAGGTACCGCCAGCCCCATCGCACCGAGACGTTCTTCTACCTGGCTCATGCTCACTCCCCCGCGATCGGGCGCTTCATGTAGGCGACGGATCCGCCCTCGGCATTCGTGGAAACCTGCACCAGCTCCCAGCCCTGAGCACCCCAGTTGTTGAGGATGACAGTGGGGGTGTGCAATGGGAGCGGGGTGATGAAATATTCCCACTTCTGCATGGACGTCCTCCTGTGCGATGTGCGCTCAGGCTCTTCATGGGGTACTCATTGAACACTCCTGAAGACGCCACGAGCGGGTGTGACTTACCCTTGATCCTATGTCTGTCACGAATCCAGGGGCGCCCAAACGCAACATTCTGGGTGGCCTCCTAGGGCTGCTTGGTATGAGCGGAGTCGCGGGCGTGCTCGTCACGGCCATGATCACCCCGCTCATCGCTGTCACCGGTGTCGCCGCGAACAGCACCATCTCGCTGTTCGAGAACCTCCCGACGTACCTCGAGATCGGCTCGTTGCAGCAGAAGACCGAGCTGTACGCCGCCAACGGACAGAAGTTCGCCGAGTTCTACAACCAGAACCGCGAAGAGGTCCCACTCGACCAGATCTCCCCGTACGTCGCAGACGCGGCCATCTCGGTGGAGGACCCCAGATTCCGCGAGCACGGCGGCGTCGACGTCATCTCGGCGGCGCGTGCGCTCGCCCAGTCCGTCATCGGCGACGGCGCGGCAGGCGCATCCACGATCACCATGCAGTACGTGCGCAACGTGCGTGTGCAGACCGCCGAAGCGATCCCCAATAAAGAGGAACGCGACAAGGCCTACCTCGAGGCGACCGAGACCACGACGGGCCGCAAGCTCCAGGAGATGCGACTCGCGATCGGCGTGGAGAAGCAGTTCTCCAAGGACGAGATCCTCCAGGGCTACCTCAACATCGCCCTCTTCGGCGGCACCACCTACGGCATCGAGTCGGCGGCGCAGCGCTACTTCGGCAAGTCGGCGCTCGACCTGAACCTGCAGGAGTCCGCGAGCCTCATCGCGATCGTGCAGGAGCCGAACGCCTACCGCCTCGACGTGCCCGAGAACATCGAGGCGAACAAGGTGCGCCGCGACTACATCCTCATGCGCATGATGGAGGAAGGCAAGATCGACCAGGCGACCTACGACGCGACCGTCGTGCTGCCCGTCGAGCCCCGCCCGACGGAGCCCAAGCACGGCTGCAGCGCTGCCGAGGGCAACGCGCAGTACTTCTGCGACTACGTTCGGCTCGTCATGGTCCAGGATCCCGCGTTCGGTGAGACCTACGAGGAACGGCAGTTCAACTTCCAGACCAAGGGCTACCAGATCCACACGACCCTCGACCTCGACATGCAGGCTCAGGGCCAGGCCTCGATGGCCTCGGCCGTTCCCGCCTACGTCGACGGCATGGACATGGGATCCGCGGCTTCCATGGTCGAGGAGGGCACGGGACGTGTCCTCATGATGGTGCAGAACACCGCATTCGGCGACACGGAGGAGCTGGCCGGTCAACCGGGCTACACCTCGGTGAACTACAACACCGACTACGAGTACGGCGGTTCCACGGGCTTCCAGGTCGGGTCGACCTACAAGATGTTCACGCTCGCCGAATGGCTGGCATCAGGGAAGTCCCTGAACTCCTCCGTCAACGGCAAGGACCGCGCCTTCAACCTCGCGAACTTCCAGAACTCCTGCCTTGGTGCGGACGGCGGCTCCTGGTCGCCGACGAACGACGGCGGCTCGAAGGTCGGCAACGTGTCGGTCCGCCAGGCGACGTCGCAGTCCATCAACACGGCGTACGTGGCGATGGCCGAGCAGCTCGACCAGTGCCGCATCCGCGACACCGCGATGGCGATGGGCGCGCACCGCGCCGACGGGGCGATCAACGAGTCGAACCCGGCCGCAGTGCTCGGAACGAACACGATCGCACCCCTCTCCATGGCGACCGCCGTGGCCGGATTCGCGAACGGCGGCGTCACCTGCACGCCCATCGCGATCGACAGCATCACGCTGCGCGACGGCACCGCCATCGAGGCGCCGAAGTCGACGTGCAACCAGGCAGTGACCCCCGAGGTCGCGGCCGGTGTGACCTCCGCCCTCCAGGGCGTCGCCAACGGCGGCACGGGCAGTGCCTCGAACCCGGGCATCGCACCCCTCATGGGCAAGACCGGAACCACGGACAGCGGCCTGCAGACGTGGATGGTCGGAGCCACCACCAAGGTCGGCCTCGCTGTCTGGGTCGGCAACGCCAGCGGCCAGGTCCCCATGTACGGCGTCGACCTCCCCCGGGCGGTTGGAAGCCAGACGCGTCACGTCATCTTCAACGACGTCATCGCCCAGGCGATGCGCGTCTACGGCGGCGACTCCTTCCCCGAGCCGACCGGCAGCGCCGTCCAGAACGAGCAGGTGACGGTGCCAGACCTGACCGGGAAGACGACGGCTGAGGCGAAGTCCTCGCTCGAGGGGCTCGGCTTCACCGTGTCCGTCGGCAACGCCGTCGAATCCGATCAGCCGGAAGGCACTGTGGCCAGCACCCTGCCGAGCGCGAACACCCGCGTGACGCAGGGGACGACGATCACGATCACTCCGTCGCGCGGGCCCGCCGCCGCACCGACCACGGCGGCGCTCGTCGCACCGGACCTCGCGGGGCAGACGCAGGAGCAGGCGCAGTCCACGCTCTCCCAGCTCGGCTTCAGCGGCACCATGGCGATCCTCACCGAGGAGAGCGCGACCGTCCCGAGCGGGCAGGTGATCCGCACCGACCCGGCACCGGGCGCGGAGCTGAATCGCAGCGGCTCCATCCAGGTCTACGTCTCTTCCGGCCCCTAAGGGCCATCGCACCAACTGAAACGAGTTCCACATGGCGGATTCCGTCGCCACCTCGGGCCAAGGAACCTCTTCCGGCCTCGGACCAGCAAGCGCCGTCGCCCTCACCCTCCTCGGGGTGGGGGCGGCGACCGCCATCTACGGCACGATGATCGAGCGCCGCGCGTTCCGTCTGCGTCGGGTCGAGTCGCGCATCCTGCCCCCCGGTTCAGCCCCGCTGCGCGTCCTGCACCTCAGCGACTTCCACGTCGCGCCCTGGCAGCGCAAGAAGCAGGAGTTCGTCAGAGGACTCGCAGCTCTGCAGCCCGACCTCGTCATCGGCACGGGCGACAACCTCGGCCATGTCGACGCCGTCCCGACCGTCGCCCGCATGCTCGAGCCGTTCGAGGGAATCCCTTCGGTGCACGTGTACGGGTCGAACGACTACCTGGGGCCCGTCCTCAAGAACCCCTTCACGTACTTCGGCAGCTCCGCCCACGTCGCGAAGACGGCGCCGCGTCTCGACACGGAGAGCCTCACCGCCCACTTCAACCGCCTCGGGTGGACCCCCCTGAACAACATGGCGGCCGTGCTCGAGGTCGCCGGGAGGCGTATCCGCTTCTTCGGTGTCAACGACCCGCACATCGACGGCGACGACTTCGCCGCCGCCGGCGAGGCCCTGCGCGAGGCGTCGGACGGGGAGGACTGGGACCTCACCATCGCGCTCGCGCACGCCCCGTACCAGCGGGTCCTGAGCGGCCTCGTCGACCTCGGCGCCGACGCGATCTTCGCGGGCCACACCCACGGCGGCCAGGTCTGCGTGCCCGGCTACGGCGCCCTCGTCACGAACTGCGACATCCCCCGCCGCCAGGTGAAGGGCCTCAGCGAGTGGACCTCGCGCGGCCGCACCGCGGCGCTCCACGTCTCCGCCGGCCTCGGCACGTCGATCTACGCACCCGTGCGATTCGCGTGCCCTCCGGAGGCGACGCTCCTGACCTTCCTACCCCGGGTATCGTGACCGCCATGGCAACAAAGAAACGTGGAAACCGGAAGCGCGGTCCGATGACGCGCGTCCTCGGACTCGTCGGGGTGAGCGGCCTCGCCGCCGTCCTCATCACCGCGCTCGTGACTCCGCTGATCTCCGTCGCCAACATCGCGGACAACAGCTCCATCAACCTGTTCGAGAGCCTGCCCGACTACCTGGAGATCAACGAGCTCCAGCAGGTCACCGAGCTCTACGCCAAGCAGGGCGGGCAGGACGTGAAGTTCGCCCAGTTCTACAACCAGAACCGCATCGAGGTGCCCCTCGACCAGATCTCGCCGTGGGTGCCGCTGGCCGCCATCTCCGTGGAGGACCCCAGGTTCCGCGAGCACGACGGCGTCGACGTCATCTCCGCGGCGCGCGCACTCGTGACCTCGGTCATCGGCGACGCCTCTGCTGGCGCCTCGACCATCACCATGCAGTGGGTCCGCAACGTGCGCGTGCAGGAGGCCGAGGCGATCCTCGACCCCGCCGAGAGCGAGAAGGCGTACATCGAGGCCACCGACCCCAACACGGGCCGCAAGCTCCAGGAGATGCGCCTCGCCATCGGCGTCGAGCAGCAGTACTCGAAGGACGAGATCCTCCAGGGCTACCTCAACATCGCCCTCTTCGGCGGCACCACCTACGGCATCGAGTCGGCAGCGCAGCGCTACTTCGGGAAGCCGGCCATCGACCTGAACCTGCAGGAGGCCGCGAGCCTCATCGCCATCGTGCAGGAGCCGAACGCCTACCGCCTCGACCGCGAGGAGAACATCGAGGGCAACAAGGAGCGCCGCGACTACATCCTCATGCGCATGATGGAGGAGGGCGCCATCGATCAGGCGACCTACGAGGCCACCATCGCCCTCCCTGTCGAGCCGAACGTCACCGAGCCGAACCACGGGTGCGAGTTCGCGGAAGGCAACGCCAAGTACTTCTGCAAGTTCGTGCAGCTCTCCGTGCTGCAGGATGAGGCCTTCGGCGCCACCGAGGCCGAGCGAAACTTCAACCTCGCCGGCAAGGGCTACAAGATCTACACCTCCCTCGACCTCGACATGCAGAGCGTCGCGACGCAGTCGATGCAGAATGCTGTGCCTGCAACCTACCCGGGCACCGACCTCGGAAGCGCCGCCTCCATGGTCGAGAACGGCACGGGTCGTGTCCTCGCCATGGTGCAGAACACCCAGTTCAGCGAGGTCGCCGAAAACCAGGAGCAGCCGGGCGTGACCTCCGTGAACTACAACACGGACTACGAGTACGGCGGCTCTACCGGCTTCCAGACCGGCTCGACGTACAAGATCTTCACGCTCGCCGAATGGCTGGCTTCGGGAAAGTCGCTGTACTCGTCCATTCCCGGACAGAATCGAACGTTCTACCAGGAGGACTTCTCCAACACGTGCGAACCGGAGACCGACGGGCCGTGGGCACCGACCAATGACAGCGGTCAGCGGGTCGGCACGGTCTCCGTGAAGTCGGCAACCGCGTCGTCGATCAACACCGCCTACGTGTCGATGGCGGAGCGCCTCGACCAGTGCCGCATCCGCGACACCGCGATGGCTCTCGGCGGCCACCGCGCCGACGGCGACATCAACTCCTCGCTGCCCTCAGCGATCCTGGGCGCCGCCAACGAGATGGCTCCGCTCTCGATGGCGACCGTCATGTCCGGCCTCGCGAACAACGGCACGACCTGTTCGCCGACGGGCATCGACCGCGTGACACTGCCTGACGGCACCGAGGTCTCGGGCCCCAAGTCCCGTTGCATCCAGGCCGTCTCGCCGCAGGTCGCGGCGGGCGTCGACGAAGCCCTCGCCGGCGTCGTCAACGGCGGCACCGGATCGCGGTCGAACCCGGGCATCGTCCCGCTCATCGGCAAGACCGGCACGACCGACAACGGCCTGCAGACGTGGATGGTCGGGGCCACGACCAAGGTCGGCCTCGCCGTCTGGGTCGGCAACGCGAAGGGCACCCTGCCGATGTACGACGTCGACCTGCCCTTCGCGGCGGGAAGCCAGACGCGTCACGTGCTCTTCAACGAGATCATCGGGCACGCGATGAGCACCTACGGCGGCGGTGACTTCCCCGAATACGTGGAGGACGAGGACGCCCTGGTGCTCGCAACCGTGCCGGACCTGACGGGCCGCTCGACGGAGGAGGCACGCCAGGTGCTCGAGGGGCTGGGCTTCGGCGTCTCCATCGGGCCATCGACCGACTCCGACCAGTCGCCGGGAACCGTCGCGAACACCCTGCCGACCGCCAACACGCGCGTCGACAAGGGAACGACGATCACCATCCACCCGTCGGCCCTGCCCGAGGACGCGTCGAACGGGCTCCTGGCGCCGGACCTGGCGGGCAAGACGCAGGATGAGGCGACGACGCTGCTCGCAGGCGCCGGCTTCAGCGGAACCGTGACCGTCATCGCCGAGAAGAGCGCGACCGTTCCGAGCGGGCAGGTGATCCGCACCGACCCCGCGACGGGCACTCCCATCGAGCCGACGGGCGACATCAGGCTGTTCGTCTCTTCCGGACCGTAGGAGTTTCCGTTGCTCGCGCCCTCGGTTGGCGGCGCGAGCAACCTTCGGGTACTCTTGGGGAGTTCGCCGCTCGGCGGTGAGCGATCGGGGTGTGGCGCAGTTTGGTAGCGCGCTTCGTTCGGGACGAAGAGGTCGTGGGTTCAAATCCCGCTACCCCGACAGTTGTGTGATCGGAAAAGGCCTGGGCTCGCTTGCGAGCTCAGGCCTTCTTCGTGTCGGCACCCGTGCTCGCGTTCGCGCGCTGGCCCAAGAGGTACGCCCCGCGCGATGGTGTACTTTCGGCGGATGCTGTCCGTGTGGCCCTCGTGCTGATCCCAGAAGACCTCGTCCGTCGCCTCACGGGCCGCCCCGCAGACCTCGGGGTGGACGGCGACGAGTGGCTCCGCCGCCTGCCGTCTCTCATCCACGAGCGCCTCGACGTGTGGGAGCTGACCATCACCGGTGCTGCTCACAACGGCCACAATGCGATCGTGCTGCCGGTCGCTCGTCGCGGGCAGCCGCAGGTCCTGAAGCTCAGCTGGCCCCATCGGGAGGCAGCCGTCGAGCACCTCGGGCTCCGCCACTGGAACGGCGGGGGCATCGTGCGGCTCGTGGCGGCGCATCCGTCGGACTTCGCGCTGCTTCTCGAGCCCCTGCACGCGGAGATCGATCTGCATTCGGTCGAGACCGACGACGCGTGCCTCGTGATCGGCGCTCTCCTACGGCGCCTCCACGTCACACCCCCGCACTCGGTGCCCGATTTCCGTGTCGAGGCGCGCGACTGGATCGCGCCGCTGCGGGCGCATCCGTCTTCGGTGCCTCGCCGGTGGGTCGACCGCGCCCTCGACACGTTCGACGCGCGTCCCTATGAGCCGAGGCTGCTGCACCTCGACCTGCACTACGGGAACGTGCTCGCCGCCGAGCGGGAGCCGTGGCTTGCCATCGACCCGAAGCCCGTCGCGGGTCCGGCAGGATTCGAGGTGTACCCGGCGCTGCGAACTCGCGTCGAGGACTACCGGGGCGGCGCGGTCATGCATGCGGAGGTGCGGAGCCGGGTCGAGCTGATCTGCGGTGAGGCCGGCATCGATCTCGACGACGCCAGGGAATGGTGCATCGCGCACGCCGTCCTGAACGCGCACCAGGTCTCGGAGGAGGGGTGGCCGACGCTCGTGACCCTGCACCTGGCGATCGCGAAGGCGCTGTCCGACATCTGAGACTCCGGCGTCCATCTGTTTCTCGACTGTAAACTCTCATCAGTAATCTGGTTTTCGTATTGCACTCGGCGGATCGACGACGCAAGATCGTGGTCATGGATGCAGACGTCATCATCATCGGCCTTGGTGCCGCAGGCTCGTACGCGGCATGGAATCTGGCCTGCAACGGCGCGAGCGTGCTTGGCCTCGAGGCGCAGACCCTCATCCATGACGACGGGGCCTACTCGGGCGAGAGCCGCCTCTTCCGCGCGGCCTACCATGAGGGCTCCCACTACGTGCCGCTGCTTCTCGCGGCGCGCCATGCCTGGCTCGAGTTGGCCGAGGAAAGCCGGGCACCCATCTTCCAGTCGACGGGCGTGCTCTCGATCGGCTCGCCAGACGACCCTCGTCTCGAGCAGGTACGCCGCTCCCTCGCCCAAGCCGACATTCCGCACGCGGCCCTGTCGACGGCGGAACTCCGGAGTCGCTACCCGCAGCATGAGCAGCTGACCGACGAGATAGCGGTGCTCGACGAGCTCGGCGGCGCCCTCAGGCCCGAATCGGCCGTCACCGAGATCCAACGCCGCGCGAGCGCCGCAGGCGCCGAGCTGCGCGGAAGCACGCCGGTGCTCTCGATCGAGGAGACCGCAGGCTCGGTGCACGTCACCACGGCGGAGGGCACGCTGAGCGCGAAGCAGGTCATCGTGTCGGCAGGGATCTGGACCCCACGGCTCCTCCCTGCACTCTCGCCGCATCTGACGATCAAGCCCATCGCGCTCACCTGGTTCGCGCCAGAGAACCCCCAGGATTTCGCACCCGAGGTGTTCCCCGCGTTCATCCGAGACCACGGCAACGTGCATATCTTCGGCGTCCCCACCCTCGACGGCTCGCTCGTCAAGGCCGGCTACGACGCGAAGTGGGGCGACATCGACGCTCCAGAACAGCTCGATCGCCGCCTGAGCGTCGCCGAGCGAGCCAAGATCTCGCACGACATCCACGCGCTCATCCCGGGCCTGCCCGACGCGATAGCCAAGCACTCCGTGCACGCAGACCTCTTCACGTTCGACAAGACCCCGATCATCGGGAGGCTCAGCGACCGCATCACGGTCGGCACCGGGTACTCGGGCCACGGCTTCAAGTTCACCCCGGTGTTCGGCGACATCCTCGCCGACACCGCCTTGGGCCGCACCCCCGAGTTCGATACCTCCCCCTTCGCGCCACATCGGTTCAGCGCATGAGCGAGATCAGCCTCAAGCAGCTGCGCTGCTTCGTGGCCGTCTACACGGAGCGCAGCTTCACCCGAGCCGCGAAGCGGCTTGGCCTCGCGCAGTCGCCCGTGAGCCAAGCCGTGGCCGCGCTCGAGGCGCAGCTCGGCGTGGCCCTCTTCGAGCGCGGTGGCCGCGATGTCCTTCCGACGCCCGCGGCTGATGCGCTGTACCCGGAGGCGGTCGAGATCCGCCGTCGCGCGGAAGGGCTGCTGCACCTCGTGTCGTCTGCGAGCGAGGCGCGTGCATCCCGCGTGCTGCGCATCGGCTCGGTCAGCTCGCTGTTCTCGAGCGCGCTGCCCGCCCTGGTCCGCTCGACGACTCTGGGGCCGTACACCGTCAACGTCGTCGACGGCAGCACCGCAGATCTCACGCGGGCCGTCGATGACGGTGACCTGGACGTGGCTCTGCTCCGCGATCTCTCTCCTGACAGCGACAGGCACGTGGTCGCGTTCCGCGAGCGCCTCGTCGTCGCGGTCGCCACGGACCACCCCCTCGCGGATCAGGACATCGTCTCGCCAGATGAGCTCCGCGACCATCCGCTTGTGCTCTTCGACCGCGGGCGAGCGCCGCTGGCGTTCGACCTGACAGCGGGCGCGTTCCTCCGCTCCGGAAGTCCGCTGCGCATCGCGTCGCGGGTGACCAGCGAGCAGGCGATGCTCGGTCTCGTGAGCTCTGGGCTCGGCGTGACGCTCGTCCCGCAGTCGCTCGCGATCCGCCCCTGGCCGGGTGTCGCATTCCGCGAGCTGCGAGACGCGGAGCACAGCTACCCGCTCGCCGTGCGGGTCACTGCTGGCGACCCGCACGGTCTTCTCGACCCCATCGGCGTCGAGCTGCGCGCGTGGGCTGCCGCGCACGCCCTCATCCCCCACGCCGAATCCGCCTGAACCCCGCTGCCGGTCAGCGACGACCGGTCAGCACCGACCGCCCAACGCACAGAAAAGAGTTCTCGTGGAGTACACGCCTCAAGCTCTCCTCGTCGATGCCGGCCTCATCGGCATGCTCCTCATCATCGGCACCCTCGCGAGGGCGAAGATCAAACCGCTGCAGACGATGATGATCCCCGCGTCGGTCATCGCCGGTGCGCTCGGCTTGCTGCTCGGTCCGAACGGGCTCGGGTTCCTTCCCTTCTCCGACCAGTTGGGCACGTACGGCTCGCTGCTCATCGTCCTCGTATTCGCGTGCCTCGCGCTCACCGACGACTTCAACATCTTCAAGATCGGCCGCAACGTCGCGGGGTTCGCCGCCTATGGCGTGCTCATGTACTCGCTGCAGGTCGTCATCGGCCTGGTGCTCGTGCTCGTGCTCCTCGGCCCCCTGCTCGGGGCTCCAGACAGCATCGGCCTCATGCTCTTCGCAGGCTGGGCGGGCGGCTTCGGCTCGGCTGCGGCGATCGGGGCGGTGTTCGCGGATGCGGGCCAGCCGGAGGTGCAGTCGATCGCGTTCACGGCGGCGACCGTCGGCATGCTCGTCGGCGTGGTCGGCGGCATCATCCAAGCCAAGATCGGTGCGATGCGCGGCCACGCGAAGGAGTTCGCTGGCATGAAGAGCATGCCGGAAGACCTCCGCACGGGTGTGCTCGATCAGATCAAGACTCGCCCCTCGATAGGCACGCACACCTTCTCCGGTGGAACGATCGAGTCGCTCGCGTTCCAAGCGGCGATCGTCGCCGGCGTCTCCGCCGGCGCCTACGGCATCAACCTGCTGCTGGGCGAGCTGCTCCCCGCTGTGACGTTCCCCCTCTTCTCGATCGCGTTCATCGTCGGGCTCGTCCTGCGGGGGCTCATGGCCGCCTCGAAGACGCGCAAGTACATCGACCCCGACTCGCTGCGCTCCATCTCCGGCGCAGCCACCGACGTCCTCGTCGTGTGCGGCATGGTCTCCATCGTGCCGAGCATCGTGGCCGACAACTGGCTCGCCCTGCTCATCCTCTTCCTCGTGGGGCTCGCGTTCTGCCTGTTCCTCGGCTTCTTCGCGGCGCCGCGACTCATGAAGGACGGCTGGTTCGAGCGCCAGCTGTTCACGTGGGGGTGGGCGACGGGTGCCGTCGCGACCGGCATCGCCCTGCTTCGCATCGTGGACCCGCGCATGAAGTCGCGCACGCTGGAGGACTTCTCGATCGCCTACCTGCCGGTGGTGCCCGTCGAGGTGGCGGCGATCACCTTCGTGCCGTTGCTGGTGATCGGCGGTGCCGCGTGGGCCGCTGTCGGCATCTGGGGCGCGATCGCGATCGTCGCCGCGATCGGCGCGGCCATCGTGATCTTCACGGGTCGGAAGGCGCAGCGAAGCCCCGACGGGGAGTCGAGCGCGGCCGCCGCGGTCGGCGGCGGCTCGAGCTCGAAGTAGGGCTCGAGCCCGAGCCGGCGGGCATCACCCCCGCAGGATACCCGCGGCGTACGCGGCCTGGCCGACGTGCTGGGCCGCGTCGTCGATGATGCTGACGATGCGGGCGGCGCGCGTGACGGGCGGGTCCCACTGCTCGTCGATGATGTCGCCGAGCGCATCCGGGCTGAGCGAGCGGATGTAGGTGCGCAGTGCATCCGTCGCCGCGCGCAGGTAGTCGAGCAGCAGCGTGGCATCGTCGACGATGACGGCGCGCGCCTGGGCCGTCGAGTGCCCGTAGCCGACCGAGTCGCCGAGCTCGCCGAGGCCGAAGCGGGCGTCGAAGCCCTCAGCTGACCAGACCTCGGGAACGTTCGAGAGGGCCGCGAGCTGCACGTCGATCTCGCGCGCCGTGTGCCAGAGCAGCCAGGCGATCGAGTTGTCGTGGCCACCCGGATGCGCGTTGAGGGCCTCGGCGGTCAGCTCGCCCGCGAGGCGCTCGGCGGCCTCGACGGGGCGGCTCGCGAAGTCGTCGAGCACGTCGATCGCGTCGCGGCTCATGCGCGCGAGCGTCCGAGGTGCACGAGGTCATGAGCGGCCTCGATGGGCGCGGGGTTCGGGCCGGGAGGGGTGCCGTCGCCGAAGGGCGATCCGCCGAGCTGCTCGCGGAAGTGCGGCAGCTTCCAGTTGTGGAGCTCTGGGCCTGCCGGGACGATGCCGCTCGGGTTGATGTCTCGGTGCACCTCGTAGTAGTGGCGCTTGATGTCGACGAAGTCGGTCGTGTCGCCGAAGCCGGGGGTCTGGAAGAGGTCGCGCGCGTAAGCCCAGAGCACCGGCATCTCGCTCAGCTTCTGCCGGTTGCACTTGAAGTGGCCGTGGTACACGGCGTCGAAGCGGGCGAGCGTCGTGTAGAGACGCACGTCCGCCTCGGTGATCGTGTCGCCCATGAGGTAGCGACGTGTCTCGAGGCGGTCCGAGACGATGTCGAGCGCCGCGAAGAGTCGGTCGTAAGCCTCGTCGTAGGCCTCCTGCGATCCCGCGAAGCCGCAGCGGTAGACGCCATTGTTGATCTCGGTGTAGATGTGCTTCATCACGGCATCCATCTCGTCGCGCAGCGCCTCCGGGTAGAGCTCGGGGGCGCCGTCGCGGTGGAACTCGGTCCACTCGGTCGAGAAGTCGAGGGTGATCCACGGGTAGTCGTTCGTCACGACGCCGCCGCTCGGCACGTCGACGATGGCGGGCACGGTGATGCCGCGGGGGTAGTCGGGGAAGCGCTTCAGGTAGGCGTCCTGGATGCGCGGGATGCCGAGCACCGGGTCGAGCTCGCCCGGGTCCTTGTCGAAGGTCCATGAGCGCTTGTCGTGAACGGGGCCGCAGATGCCCATCGAGATGGCGTCCTCGAGGCCGAGGAGCCGGCGGACGATGGTCGAGCGGTGCGCCCACGGGCAGGCGCGGGCGACGACGAGCCGGTAGCGTCCGGCTTCGACGGGCCAGGTCTGGATGCCTTCGCCGACCGGGCGGGCATCCTTCGTGATGCGGTCGCCGATGTAGTTGGTGTCGCGGTCGAAGGGCTGCCCCGCCTTCGAGTACACGCCCTGCTCTGCCGCTTCTTCGCCGTCTGGTCGTGCGTCCTGCGTCGCCTGAGTCATGTCGCAATCCTAGGAAGCGGATGTGGATGCTCGCTGGGGGCGAGTCGGGCCAGCCGCGGAGGCGTCTCGGGAATAAATTCACTAGGTCAAGACATAACTAGAGTGTCGTCCTGCAACTGCCGGGCGATGCACCGCAACGAAGGAGAAGCATGTCTCGGTTCACCGACAAAGTCGTTCTGATCACCGGCGGAGGATCCGGCCTCGGCCGAGCCACCGCGACCCGCGTCGCGAGCGAGGGCGGAAAGCTCGCACTCGTCGACATCTCGGAGCAGGGCCTCGAAGCGAGCAAGGCGGCCATCCTCGAGACCGCTCCCGACGCCGAGGTCTTCACGACGACCGCGGACGTCTCCAGCGAGGCCGACACCGACGCGTACGTCGCCGCCACTCTCGAGCGCTTCGGCCGCATCGACGGCTTCTTCAACAACGCCGGCATCGAAGGCCGCCAGAACCTCACCGAGGACTTCGGCGCAGACGAGTTCGAGCGGGTCGTCTCCATCAACCTCCGTGGGGTGTTCCTCGGGCTCGAGAAGGTGCTCAAGGTCATGCGCGAGCAGGGCTCCGGCTTCGTCGTGAACACGGCGTCCGTCGGCGGCATCCGCGGCGTCGGAAACCAGTCGGGCTACGCTGCCGCAAAGCACGGCGTCGTCGGCCTCACCCGCAACTCGGCCATCGAGTACGGCCAGTTCGGCGTGCGCATCAACGCCATCGCGCCCGGCGCGATCTGGACGCCAATGGTCGAGAACTCCATGCGCCAGCTCGACGCGGAGAACCCGAAGCAGGCCGCAGAGCAGTTCATCCAGATCAACCCCACGAAGCGCTATGGGCAGCCCGAGGAGATCGCCGCGGTCGTCGCGTTCCTCCTGTCGGACGACGCGAGCTACATCAACGCTGCGGTCGTTCCCATCGACGGCGGCCAGTCGGCGAAGTACTGACCGGCACTCCGAGCCCGAGCAGTGCAGCGAGTCGAGCCGCCGGCGGACCACGGGTCTACGCTGGCGGCATGACCGCTGCCCCGTCGCCGGATGTCGATGCGTACTTCGCCGAGCTCGAGCATCCGCTGCGGGAGGTGGCGGCCGGTCTGCGCGAGCTGCTGCTCGACGCGCATCCCGACGTCGTCGAGAGCCTCAAGTGGAAGTCGCCGAACTACGCGGTCGCCGACGACTTCGCGACCCTCAATCTCCGGCGTCCGAAGGTCGTGCAGCTTGTCCTGCACACGGGCGCGAAGGTGAAGCCAGCGCACCCGGAGGTCGTCGTCGACGACCGCTCGAAGCTGCTCACGTGGCCGGGCCCGGGCCGCGCCGTCGCCTCGTTCGCGAGCATGGCCGAGCTCGAGGATGCGCGAAACGCACTCGCAGTGCTCCTGCGGGCCTGGGCCGCGCAGGTCGAGGCCTAGCCGTCTTGGCGGAGCTGTCTTGGTCTGGTAGCCCTGAGCTACCGCGCTGACGTGTAGCTGTTGCCGGCCGCGGGGGCGCCGCCGAAGATCTGGTCGATCGTCACGAGCACGAACCCCCGGTCGTGGAGGCCTGTGAGGATCTCGGGCACCGCGTCGACGGTCGAGTCGTGGATGTCGTGCATGAGGATGATCGACCCGCCCTCTGCCTCGTTCGCGCCGCGGTCGACGAGCGTCTCGTGGGGTGGCCCCTCCCAGTCGAGGGTGTCGATGTCCCACAGGATGGCCGGCATGCCGAGCTTCGTGAGGACCCGCGCGTCGAGGTCGCCGTATGGAGGCCTGAAGACGCTCGGCCGTTCTCCGGTCGCGGCGGCGATGGCGTCGTTGGTCTTCTTGACCTCTTCCTCGATCTTCTTGTCGTCGAGGGTCGTGAACTGCGGATGCGTCCACGAGTGGTTGCCGAGCTGGTGACCGTCGTCGTCGATCTGCCTCGCGATCTCGGGGTGCCGCTGCACATTGGGGCCGACGAGGAAGAAGGTCGCGGTCGCGTCGTGCTCCCGCAGCTGCCCGAGGAGCGTCTGCGTGATCGGCGCCGGCCCATCGTCGAAGGTCAGGGCGACACACGGGAACAGCGCGCAGTCGACCTGGCGGTCGCCGGCGAGCGGCCGCTGGCCCGCGACGAGCGGCTGCGGGGTCACCGAGGCGGCGACGAGCTCGCGACCGAGATCGGTGAGCATGGGGGCTGCCGCCTCCGCGCCGATGTGGATGCTCGGGAAGCGCTGCGAGATCGGCTCGCCGACGACGAGCGTGGTCTCGCCGTCCGGAGAGACGGGAGGAGCCGCGTTCGCACCGCCGGATACGTCCATCTCAGGGGTGAGGAGGCCCGCGGGGATGCCGATCCGCAGCCCACCGTCCGGGGTGGGCGTGACGTCGGCGAAGCCCTGCGCGAGCACGGCCGCGTTGATGTCGCTCGGGGCCGCGACCTGCGTGTCCCAGAGGGCGCCGAGCTCTCGCCGCGCGGCGAGCACGAGCTCGTTCCAGATGGCCAGCGCCGCGTCCGCAGTGATGACGTCGACGCCACCCGCCTGCTGCGCCGTCGCAGTGTCGGCGAAGAAGACGAAGCTCTCGTCCCGGGTGATTGCCGGCGCTGCTCCCGCGGTTCCCTCGACGACCCGGACGCGCTCGCCGAACTCGCTGCCGCTTGCGACGACGATCTCGCAGGTGATGACCAGCGCCTCACCCTCGGTGGCGCCGCCTAGGGCGAGCACCTCCGCGGCCGGCGTGCTGCTGGAGCCCGCCTCGCAGCCGCGATTTCCGAGCCCCGCTCCCGCTGCTGCGGCCTCAGGCTCGTACACGGTGCCGAGCCTCGTCGCGAACGCGCCGACCGTGTCGACGACCAGCGAGCGGATGCGCGAGTTCAGATCGGTCTGCCCTGGCACCTCCGTCCACCTCGCGTCGACGGCGGGTGCCGAGTCGCGGATGCGGTAATGGTCCAGGGGCGTGGCACCGGCTTCCGCACCGGCGACAGCGCCGGCCGCCTCGTCGAAGCTCGTCACGGCCGCGCGAACGGGCGGCTGCCAGGCCAGGTCG
The DNA here is from genome assembly GCF_002931515.1 of Pseudoclavibacter sp. RFBG4. Classification (NCBI taxonomy): domain Bacteria; kingdom Bacillati; phylum Actinomycetota; class Actinomycetes; order Micrococcales; family Microbacteriaceae; genus Pseudoclavibacter; species Pseudoclavibacter sp. RFBG4. The sequence continues at coordinate 41,006 of NZ_PSYC01000014.1, read as the reverse complement.
GGAGCGGGGGCGCACGCCGAGAGCGCGAGGGTCGTCGCCGTGAGCATCGCGACGGCGAGCAGGCGCCGGAGAGGGCGAGGCTGCGTGCTCGGGTGCCGCGAGCGCCATCGACTGCGTGTCACGCGACCGGCCCGCCGATGCTCTCGAGGATCTGGGCGATGGCCGGGCGGTAGCGGTCGAGGTCGTCCGCGCTGGCGCTGAAGCGCACGGCAGCGTTCGGCGAGGTCGCGCCCGCGCTTGCGATGGCCGCGGAGCCGACCATCACGCCGGGAGCCCCCTGACCCTCTGCGGCAGCCTGCCCGTACTCGTAGCTCGCGTGGCGAACGGAGAGCCCCTCCTTCGGCGCCTCGTCGATCCAGAAGAGGCCGCCGGCGTCGGCGGCCATCGCGCCCTCTGGCACCAACCCGTCCTTGACAAGCGCCTCGCTCGCTTCTCCTGCCGCGGCTTCGGACGCATCGACCATCGACTGGGGCTGGGAGGGCACTTGGAAGGTGATCTCGAGGCGCGCATCCGGACTGCGGAGCGTCACGATGTCGGTGCCGAAGTAGTGGGGCACGATGACCCACCCGGCCGGCGCGACGAGCGCGACGGCCGACTCGTCGCTGCCGACCGTGACCGTCTCGTCGGCCTCCGCGGCCCGGCTCGTTGCCTGCGTGAGCAGCGCACCGCCGAAGAAGAAGCCGAGCACCGCGAGCGCGGCCACGAGAACGACGCCGAGCACGACGTACAGCCAAGGGCTGCTGCGTGTGCGCTCGGGAGCGGCACCGTGCGAGAACGTCATCGTGGGCTCCGGGCTGAGAGGGGGGGTAGCGGGCGGGTGCCACCAGGCTACTGACTCGACGGCAATTCTGCCCCACCCAGGACGGGACTCCCCCGGCCCAGGGCTGACTTGTGGTTGCTTGCGGGGGCGCGAGAGCGACCACAACTCAGCTCTGGGCGCGCGGGAGGCGTTCGCGCAGCGCCGCGAGCAGGACCGCGAGTCCGAGCTCGAACGAGCGCTCGATGCGCTCGGGGCCCGACCCGGAGTCGGCGAGGAGCCTCCCGAAGAGCCGAGTCGGCGCATCCGGCTGCCAGACTTGCTCCGGTGACGCCAGCTCGAGGCCGAAGCCGAGCGCGAACGCGTCGATCATGCCGATGAGCGTGACGATGTCGTCGTCGGGGAAGCCCCCGGCCTGCAGCGCGACGGCGAGGTCGTCGTAGGCCTCGATCACCGAGGAGCTCGTGATCGTCTTCCCGATGAGGAACGGCAGCAGCGCCGGGTGGTCGGCGTACATGCGCCGCTGGAGCCGCACGACCTCCTCGACGTACTGGTCCCATGTCCGTCGCTCCGGCGTTGCCCGGTAGCGATCGACGAGACGGCCGCGCATGAGCTCGACGATGTCGTCGAGCCCCGCGACGTGCTTGTAGAGCGAGGACGGCCGCACCTCGAGCTTGCGCGCGATGGCGTTGACGCCGAACGGCTCGCCAGCTTCGACGAGCTGCAGCCCGGCGTCGGCGATGCGGGCCGGCGTGAGCCCGACGATCCTGCGTCCCTCCATGGCCCGCCCCTTCACCTCGTGCACGTGTATTGGCCTCCCCGTCGCGTTGTTCGAGGAAAATGCTCCGGATGCCTTCCGCTCGGCCCCGTCTCCGTGCATACTAGCGAACACCATTCGCTGGCGAATGGTGTTCGCCAAACGCGCGTTGCGCCGGACCCTGTTCGCAGCAGCAGGACGCACGCCGAGAACCCAGACCCATGGAGCCCCATGACCACTGCAGCCGAACTCAGCACGCGAGTGCCCCTGCGCCTCGCGCCGGCCTCTGCGACGTTCGCCATCGCGATCGCCGGCTACCTGGCCGTGAACCTGTCGCCGTACATGATCACGGCGGCACAGACGGCGGTCGGCCTCGACGTGCTCGCCGCGAGCTGGCTCGTCACGGGCACGCTCCTCCTGACCGCGGTCGCCGGCCTCGCCGCCGCCGGCCTCTGCGCGGGCGCGCGCCGCCATCAGGTGGCCCGCATCGGTCTCGCCGTCGCGACGCTCGGGTTCCTCGCCGCGGCCCTCGTGCCGTCGCTCACGATCCCCGGCCTGCTCGTCGGCGGCATCGGCGCCGGCGGAGCAGTCGCCTCGGCCGGAGCGGCGATGGCGTCGTTCCGGAACCCGGACCGCGTGGCCGGCTGGAACGGCTTCACGAACCGAGGCGTCATCTCGATCGTCCTCGCGACCCTGCCCCTGCTCGGGCTCGCGCCGCTCAACGTCTTCGGCTCGCTCGCGCTCTTCTCGGCCATCGGCCTGATCATGACGAGGTGGCTCCCCCGCGTTCCCCTGCTCGATGCGGATACCGCACTCGGAACAGCTGGCGCCGCGACGGGCGAGGCGATGCCGATCGAGATCACGCCGACCGGCGCGATCCGCACGCAGAGCGCCGCGTCGTCGCGTCTGCTCACGGTGAGCGGTTTCGGTCTGCTGGTCGTCTTCGCGCTCTGGGCGGTCAGCGAGGATTCACTCTGGGCGATGATCGGCGTCATCGGTGCCGAGACGAGCGGCCTGACCCCGGAGGGGCTCGGCATCGCGCTCTCCGGCGCCACCGCGGGCGGGCTCCTCGGCTCGCTTGCGCTCATGGCCGTCGGCAACCGCCTCGGCCGGGCCGTGCCCCTCGTCGTCCTGCTGGTGCTCGGCGGCATCCTCAAGATCGTGCAGGGCACGCTCACCGACGAGGCGGCGCTCATCGTGGCGTTCATCGCCTGGAACTCCATCTACGCCGTCGCGTACATGTACTTCCTCTCGACGGCGGCTGCGCTGGATGCACGTGGCCGCTGGTCCGGCCCACTCCTCTCCGTCTATCTTGTCGGCTCAGCCCTCACTCCCCTCGTCGGGGCCAGCCTCAGCGAGACGCTCGGTGCGCAGGGCTTCACGCTCGCGCTCGGCATCACGAGCTTCGTCCTGGCCGTCCCCACCGGCGTCATCGCGGCCATCTCGACCCGCGCCGAACGTTCCACCCCGATCCTCACGGAGGCCAACGCATGACCACCACCCTGTACTCGAATGCCCGCGTCTTCCAGGGCACCGCATCCGGGACCGCAGCGGATGCACCCGCCCCGACGGCATTCGTGGTGCGCGACGAGGTGTTCGCGTTCGTCGGCGACGAGGCCGGCGCCAGAGCTTTCACCGCGCATCCGGACGCGACGCTCGACCTGGGCGGGCAGCTCGTGCTCCCCGGGATCACCGACGCGCACACGCACCTCGTGATGATGGGCGAGGCCCTCGGGCAGGTGGGGCTCACGGATGCCCGCAACCTCGGTGAGATCCAGCGCCTGCTGGCCGAGGCCCGCGCAGCGGACCCTGATGCCCGCGTCCTGCGGGGGCGCGGCTGGCTGTTCGATTCGATCCCGAGCGGCGCCCCGACGGCGGCGATGATCGATGAGGTCGTCGCCGATGTGCCCGTGTACCTCGACGCGAACGACTACCACTCCTGCTGGGTCAACACCGCGGCCCTGCGGGAGCTCGGCATCACCCGCGACACCCCTGACCCGAGCGGCGGCCGCATCGGGCGGGATGCGGATGGGGAGCCGGACGGCATGCTGTTCGAGACGGCCGCGGTCGAGTACGCGTGGGCGCAGCGTGACGCCGCGATGACCGACGCCGACCGAGACGTCGCCGTCGAGCGCGTGCTCGCCGCGTACAGCGCCGTCGGCGTGACGGGGGTCGTCGATATGGCGCTCAACGAGGTCGCGCTCGACGCGCTCCGGCGCGCGGCGGACCGACGGGGCGGCACCCTCCCCCTCCGGGTGGCGGCGCACTGGCTCGTCTCCAATACCGACGACGACGCCCAGAACCTCTCGCAGGTCGATCGTGCCGGCGAGCTCTCGGCCCGGCATGCCTCGCCATGGTTGCGCGTGGTCGGCATCAAGCTCATCCTCGACGGCACGATCGACGCCTGCACGGCGGCGATGAGCACGCCGTACGCCGACGGGTCGAACGCCGATGCCATCTGGCCGGCGGACCGGTTGTTCCCCGTGGTCGCGGCGGCAGATGCGGCCGGCCTGCAGATCGCGATGCACGCCATCGGAGACGCGGCGAGCAGCATGGCACTGGATGCACTTGAGCACGCGTTCGAGGCCAACGGCGACATTCCGCGCCGACACCGGATCGAGCATCTCGAGTACGCCGCACCCGGCACCGCCGAGCGCATGGCGGCCCTCGGGGTGACGGCCTCCATGCAGCCCGTGCACGCCGATCCGGCGGTGCTCGGCAACTGGATCGCGCAGCTCGACGACGACCGCGTCGAGCGGGGCTTCGCCTGGCACGAGTACGAGGACGCCCAGGCGACGCTGGCGTTCTCGACGGATGCGCCCACCGCCCCGTACGGTCCGCTCGCCAACCTCTACATCGCGGCGACCCGCGAGTCGGCCCTTGACCCGAGCTACTCGGCGGCTCGCCTCGACCGCACCGTGCCGATCGAGCGCGCACTGCTCCACGCGACGCGGGACGCAGCCACCTCCGTCGGCGACGCGAGCTGGCGCGGCGAGATCCGCGAGGGCTCCGCCGCCGACTTCGCGGTCGTCGACACCGACGTGCTCACCGAGCCAGCCGCGAGCCTGCTCACGGCGCGGACAGTGCTGACGGTTGTGGGCGGGCGGGTGGCGTTCGAGGCGTGAGGTCGCTCCGCGACCGCGGACACGTCACCCCTACCCGAGCAGCTCCACCCCAGCCTCCGCGACAACCGCCCGCACCTCGTCGAGGTACCGCTGCGCCTGAGCGGTGAGGGGAATCGCGGAGTGGCCGATCCAGCCGATCTCGATGCGCTCATCCACGTCGAGCGGGACAGCGACGATGCCCGGGTCGAGGTCGTCACTGATGATGCCCGTCGAGATCGTGTAGCCGTCGAGGCCGATCATGAGGTTGAAGATCGTCGCACGATCGGAGACGCGGATCTCCTGCTTGCTCGACAGCGTGGAGAGGATCTCCTCGGCGAAGTAGAACGAATTGTTCGCGCCCTGGTCGAACGTGAGCCGAGGCAGGCCGGCGAGGTCGTCGAGGGTCGCGCGCGCCTTCGACGCGAGCGGGTTCCTCCGGGAGACGAAGATGTGCGGCTCCGCGAGGAACAGCGTGTGGAACGCGAGGCCCGACTCCCGCAGCAGCTTGTCGATGACGTTCCGGTTGAACTCGTTCCGGTAGAGGAGGCCCAGCTCGCTGCGGAGCGTGCGCACGTCCTCGATGATGTCCCACGTGCGGGTCTCGCGCAGCGAGAACTCGTACTCGGCCGCCCCGGTGCCCTTGACCATGCGGACGAACGCGTCGACCGCGAACGAGTAGTGCTGCGCGGACACCCCGAGCAGGCGACGCGAAGGCGGGCGACCGAGGTAGCGCTGCTCGAGCAGCTCCACCTGCTCGACGACCTGCTTCGCGTACCGCAGGAACTCCGTCCCGTCGGTCGTGAGCGAGACGCCACGGGCAGAGCGGACGAGGAGCGCTCGGCCCACCCGGGTCTCGAGATCCTTCATCGCCGCAGACATCGTCGGCTGGGCGACGAACAGCATGTCGGCGGCGGCACTGATCGACCGTTCGGCGGCGACCTCGACGAAGTAATGCAGCTGCTGCAGAGTCACGCCGTTCGATCGCCGAGTCATAGCCGAAGCCTATAGTGACGCATAGTTGCGCCGAATTACTCGATGGCCGCGAATCGCCTGCACAATGGACGCATCCACGCCCACAGGCCGACCGGCCTCTCGACTCCCGGATAGGCCTCACATGGCGAACGACATCACGTTCAACATCACCACCACCCGCTTCGACGAGCACTACGCGCCGTCGGAGAGCTCCCGCATCACCACGAACTTCGCCAACCTGGCCCGCGGCGAGCACCGTCAGCAGAACCTCCGCAACGCCCTGACGATGATCGACCGGCGCTTCAACGACCTCGCCCGCTGGGACAATCCGACCGGCGACCGCTACACGCTCGAGCTCGACATCATCTCCGCGTCGCTGCAGTTCGATGACGAAGGCGACGACCGCGAGTTTCCACTGCTCGAGGTCCTCGACATCGGGATCGTCGACCAGTCGACGGACGAGCACCACCAGGGCATCGTCGGCAACAACTTCTCCTCCTACCTCCGCGACTACGACTTCAGTGTGCTGCTGCCGTCGGCAAACGCGGGCGGGGGCGGATTCTCCCTGCCAGACGGCTTCGGCGAGCTCCACGGCAAGCTGTTCCAGCACTTCCTCGACTCGGCCGCCTACCAGGCGCGGTTCCCGAAGTCGCCCGTCATCTGCATCAGCGTCTCGACGAGCAAGACGTACACGCGCACCGACAACCACCATCCCGTCCTCGGCGTCGAGTACCGGCAGGACGAGTACTCCCTGACCGACCAGTACTTCGGCAAGATGGGGCTGCAGGTCCGCTACTTCATGCCCCCGGGCAGCGTCGCCCCGCTCGCGTTCTACTTCCGAGGAGACCTGCTCAGCGACTACTCCACCCTCGAGCTCATCGGCACGATCAGCACGATGGAGGCGTTCCAGAAGATCTACCGACCCGAGATCTACAACGCCAACTCCGCCGCCGCGAACATCTACAGCCCCACACTCGACCAGCAGGACTTCTCCCGCACCGAGATCGCCTACGACCGCGAGGAGCGCAGCCAGCTCGCCATCACCCAGGGCCGCTACACCCAGGAGCACTTCGTGAAGCCGCACGGCGACGTGCTCGACGCCTGGGCCGCCGGCTACGCCGTCTCCGCTCGATGACCCCAGAAGGATCGACGAACATGAACACACTCCTCCCCGTCGCAAGCGTCGGCAGCCTGCCAAAGCCGTCCTGGCTCGCGAAGCCAGAGGTCCTCTGGTCGCCCTGGGAGCTCGAGGGCGCGGCGCTCGTCGAGGGCAAGCAGGATGCGCTTCGCATCGCCGTCCAGGAACAGCGCAATCGCGGCGTCGACATCATCAGCGATGGTGAGCAGACCCGCCAGCACTTCGTCACGACCTTCATCGAGCACCTCGAGGGCGTCGACTTCGAGAATCGCGAGACGGTCCGCATCCGCGACCGCTACGACGCGAGCGTGCCCACCGTCGTCGGCGCCGTGAGCCGCAAGCAGCCCGTCTTCGTCGAGGACGCGAAGTTCCTTCGCCAGCAGACCGACCAGAAGATCAAGTGGGCACTCCCCGGGCCAATGACGATGATCGACACCCTCTCCGACCGCCACTACAAGAGCCGCGAGAAGCTCGCGTGGGAGTTCGCGACGATCCTCAACCAGGAGGCCAAGGAGCTCGAGGCCGCCGGAGTCGACATCATCCAGTTCGACGAGCCCGCCTTCAACGTCTTCTTCGACGACGTGCAGGACTGGGGCGTCGCAGCTCTCGAGCGTGCCGCGGAGGGCCTTGGCGCTGAGACCGTCGTGCACATCTGCTACGGCTACGGCATCAAGGCGAACAACGACTGGAAGGCCACCCTCGGGGCGGAGTGGCGTCAGTACGAGAAGACGTTCCCGCTCATCCAGCAGTCGTCCATCGACATCGTCTCCCTCGAGAGCCAGCACTCGCACGTGCCCATGGACCTCATCGAGTTGATCCGCGGCAAGAAGGTCATGCTCGGCGCCATCGACGTGGCGAGCGAAGAGATCGAGACCCCGGATGAGGTCGCAGACACCCTCCGCAAGGCGCTCCAGTTCGTGGATGCGGACAAGCTCATCGCGAGCACGAACTGCGGCATGGCTCCCCTGCCGCGAGACGTCGCCTACGGCAAGTTGAGCGCACTGTCGGCGGGAGCCGCCATCCTCCGCGCCGAGCTCAGCTGACCACCGTCGCCTGAGCCGGGCTTTCGGGGCGGGGTGCGCCGGTCGGAGACGACCTACAGGCGCCCCGCCCCGAGTCGTCCGTGCGACGCCTCGAGGTAGCAGTTGCCGCACATCGACTCGTAGCTGACCTCGCCCTGGTCGATCGCGACCTGGCCGCCGTCGAACACGAACTCACCGGCGACGCGGCGGCCGTTGAAGATGGCCTTCCGCCCGCAGCGGCAGATGGTCTTGAGCTCCTCGAGCGAGTGCGCGATCTCGAGCAGCCGCTGGCTCCCGGGGAACGCGATGGTCTGGAAGTCGGTGCGGATGCCGTACGCGAGCACCGGGATGCCATCGAGCACGGCGATGCGCAGCAGCTCATCGACCTGCCAGGTCGTCAGGAACTGGGCCTCGTCGACGAGCAGGCACGAGATCGGCTGGCCGTCAGCGACCAGCGCCGCCAGCTGCTCGCGGGGGCTGTCCTCGACACCCACGAGGATCTCGACGCCCCTCGTCATGCCGAGGCGCGACGAGATATGCCCCTCGACCTTCGTGTCGATCGCCGGCTTCGCGAGCACCACCCGGTGCCCGCGCTCCTCGTAGTTGAACGCCGCCTGCAGCAGCGCCGTCGACTTGCCCGAGTTCATCGCCCCGTAGCGGAAGTACAGCTTGGCCATGGTCCTCCTCGTTTCAGGGCTGAGCCCGGTCGATCGTACCCGCACGGCGCGCATCCGCCCACCTCGTGACACCGTTCGCGCGGTGCGACAGGTCAGAGCCGCTTGACCATCTCCAGCTCCCGCTGCCGCCGATCGAGCGGGTAGGGAATGGTGGAGCCGGTCACGACGAAGCCGCGCCGCTCGTACGCCGCCCTCGCCCGCGCGTTGTCCTCGTGCACGTGCAGCATGAGCCCGGACGCCCGCGAGCTGGCCCACGCCTCGACCTCGGCGAGCAGCGCATCCGTCACCCCGGCCGCCGCCCCGCGGAAGGCGCTCGCCACGTACACGCTGACGAGCATCGGCCATGGCTCATCCCGGAAGGAGACGCACCCCATGGTGCCCACCCAGCGGCCGTCGTCGAGCACCGCGACGAGCGAGATGCCGTTGGCCGCATCGCCTCGCGCGCCCCTCCGCCGCCACTCCGCCTCGCCGTGCCCGAGCGCCTCCTCGAGGGTCTCCGTGTAGGCCAGCGGAGTGTCCTGGAGCATCTCGAGCCGGATCTCCCGCACCTCGTTCCAGTCGTCTGGCGTCGTCGCGCGAATCGTGAACGGAGCTGAGGTCATCGCCTGAGCGTACCCGCCGTGCGGCGTTCACCGACGGCACCTATCGTCGGCCTGACGGGCAGGCGAACAGGCGATGCGCACAGGAGCGGGAGGCGGGCGGATGCAGCAGACGGCGGAGCCGAGGAAGGTCGGCACAGTCGGCGCGACGGCGATCGGCGTCTCCGCCATGCTCGGTGCTGGCGTCTTCTCCGCGTTCGCCCCGGCGGCCCAGGCGGCCGGCAGCTGGCTGCTGCTCAGCCTCGGGGTCACGCTGGTCGTCGCCGCGAGCAACGCAGCATCGACCGCGCAACTCGCGCGTCAGCATCCAGGAGCCGGTGGCGTGTACCTCTACGGGCGCGAGCAGCTCGGCGAGTGGCCCGGCTTCCTCGCCGGTTGGGGCTTCGTGATCGGCAAGACGGCTTCGGTCGCGGCCATGGCCATCACAGCCGCCGCGTACCTCGTGCCTGAGCCGTTCGCGCGCCCGGTCGCACTCGCAGTGCTGCTCGCCGTCACCGCCGCCGGGATGTTCGGCATCACGCGAACAGCGGCCATCGCGACGATCATCGCCGGCGTCGTGATGGTCGGGCTCGTCGCAGTCCTGGTCACAGCGCAGCTCTCGCCGCCGCTCTTCGGCTCCGCGTCCGGAAGCGACGCCCAGTTCTCGGCCAGTGGCGTCCTGCAGGGCGCTGGCATCCTCTTCTTCGCCTTCGCCGGATACGCACGCGTCGCGACGCTCTCCGAGGAGGTCCGCGATCCGCGGCGCACCGTGCCAAGGGCGATGCTGCTGTCCTTCCTCATCGTGAGCGTCATCCTGGCGATGCTCGGATGGGCGCTCCTCACGACGCTCGGTCCGGGCAGGCTGGCGCTGACACCGGCTCCGATAGCTGCCCTCGTCGAGACCCAGCCCGCGGTCCAGGCCGTCATCGGCATCCTCGCCGCGGTCGCCTCGATCGGGGCGCTCTCTGCCGTGCTGGCGGGGAGCTCCCGGACCGCGATGGCGATGGGCAGACGACACGAGCTGCCTAGCTCGCTGGCGCGCCAGCATCCGTCGACCTCGGTGCCACGGGTTGCGGTGCTCGCCGTCGCGGCCGGCGCCGCGCTGCTGATCTGCGTCGGCGACATCCGCGAGGTCATCGGGTTCTCCAGCGCTGGAGTGCTCGTCTACTACCTGGTCGCGAACGTCAGCGCCCTCACCCAGGCGAGGGAGCACCGCAGCGTTCCGCGCGCTATCTCAGCGCTCGGCGCCCTCGGCTGCGTTGTGCTCGTCGTGACGCTGCCCCCGCTCGCGCTGGCGTCGGCGCTCGGCGTCTTCCTCGTGGGCGTCGTCGTCCGCCTCGCGCTGCGCCGCCGATCGAACCAGGGCTGACGCAGCGAAGCCGCCCCGCGGGTGCGGAACGGCTTCGGTGGCGTGTGCCGGCTGACTCGGGGCTGCCCGAGCGGGTGGCCTAGTGCGCGTTGAGCTCGAGGGCCTTCGCGCTGGCCGCCTGCGTCGAGTCGGCGAGCTCGGCCGAATCGTTGACGTCGGTGCCGAGGCTCGGTACGAGCGCCTCGAGCTTCGGGGCCCATTCGGCCTTCTTCTGCGGGTAGCAGCGGCCGAGCAGGTCGATCATGACCGGAACGGCGACGGATGCTCCGGGCGAGGCTCCGAGCAGGCCGGCGATCGAGCCGTCCTTCTTGGCCACGACCTCCGTGCCCATCTGCAGGATGCCGCCGCGCTTCGGGTCCTTCTTCATGACCTGGACGCGCTGCCCCGCCGTGATGAGGCGCCAGTCGGCGGGGTTCGCCTCCGGGAAGAACTCCTGCAGCTGCTCGAACTTCTTGTCCTTGCTCGCGAGCACCTGGCCGACGAGGTAGGTGACGAGGTCGAAGTTGTCCTTCGCGACCGCGAGCATCGGGATGAGGTTGTGCGGGCGCAGCGACTTGACGAGGTCGAGGTAGCTGCCCGTCTTCAGGTACTTGGGGCTGAAGCCCGCGTACGGCCCGAACATGAGAGCCGGCTTGCCGTCGACGACACGAGTGTCGAGGTGCGGCACCGACATGGGCGGGGCGCCGACGGACGCCTTGCCGTAGACCTTCGCGAGATGCTTCTCGACGACCGCCGGGTTGTCGGTGCGCAGGAACTGGCCGGAGATGGGGAAGCCGCCGTAGCCCTTGATCTCGTCGATGCCCGACTTCTGCAGCAGCGGGAGTGCACCGCCGCCTGCCCCGACGAACACGAAGCGCGCACGGGTGACGTTCTTGCGCCCCTTCTGCTCGCCGGCACGCTGCTGCGTCGCGATCTGCCAGATGCCGTCGCGCTGCTGGCGGAGCGCGATGACCTCCGTGTTGAGGCGCAGCACGGCGCCCCGGTCGACGAGACCCTGCACGAGCTTGTGCGTCAGCGCACCGAAGTCGACGTCGGTTCCGGCGGCGACACGCGTCGCGGCGACCTTCTCGCCCGACGGGCGCCCCTCGACGAGCGACGGCGCCCACGCCTTGATGACCTCGAGGTCGTCGGAGAACTCCATCGTCGAGAAGAGCGGCTCGGTCTTGAGCAGCTCGAAGCGGCGACGCAGGAACTCGACGTTCTCGGCCCCTCGAACGAACGTCATGTGCGGCACGGAGTTGATGAACCCGGACGGCTCGGGCAGCTCGCCCGCCTCGACGAGCGAGGCCCAGAACTGACGAGACACCTGGAACTGCTCGTTGATCTGGATCGCCTTGGACGCGTCGATGACGCCGTCCTTCTCAGGCGTGTAGTTGAGCTCGCAGAGCGCCGCGTGCCCAGTTCCCGCGTTGTTCCACGGGCTCGAGCTCTCCTGAGCGAGTCCGTCGAGTCGCTCGATGATCTTGATGCTCCACTCCGGCTCAAGCTTGTTGAGAAGCGAGCCGAGGGTGGCACTCATGATGCCCCCGCCGATCAGAACGACGTCGTAGATCTTCTGTGAATCAGTCACCGAGACAGTCTACGTCCGAGGCAGATGCACGTCCGCTTCGAGGATGCACGTCGGCCGTCACATTCTGGGCTTTTTGCCGTTTTCGAATGCGATGACCGCCACGTGCGCGTTCCGCCGCGGCGTTCTCGGCGCCAGACGCAAGAACGGACGCCCCCGAGAGGGCGTCCGTTCTGTGCGGAAGAGGCGGCCGTCAGGCCTTGGCGGCGACGAGCTCGGCGATCTGCACCGCGTTGAGCGCGGCGCCCTTGCGGAGGTTGTCGTTCGAGATGAACAGCGCGAGACCGCGGTTGCCGTCAACCGACTGGTCCTGGCGGATGCGGCCAACGAGGCTCGGGTCGGCGCCGGCAGCCTGCTGCGGCGTGGGTACGTCCACCAGCGCGACGCCGGGCGCCGCAGCGAGCAGCTCACGCGCACGGTCAGGCGTGAGCGCATCGGCGAACTCGGCGTTGATCGACAGCGAGTGGCCGGTGAAGACGGGGACGCGAACGCACGTTCCGCTCACGCGAAGCTCGGGGAGGCCGAGGATCTTGCGGCTCTCGTTGCGCAGCTTCTGCTCTTCGTCGGTCTCCTCGGATCCGTCGTCGACAACCGACCCGGCGAGGGGGATCACGTTGAAGGCGATGGGGGCGACGTACTTGTCCGGAGCCGGGAACTCGACGGACGAACCGTCGTGCACGAGCCCGAGGAGCGCTTCCTCGCCCTGCGAGACCGCGGCGACGGCCTGGCCGGAGAGCTCACGGGCACCCGCGAGGCCGGAGCCAGACGTCGCCTGGTAGGTCGACACGACGAGGCGCTCGAGGCCGGCCGCCTCGTGCAGCACCTTGAGGACGGGCATCGCGGCCATGGTCGTGCAGTTGGGGTTCGCGATGATGCCCTTCGGCGGCGCGACGATGGCCTCCGGGTTGACCTCGGAGACGACCAGCGGCACCTCGGGGTCGCGGCGCCACGCGCTCGAGTTGTCGATGACAACAGCGCCAGCGGCGGCGAATCGCTCGGCCTGCGCACGCGACGTGGTCGCGCCCGCGGAGAAGAGCGCGATGTCGATGCCGCTCACGTCTGCGACGGCGACGTCTTCGACCGTGATGTCCTCGCCGCGGAACGGCAGGGTCGTGCCCGCAGAGCGGGCGGAGGCGAAGAAGCGGATGCTCGCGACGGGGAAGTCGCGCTCCTCGAGGAGGGTGCGCATGACGGCGCCGACCTGACCGGTCGCGCCGACGACGGCGACGTTCAATTTGGTGCTCATGAGTGCTCTTTTCTGCTCAGCCGCGTCAGCGGCCGGTGCCTGCGTAGACGACTGCCTCGGCGTCGCCGTCGAGGTCGAAGGCGGTGTGGATGACACGGGTGGCCTCGGTGACGAGGTCGGCCTGCGTGATGATCGAGATGCGGATCTCGGACGTGGAGATCATGTCGATGTTGATGCCAGCATCCTTCAGCGCAGTGAAGAGCTTCGCCGTCACGCCGATGTTGGTTCGCATGCCGGAGCCGACCAGCGAGATCTTCCCGATGTCCTCCGTGAGACGAAGCGACGCGTAGCCGATCTGCTCGCCCTCCGCGGCGACGGCATCGAGCACGCGCTGCGCGTCGGCCTTCGGGAGCGTGAAGGAGATGTCGGTGACCTTCGTGTCCTGCTCGGACACGTTCTGCACGATCATGTCGATGTTCGCGCCCTGCTCGGCGACGATCGTGAAGATCGCAGCCGCCTTGCCTGGCACGTCCGGGACCCCCGCGATGGTGATCTTGGCCTGGCTCAGGTCGTGGGCGACACCCGCGATCATTGCTGCTTCCACTTCGTACTCCTCTGCCCGGTCTGGGTTGTAGACGATGGTGCCCTCGTGGTCGGAGAACGACGAGCGGACATGGAGCGTGACTCCCTGTCGGCGTGCGTACTCGACCGCGCGGATGTGAAGGACCTTCGCACCCGAGGCGGCGAGCTCCAACATCTCCTCGCTCGAGATGTAGCTCAGCTTGTGCGCCTTGGGCACGATGCGCGGGTCGGCGGAGAAGACCCCATCGACGTCGGTGTAGATCTCGCAGACGTCGGCGCCGAGCGCCGCGGCGAGGGCGACGGCGGTCGTGTCCGATCCTCCGCGCCCGAGCGTGGTGATGTCCTTGGAGTCGCGGTTGAAGCCCTGGAAGCCGGCGACGATCGCGATGGCGCCCTCGTCGAGCGCCTCGCGCACGCGCACCGGGGTGACGTCGACGATGCGGGCGTCGCCGTGCGTGGAGTCGGTGATCATGCCCGCCTGGCTGCCCGTGTAGCTCCTGGCGTCCATGCCGAGGTCCTTGATCGCCATCGCGAGGAGTGCCATCGAGACGCGCTCTCCGGTCGTGACGAGCATGTCGAACTCGCGCGCGTCCGGGATCGTCGCGATCTGGTGGGCGAGGTCGATGAGGTCGTCCGTCGTGTCGCCCATGGCGGAGACAGCCACGACGACGTCGTTCCCTGCTCGGCGGGTCTCGACGACTCGACGGGCCACTCGCTTGATGCTCTCGGCATCGGCGACCGATGATCCGCCGTACTTCTGGACGATCAGACTCACGTGTCGTGTCTCCTCCGGTTCGGGATGCGCGTCGAGCCTCGCTCGCGCGCCACAAGCTCCCATCCTATCCGGCGGGGGCATGCGGTTCCTAGCGCGGGTGCCGTTCGTTTCCGTTGATTGCAGGGCCGTGACCGCCCGACGACACTGTGCGCGCCACCTCACTCGCGCCCCTCACTCGCGCCCCACCTCACTCGCGCCCCTCACTCGACAGAGTTGTGGGCAAATGCGGTCAACAACGCGCGCAACCGCACCAGCCCACAACTTTGCGCCGCGCAGGTCGGCGTCGCACCGCCCCGCTCAGGGACCCACCGACCCGCAGACCCGCCGACCCAATCGCCCGCTCACCCGCAGACCCGCAGACCCATTCACCCGCTCATCCCCTCGACAGAGTTGTGGGCAGATGTGGTTAACGACGCGCGCAACCGCACCAGCCCACAACTTTGCGCCGCGCAGGTCGGCGTCGCACCGCCCCGCTCAGGGACCCACCGACCCGCAGACCCGCCGACCCAATCGCCCGCTCACCCGCAGACCCATTCACCCGCTCATCCCCTCGACAGAGTTGTGGGCAGATGTGGTCAACAACGCACGCAACCGCACCAGCCCACAACTTTGCGTTGCGCGGGTGAAGGTGGCAGGTCCATGGGCGGCAGAAGTGAGGGCGGCGAAGCGGAGGGGAGGGGCGCGGCGGCAAGAGGTGGCAATCGGCGGCGGAGCGGCGCGGAGCGGCGCGGCGCGGAGCGGAGCGGCGCGGACGGCGCGGCGCGGACGGCCGCGGCCTGCGCGGCTGACAGCGCTGGCGGTGGCGCGGCCGGCGCGGCCGGCGACTGACGGCGGGCCCGGCGGAGCTCGCCAGTCCGCCGCGCGACTGTCAGTCGATGGCGCGGCGGCCGGAGAAGGCGCGACCCAGGGTGATCTCGTCGGCGTACTCGAGGTCTCCGCCGACGGGGAGGCCGGAGGCGAGCCGGGAGACGGGCACGCCGATGCTCGTGAGGAGTCGGCTCAGGTACGACGCCGTGGCGTCTCCCTCGAGGTTCGGATCAGTCGCGACGATGACCTCCTTGACCTCCCCCGATTCGAGCCGGGCCAGGAGGGTGCGGATGTTCAGGTCGTCCGGGCCGATGCCCTCCATCGGGTTGATGGCGCCGCCCAGCACATGGAAGAGGCCGCTGAATTCGCGGGTGCGCTCGATGGCGGCCACGTCCTTCGGCTCCTCGACGACGCAGATGACGGTGCGGTCGCGACGCGGGTCGCGGCACACGTTGCACTCGGGCCCCTCGCTGACGTTGCCGCAGACGGTGCAGAACTGCACTCGCTCACGAACGGTGGCGAGGATCTGCGCGAGCCGCGACACGTCGAAGGACTGCGTCTGCACAATGTGGAACGCGATGCGCTGCGCGGACTTGGGACCGACGCCGGGCAGGCGCCCGAGCTCGTCGATGAGGTCCTGGATGATGCCTTCATACATGGCTCAGTTGCTCCGACCTTCGGATGATGGTGCACGCACGGCTCAGTAGCCCCCGTCTTCAGGTGGTGGTGGTGCGGAGAAGTCGTCCTCAGGCGGCAGCTCGGCGGCCTCCGGCTCGGGCACGATGATGTCCTCGCCGATGAAGCGTGCGCCGAGGCGCTCGCGAACGATGGCCTCACCGTAGCGCTCGACGCCGGGAATCACGGGTGCGCTCGCGACGCGCTGCGTGCGCTTCGGAGCTGGCGCTGCCACGGGAGCTGGCGCCTCGTCGTCCACAGGTGCCGCCTGCCCCGCGGGTGCTGCGCTCGTGGTCGCCACTGCTCCCGGAGCGGATGCTGCGGGCACGCGAGGCGTCGAGCTCGCGCCTGAGGCAGGGCCGGACCCGGGGATGGCCGCGGTCGCCCATCCGGAACCGGGGCCGTCGTCGGGAACCGACTCCTGCCCGGGGATCTTCGCGACGGTCCAGTTGAGGCCGCTCGACGAGGCCTTCGCCGAAGGGGTAGTGGATGCGGGCACGGAGGGCGCCGCGGTCGCGGCCGGTGCAGCCGTGGACTGCTCTCGCGAGGTGCCCGCGATGCGAGTGTCCGCGGCTCGAACTTTGGCTGGAGCTGCAGCCGGTGCCGGGTCGGGCTCCGCTGGTGCCGGCGCCGGCTCGTCGCCGCGGCTGGGAGCCTGGCCTCCTCCTGGCGCCCCGGCGCCGCCCGCTCCGCCAGGTCGCTGCGGCTGGAACTTGACGGTGATGCCGAACATCTCCTGGATGGCGGTGCGCAGCACAGCGCTCGGCGCGTCGGCGGCCCCCCGCTCGCCGCGGAACTGATCGAGCACGGCGCGCGACGGCACCTCGAAGACCAGAAGGTCGCCGACGAGATCGCGCGGATGCACCGACTGGGCGACACTCCAGGCGTGTGTGCCGCCGAGGTCGCGCATGCGCTCGAGCAACGTCGGCCAGGCGTCGCGCAGTTGCGCGAACACAGGAGGCTCAGCGGAGGCTCGCGCCGCTGTGGCGTGCGGAACCGGAGCAGGCTCCGGGGCCTCAGCGGGTGCGGGTTCCTGCGCGGCGGTGAGGTCCGGTGCAGAGACGGGGGCCGGCGCGGACTCGGGTTCAGGCGCAGACTCCGCGACAGGCGGAGCGGCCGGCTCGTCTTCGGCAGGGGCGTCGGCGTCCGCCGGCGCTTGGCCGTCGAGGGGCGCTTCGGCCTCGGCCGTCCGACCGGGAGCGGCGTCGGGCTCGGAACCCTGGCTCGCTTCGCTGACGGGAGAAGACGTGGGCTGCTCCTCGACTGGCGCGGAGGGAGACCCCGCGTCCACGGTTGGTTCAGCTGAGAGAGAGGCAGGCGGCAGCACCACAGGGGCCGGAGCCGATGCAGGCGCGGGTGCGGCCGCTGCTGGTGCCGCCGAGGCCGCCACCGGAGTCGTTCCCGAGCCGGTAGTCGCCCCGGAGCTCGAGGTCACCCCAGAACCAGGAGTCGCGGCGGCCCAGGACGCGGCGGCGAGACGCGCCGCAGATGCGGTGTCGGATTCCCCAACGGCGGGCTCGGCAGCGGGTGGTGTCGCGGCCTCGCTCGGCGCATGGTCGGCCGGTTTCGGCTGCTGCACCGGCTGCTGTGCGTGGGCTGCGGCTGGCTCGGCGCCTGAAACGGAGCCGGACCTTGAGGCAGGCGCGGCCGTCTGCGGAGCTGCGGCAGGCGCATCCGCTGGCGCCGACGCGGCGGCATCAGCCGCCGGCGCAGGGGCACCAGCGGCGGCAGGGGCGGCGAGGCGCTTCGGCGACGTGCCCGGCGCATCCGCGACGGCGAGCAGCGTGCCGCTGTCGATGAAGTCGGCCCGCGACGCTACGAGGATGCGCGCGACGAGGAGCTCCAGGTGCAGCTTCGGCGAAGTCACCCCGCTCATGTCGGTGAGGGTCTCGTTGACGAGGTCGGCGATGCCCGTGAGCGCGGCGGGCGAGAATCGACCGGCCTGGACGCGGAGTGCCTCGACCTCGTCCGCTCCGAGTCCGCGAAGCACTGCTCCGGCACCGGGACCCGTGGCCTTGGCGACGATGAGGTCACGCAAGCGCTCGAGCAGGTCCTCGACGTAGCGGCGAGGGTCTTGCCCGGACTGGATGACGCGGTCGACCGCCGTGTAGGCAGCGGCAGGGTCGGCGTCGGCGAAGGCGTCGATCGACTCGTCGAGCAGCTCCTGGCCGGTGAAGCCGAGGAGGGCAGCGGCGCGCTGGTAGCCGAGGAGACCCGTCTCGGAGCCCGCGATGATCTGGTCGAGCAGCGAGAGCGTGTCTCGGGCAGAACCGCCACCGGCACGCACGACGAGGGGCAGCACGCCGGGCTCGGCGGTGACGCCCTCGCTGGTGCAGAGCTCTTCGACGTACTCGAGCATGAGGGCCGGCGGGATGAGTCGGAACGGGTAGTGGTGCGTGCGCGAGCGGATCGTGCCGATGACCTTCTCGGGCTCGGTCGTCGCGAACACGAAGCGCACGTGCTCCGGCGGCTCCTCGACGACCTTGAGCAGGGCGTTGAAGCCGGCCGAGGTCACCATGTGCGCCTCGTCGATGATGAAGATCTTGTAGCGGTCGCGGCTCGGCGCGAGGATGGCGCGCTCTCGCAGCTCGCGAGCGTCTTCCACGCCACCGTGGCTGGCGGCGTCGATCTCGAACACGTCGAGCGAGCCTCCGCCGTCGCGCGCGAGCTCGACGCACGACTGGCAGACACCGCATGGCGTGTCGGTCGGCCCCTCCGCGCAGTTCAGGCAGCGGGCGAGGATGCGCGCGGAGCTCGTCTTCCCGCACCCTCGCGGGCCGGAGAACAGGTAGGCGTGATTGACACGACCGGTGCGCAGCGCGGTCATGAGGGGTTCGGTGACCTGCGACTGCCCGATCATCTCGGCGAAGTTCTCAGGCCGATAGCGGCGGTACAGGGCTGTGGCCATGCGCACCATCGTAGACGCCACCACCGACATCGGGCGCGCCGCGGGCCGTCCCTCTGCGCACCCTGGGGCTCCCGGCGCGCGCAGGCACTCTCCCTGCCAGCCAAGCGGCCCCGAAGCAGCGCCCTTGCCGAAATCGCTGCCAGCCGATTGGCCCTCCAGCGGCACCCCTGAGGGGCAAATCGGCTGGCAGCTATCACTCCCCGGAGACGACGCGGCGGCGTGGGGCGCGAGATACAGGGCGCGGGATGCGAATGCGGATGCGGATGCGGGACGCGCATGCGGGACGCGCATGCGGGACGCGGATGCGGGCTGCTGGTGCGGAAAGCCGTGATCGGCCGGGGCAGGGGCAAAGTGGTCCGGTTCAGGCTCCGCCAGGGCAAGCCGGGCCGGGCAAGTCCGGTTCAGACTCCCCCCGCCGGGCCGAACCGAGCCGCGCCGCGTCGGGTCAGGCCGCGCCCCGCCAGCTCAGCTCAGCTCAGCTCAGGTCAGGCGATCGCGGCCAGGCTCTGCCGCGCGATCTCGAGCTCCTCGTTCGTCGGCACGACCAGCACCTCGATGCGCGAGTCGTCCGCTGAGATGCGGCGAGCATCCCGCGACGACGACTCGTTGCGCTCGGGCGAGAGCTTCACGCCGAGCCATTCGAGGCTCTCGAGCACGTCGGCGCGCAGCTGGGCGTCGTTCTCGCCGATGCCGGCGGTGAAGACGATCGCGTCGGCTCCCCCGAGCAGCAGCATGTAGGCGCCCAGGTAGTGGCGGATGCGGTGCGCGTAGACGGCGAGGCCGAGCTGAGCGCGCTCGTCGCCCGCGTTCGCCTTCTGCCGGACATCGCGCATGTCGCCGGACCCCGTGAGCCCGAGCAGCCCGGACTTGCGGTTCAGGAGGTCGTCGAGCTGGTCGATCGTGTAGCCGCCGCGACGAGACAGGTGCACGAGCACGGCCGGGTCGAGGTCGCCGGTGCGGGTGCCCATGACCAGGCCCTCGAGTGGGGTCATTCCCATGCTCGTCTCGACGGAACGGCCGCCGTCGACGGCGCACATGCTGGCGCCGTTGCCGATGTGCAGCACGATCGTCTTGAGCTCCGCAAGGTCACGCCCGAGGAAGCCTGCGGTCTCCTCGGAGACGAACTTGTGGCTCGTGCCGTGCGCGCCGTACTTGCGCACCCGGTGCTCCTTGGCGACGGCCGCGTCCAGTGCGTACAGCGACGAGGCCTCGCTCATCGTCGTGTGGAAGGCCGTGTCGAAGACCGCGACGTGCGGCGTCTCCGCGAAGACGTCGCGCGCGCCGACGATGCCCTCGAGGTTGGCGGGGTTGTGCAGCGGTGCGAGCGGGATGAGGTCCTCGATGTCCTGCAGCACCTTGCCGTCGATGACGGCCGCGTCGAAGAAGCGGCGCCCACCGTGCACGACGCGGTGCCCCACGACGACCGGCGGGAACTCGGCGAGGCTCGGGCCGTGCTCCTCGAAGCCCTCCAGCATGGCCTCGAACCCGCGCGTGTGGTTGGGGATGTCCGCCTCGCGCGCGAAGGTCTCTCCCCCGGTCTTGTGCGTGACGCTGGCGACGCTCTCGCCGATGCGCTCCACGAGGCCGGACGCGAGCGTCTCCTCGCGGTCCATGTCGATCAGCTGGTACTTGAAGGACGACGAGCCGGAGTTGACGACCAGGACGATGCTCATGAGCACCCTTTCTCGAGACCCGCGAGGGGCGGGCGGGACGTGAGGCGGATGCTCCTAGGAGCGCTGCGCCTGGATCGCCGTGATGGCGACGGTGTTGATGATGTCGGAGACGAGCGCGCCTCTGGAGAGGTCGTTGATGGGCTTGTTCAGGCCCTGCAGGATCGGCCCGATCGCGACAGCTCCGGCGGAGCGCTGCACCGCCTTGTACGTGTTGTTGCCAGTGTTGAGGTCGGGGAAGATGAACACCGTGGCGCGGCCGGCTACCTGGCTGCCTGGCATCTTCTTGCTCGCGACCGCCGCATCCGTCGCCGCGTCGTACTGGATCGGCCCTTCGACGGGCAGCTCCGGCATGCGCTCGCGCACGATGCCGGTTGCGGTGCGGACCTTGTCGACGTCGGCGCCGGACCCCGACTCGCCGGTCGAGTAGGAGAGCATCGCGACGCGCACGGCGATGTCGAACTGGGTGGCCGTCTCGGCGGAGGAGATGGCGATGTCTGCGAGCTGCTCTGCCGTCGGGTCGGGGTTGACGGCGCAGTCGCCGTAGACGAGGACGCGGTCGGCAAGGGCCATGAGGAAGACGCTCGAGACGACGGAAACGCCCGGCTTGGTCTTGACGATCTCGAAGCCGGGGCGGATGGTGTGAGCCGTGGTGTGCGCGGCCCCTGAGACCATTCCGTCGGCGAGGCCGAGGTGCACCATGAGCGTGCCGAAGTAGCTGACGTCGCGCACGCGCTCGGTCGCGGCCTCGATCGTGACGCCCTTGTGCGCCCGGAGCCGCGCGTACTCCTCCGCGAAGCGGGCGACATAGTCGGGGTTGCTCGTGCTCAGCACGTGAGCGGCCGAGATGTCGACGCCGAGGGCGGATGCACGGCCACGCACCTCGGACTCCTCGCCGAGGATCGTGATCTCGGCGACCTCGCGCGCCAGCAGCGAGCCCGCTGCCACGAGGATGCGGTCGTCGCTCCCCTCGGGCAGGACGATGTGCTTGCGGTCGGAGCGAGCCCGGTCGAGGAGTGTGTTCTCGAACATGAGGGGCGTCACGACGAGCGACGGCTTGACGTTGAGGAGCGCGACGACCTCGATGGCCGGGATGTGCTGCTCGAACTTGGCGAGCGCTAGGTCGATCTTGCGGCGCGAGATGCCCGCGGCGGCGAGGCGTCCGCGCGTCTGCATGATGCGCTGGGCTGTGTCGTAGGTGCCGAAGTTGGTGCGGATGATCGGCACCTCGACGTTGAGGCCGTTGATGAGGCGCTCGATCGCCGGAGGGAACTCGAAGGGGCCGTTGACGACGATGCCCGTGAGCGACGGGAAGGTCTCGGCTCGCTGCGCGAGGAGCACGGCGAGGAGCACCTCGGTGCGGTCGGCCGCGATGACGACGACGGCACCCTCCTTGAGGCGCTCGAGGACGTTCTGCATGGACATGCCCGCGAGCACGATGCCGAGGACCTCGCGACCGAGGAGCTCGCGGTCGCCGTAGACGAGCTCGCCGCCGACCGCATCCAGGAGCTGCGACAGGGATGGAGCCATGAGGAGCGGCGTCTCGGGGATCGCCCACACGGGCACCTTGTGGCCGAGCTCGCGGAGCGCGCGCTCTGCGACGGCGGCACGCACCTCTTCCGTCGCGTGCTCGTCGGCGCGGTTGATGGCGATGGCGAGCAGAGTCGCGTGCGCCGCGTCGAGCTCGGGGAGGGTGACCTCGAGGGCCTGCGCCAGCTGCTCTGGCGTGCGCGGCTGGCCCTTGTCGGCGTCGAGGCCGGTCAGGACGAGCAGGACCGGCGCGCCGAGGTTCGCGGCGACGCGAGCGTTGAAGCCCAATTCGGCCGGGTTGCCGATGTCGGTGAAGTCGCTGCCGACGATGACCACGGTGTCGCAGCGCCGCTCGAGGGCCCGGTAGCGGGTGACGATGCGGGACAGCGCCTCGTCGGGGTCGGCGTGCACGTCGTCGTAGGTGACGCCGAAGCCCGACTCGTACTCGAAGCCGCGGTTCTGCGGGTCGAGCTGCGAGAGCAGGAGCTCGAGGATGTCGTCTCGCGCCTCAGCGCTCTGCACGATGGGCCGGAACACGCCGACCCGGCCGATCGACCGGCTCAGGGCACTCACCACGCCGAGCGCGATAGCTGACTTGCCGGAGTGACCCTCTGATGACGTGATGTAGATGCTTGTCCCCACGTCAGGCAATGGTAGTCGGGTGCCGACTCAGCGGGCTGTCGTGATCCTGCCAATTCGAACCGCCCCGGATTCGCGTCTCGCTCCCGTCGCGCTATGATGGTCGACGGCTCCTCGCGTGGCGCCATCCAGGCCAACTCCCCCAGGGCGGAAACGCAGCAAGGGTAACCGGGCTCTGGCGGGTGCGCGGGGGGTCTTTTCTCTTCCCGGGACTCTCCCCCCGCAGCTCCGGCATCCTCGGCCCCTCGAGCACCGGTCGACGCGGCCGCTCGCAGATCGCCCGCCGCGAACGCTGGCCGTGAACTCAGGCTGACCAGCTTGACTGCAGGCATGAGAATTGCAGTCATCGGTGGAAATGGTCAGATCGCACGCCTCCTGACAACCCAGCTCATCGAGCGCGGTCACCGCGTCACGAGCGTCATCCGCAACCCGGACTACGTGGATTCCCTCAAGGAGCTCGGCGCTGATCCGGTCGTCGCCGACCTCGAGCAGAGCACGGCGACCGACCTCGCCAAGCAGCTCGGCCATGTGGATGCAGTCGTCTTCGCCGCAGGCGCTGGCCCTGGCAGCTCCGCGGAGCGCAAGCTCACGCTCGACCGCGACGGCGCGATCCTCTCGGCGGATGCTGCCGAGATCGCGAACGTGCGCAGGTTCGTCGTCGTCTCCGCCATCGGCACGGATACGTTCGACCGCGACTCTGACGACGTCTACCAGGTGTACCTGCGGGCGAAGAGCGAGGCCGACGCCGACATCCGTGCCCGCAGCGCGAAGCTCGACTGGACGATCGTGCGCCCCGGCGGTCTCACCGACGACGAGCCGACTGGCCACGTCAAGGTGGGCGAGCAGGTCGAGCGCGGCAGCATTCCTCGTGCAGACGTGGCGGCGGTGATCGCGGCCCTGCTGGTTCGCCGCGTGGGCATCCACAAGCAGTTCGAGGTCGTGTCGGGCGACGACGAGGTGGGCGAGGCAGTCAAGAAGCTGTAGCCAGGGCGCGCCTCGCGGGCTCGCCGCGGGCCGATTTGGCGCTCGCGTTCACGAACGGTCGCCAGACCCGCTATGCTCTTTCGAGGTGAGCGCCTGGCGCTCCCGTGGAGGATTCGCCTAGTGGCCTATGGCGCACGCTTGGAAAGCGTGTTGGGTGAAAGCCCTCAGGGGTTCGAATCCCCTATCCTCCGCCATGTGAACGAAAGCCCCGACCAGGGATTCCAGGTCGGGGCTTTCGTCATGCTGCAGGCACGGCGTGCGGACGCGCAGGCGCTTGTGCGGGAACGCGAAGAGGGCGCCACCCGAAGGTGACGCCCTCTTCACGAAGAGCTCGGTGAGCTACTAGGCCTTCTTGGTCGCGAGGCGACGAGCGACGAGCACGCCAGCGCCCGTGGCGAGCGCGAGGAGACCGATGCCGGCTGCGCCGAACACGTCTTCCGCGCCCGTCGTGGCGAGCTCAGGCGACTTGTGCCCGGTGTTGGTGCCTCCACCGTTGCCCACGGGGACGGTCGTGACCGTGGGTGCCGTGGTCGGCGCGGTCGTGGTGCCCGGCGTCGCCTCGGCGATGAGGAACGTGAACGTCGCCGAGAGACCGCTCGACTGCGAGAGCGTCACGGTGTACTCACCGACGGGCAGCGGGGTGCCCGACTGGTTGATGAGGACGCCCGGGTAGCTGCCGTCTTCACCGACGACCGAGTCGTCGGTCGGGTCGACCTGAACCGAGGAGCCGTCCGGGGAGGTGACCGTGAGGTCGAGCGCGAGACCCGGCGTGAAGTTCTGCGCCGTGTACGTGATGTCGTCCGTGGGGAGGAAGCTGTCTGCGTTCGCGTAGGCGAGCGGAGCCTCGACCGTGGGGGTCGGCGTCGCGGTCGGCGTGCTGGTCGCCGTCGGCGTAGCCGTGGGCGTTGCCGTCTCAGTGGGCGTTGCCGTCTCGGTCGGCGTCGCGGTCTCGGTCGGCGTCGCGGTCTCGGTCGGCTCTGGGCTCGACTCCTCGGCCACGGTAAAGTCGAACGTCACGACGTTCTGCGCGGGCCCGGATGCGTCGGTGTAGTCCTGCGTGATCTCGACACCGTAGTCACCCACGGCGAAGCCCAGGGTCGAGATGAGCTCGCCGCTGTAGTTGCCGTCGCCATCGACGTCCCAGGCAGAGTCGCCGCTCGGCTCGACCGGGACGGTCGAGCCGTCGGGCAGCGTGAGCGTAATCGTGGAGAGAGCAACGTCAGGAGCGAACCCCGTGAGGGTGTACGTGACGTTCTCGTCGGGCGTGAAGCTCGACTTCGTTGCCTGCCCCGTCGCCTCGGATGCGGCGGACGTCTCCGCGGGAGTCGTGGTCTCGACGGGAGGGGTGGTCGTTGCTGCGAACGCAGGGGCGGCAGTCAGCACGGCGCCGCCGGCGAACACGCCGAAGGCGATCGCGAACGCGGACGCGCGCTTGCGCGACGGAGAGAAGAATGAGGAAGCCATAACCAAATCTTGGCCTGACTCACAGGCTATGTCCAGAAGGTCACGGCGGAACTTAGCGAAATCGAGATTGATTCGGTTCAAGACCCGAGATTAAAAGTCCTGATCAAAGGCTCTTTATAGACCATACCTTGGACCGGTTTCCAAATCGGGGACTTCTCACCAACTTCGTGAAAAAGCATGGACATCAACGGCGACACAAAAAAAGCGGGACTGAAGCCTCTCGGCCCCAGCCCCGCTCATGACAACTTGCGCTGTTCTCAGCTCTCGCGTCGGCGACTCAGGAAGCGCGCGCCGGTGACTGCCGCAGCACCGAGGCCGAGGACAAGCAGGCCGATGCCAGCCGCACCGAAGGCGTCTTCCGCACCAGTGGTCGCGAGCGACTTGCTCTGCGCCTTGCCCTTGGTGTCGGCGTTTCCACCGTTGCCAGCGCCGTTGCCGCCGTTCCCGGCCGGGGCCGAGGTCGAGCTCGGCGACGTACCGCCGGTTGCGGGAGTCTCGCCCGTGACGGCGAAGGACGCCGCGGCAGTCTGCTCTTCGGCAGCCGCGACCGCATCCTGCTCGAGTTCGACAGCCGCTGGGGACTCCGTGGTCGCCGTCAGCTCGGACTCATCCTGGACGATGAGCGGCACCGCGCGGGCGGAGTCTGCGGCAGGAGCACCGGTCTCCTCGCCAGCCGCGGGGCTGATGGTCGTGAGCGTGATGCCGTAGTCGCCAACAGCCCAGGCTGCGTCGTACGTGATGATGCCGGCGTAGTTGCCGTCAGCGTCCGGCGTGATCGGCTCGGCCGATTCGAACTCAGCCGAGGTGCCATCCGGAAGCAGGAGCGTGAGGCCAAGCTCGACGCCGGGCGTGAAGCCGGTTGCGACATAGGTGATGCCCTCTGCGGCCTCTTCCTGCGTGTAGCTGGCCTGCTCGGTCGCCACTGCGGGAGCCGCAACGGGGGCTTCGGTCTCGGTCGGAGAGGGCGTCGCCGTCTCAGTCGCAGTCGCAGTCGGGGCGAAACTGGCGGTCTCCGTCGGCTCAAGCGTGGGCTCCTCGGTGAGCGTCGGCTCAGGCGTCTCTGTCTCCGTCTCGGTCGGCTCAGGAGTTGCCGTCTCGGTCTCCGTGGGCTCGGGAGTTGCCGTCTCGGTCTCGGTCGGCTCAGGAGTTGCCGTCTCGGTCGGAGCAGGGGTCTCCGTAGCTGCAGGCGCGACCGCAGCGAAGGCCGTCGACGCCTGGACACCCTCGGACTCGTAGAGCACGACTGAGTAGTCACCCTCGGCCCAGGCCTCGTCGCTCGTCAGCTCGGCGCTGACGGCGCCGGAGGCGTCGACCTCGTGCGACGCGGTGCCCCACGACCAGTTGGTCTGACCCTCAGGTCCGACGACCCGCACGTAGACGAGGTTGCCCGGCGTGAACCCAGAGCCGGTGACCGTGACTCCGGAGGCGTCTGCGGCGACGGATTCCTCAGAGACAGAAGCGGAAGCCGTGCTCGTGTCGCCGTCGACACTCGCATCGACCTGGTCGCCGTTCGCGGCGAACGAGGGCGCGGCCGTGACTGCGACTCCACCGGCGACGACGCCGAAGGCGATGACGAGGGCCGTGGTGCGAGCGCGAGCGCTCTTGAAGGTGTCGGAAAGCATGAGGGGACGCTAACACGGCGGATTATTGTGCGTCGAGGCCGAAATCGGGTCAAGCGACACGCGGAAAGTTGCTGATTCTCGTCAACACACCAGTCACATTGGTCACACTGACCTCAAGAATCGCACCTTCAACAGGGGTTTTCTCGCAAACAGGAACGAGGCACCGCATCCAGGAAATGGATGCGATGCCTCGTGAAAAAAGTTCCTTCGGCGTGTCGGAACACACCGCGCAGAACCGCTGCGGGATGACTACTTGACGGTCACCGAAGCGCCGGCAGCCTCGAGGGCGTCCTTTGCCTTGTCAGCAGCTTCCTTGTTGACGCCCTCAAGAACGGCCTTCGGAGCACCGTCGACGAGTGCCTTCGCCTCACCGAGGCCGAGGCTCGTGAGTGCGCGCACCTCCTTGATGACCTGGATCTTCTTGTCGCCAGCGCCCTCGAGGATGACGTCGAACTCCGTCTTCTCCTCCTCTTCGGGTGCGTCAGCAGCTGCAGCAGCAACGCCTGCAACTGCAACGGGAGCAGCAGCGGTGACCTCGAAGGTCTCCTCGAACGCCTTGACGAACTCGCTGAGCTCGATGAGCGTGAGCTCCTTGAATGCTGCGATGAGCTCTTCAGTCGTGAGCTTTGCCATGTTTTTTCTCCTTGTGTGTTGTTCTAGCCGCGAGATCCCGTAGGACTAGTTCGCGGACTCCTGCTTTTCGCGCAATGCCTCGACCGTGCGAACAGCCTTGGCTGCAGGCGCGGTGAACAGGTATGCGGCACCGAACAGCGAGGCCTTGAAGGCGCCGGCAAGCTTGCCGAGCAGAACTTCGCGGGACTCGAGGTCGGCGAGCTTGTTGACCTCTTCTGCACTGAGGGGGTTTCCGTCGAAGAAACCACCCTTCAGGACAAGCTGAGGGTTGTCCTTGGCGAAGGTACGAAGACTCTTCGCGACTGCGACGGGGTCGCCGTGCACAAACGCGATTGCGCTCGGGCCGGCCAGCTCGTCGTCGAACGCGGTGATTCCGGCGTTGTTCGCCGCAATCTTCGTCAGCGTGTTCTTCACCACGGCGTAGCTTGCGTGCTCACTGATCGAGCGACGCAGCGTCTTGAGCTGCGCAACAGTGAGACCGCGGTACTCAGTCAGCAGGACGGCGGTCGAGTTCTGGAACAAGTCCTGAAGCTCGGCAACAGTTGCTTCCTTGGTCGCCATGGCACTCCTCTCTCTCTTGCACGTGCATGACGTTTGTCATTCACGCACCGCAGGCGCATCTTCGATGCACAACACACAAAAAAGCTCCGGTCGCAGGTGGACCGGAGCTGAGAGGATGCGCTTGCGCGCAGAGCAGATCTGCTTCGTTCACCTGCGCGGGACGTTCTTGCGAACCTTCGTTCGTGTGCGTTCTCACGCACAACGAAGACCTGCGGTCTTGGGCTTCCGAAAGCGTACATGCTCGCGCGGCGATCGTCAATCCGAGTCGCGGAGACTCTCGATGAGGAGGCTGGCGCTCGGGTGAGAACGCTGCCCTTCGACGGCATACAGCTCGGTGCGGGGCGAGCCGAGCAGCGGGCGCACCACCACCCCCGGCATATGGAATCGGGCCACCGACGCCGGCAGGATCGACGCGCCGACGCCCGCTGCGACCAGGCCGAGGACCGTCTCCTGATGCACGACGCTCTGCACGATGCGCGGCACGGCCTGGACTCCCCCGAGCCAGGACATGACGGCCGAGACGAAACCGGGCATGAGCTCGAACGGGAAGAGCACCACCGCCTTCTCGTGGAAGCTCCCGGGGGCTACGACCGCCTCGGCGGCGAGCGGGTCACCCGCCGAGAGCACGGCCACCAGGTCCTCTCCCTCGAGCAGGGTGGCGCGGAGGCCGGGAACGGCGAGTGGGTCACGGAGTATCCCGACGTCGAGCTCGCCTTCGAGCAGGAGCGTCACCTGCTCGGCGCTCGTGAGGGACTGCGGCTCGAGCTGGATGCGCGGCCTGAGCAGCTGGAACGCCTGCAGCCCCCTGGGCAGCACGCTGTAGCTCGCCGAGCTCACGAAGCCGATCCGGAGCCTTCCGGCCTTCCCTGCTGCCACGTCCCCGAGGTCCGAGACGGCCCCGTCCAGATCGTCGAGGACCGATCCGACTCGCTGTCGGAACATCCGGCCAGCAGCGGTGAGGGAGACGCTCCGCGTCGTCCGCTCGAACAACGTCACGCCGAGCTCGTCCTCGAGCTTGCGGACGGCGACGGTCAACGGGGGCTGCGTCATGTGGAGGAGTGCCGCAGCACGACCGAAGTGCAGCTCGTCGGCGACGGCGACGAAGTACCTGAGCTGGCGCAGTTCCATGGCTTCCATTCGTGAGGCATATCAAATGCTCTGCAAATTATATTGGACACGCACGAACCGCGGTGGCCTACTGGAGGTCGAGCACCATTCGAGCAACCTCGCAGGGAGCGGATATGACCGACACGATCGTCATCGGCGCGGGACTCGCCGGCGCAGCAGCCGCCTGGCATCTCGCCCAACGCGGACACCACGTGACCGTGCTCGAGCGGACGACCCCGGCGAACGAGCACGGCAGCTCCCACGGCTCCGCTCGCATCTTCCGGTATGCGTACCCCGAGCAGACCTACACCGATCTCGTCGTGCGGTCGAAGGCTGGCTGGGACGAGTTGCAGCGTGTCAGCGGCACGCAGCTCATCCGCCCGACCGGCGCACTCGACCACGGGGACATCCGCGACCCCTCGGGCCTCGCGGCCGTGCTGGAGATCGCAGGCGTCGAACACGAGCTCCTCAGCGCCGAAGCAGCCAGGCAGCGCTGGCCGCAGTTCCGGTTCGAGACCGACGTGCTCTGGCATCCGGGGGCCGGGGTTCTCGACGCTGGCGGGACCGTCGACGCGCTCCTGGCCGCCGCATCCGCAACCGGGATGCTCGAGCTGCGCACCTCGTGGCCCGTCGCCCGCGTCGAACGCGCCGGCAGCGGCTACCGCGTGCATTCGGCCGACGGGGCGACGGTCGACGCGGACAGCATCGTCGTCGCCGCCGGCGGCTGGCTCCCCGCGCTCCTCGGAGAGCTGTCGCTGCCGACCGCGTTCCTCGACCAGTTCCCGAAGCTCGAAGTGCGCCAGGAGCAGGCGTACCACTTCCCCTATCTGGATGATGCGGACACTGGCCCTGATGCCGCCCCCTGGCCGACCTTCATCAGCAAGTCGCGTCAGCTGCAGACCTACGGACTGCCGGGTGGACGCGACGCCGACTGGCGAGGCCAGAAGGTCGCGCAGTTCAACGGCGGCAAGATCATCGACTCCGCGCTCACGCAGGACGGCATCGTGGATGCGGACAACCGCCGCGCGCTCATCGCGTACGCCGAGAAGTTCCTCCCCGGCGTGCGCCCGGAGCCGTTCGCCGAGACGACCTGCCTCTTCACGACGACACCGAGCGAGGACTTCGTGATCGACCGGGTCGACAACCTCGTGGTACTTTCGGCCTGCTCTGGCCACGGCGGGAAGTTCGCTCCGCTGCTCGGAGAGCTCGCCGCCGACCTGCTCACCGGAGCGGGCACCGTTCCCGATGAATTCCGCATCGCCGCGACGACAGGAGCCGCAGCATGAGCACGACCACGAACACGACCACGCCGAACGCCGCTCACCCGAGCTCCGTGTCGGCGCTCATGCGCGAGATCGAGCACCTCGGGCGAGATCGGACGCGGGGCGGCTACAGCAGGCCCGTGTACTCGCATCCCGAGCTCGAGCTCCGCGAGTGGTTCCTTGCTGCAGCCTCTGCCCGCGGCCTCGACATCGAGATCGACGCCAACGGCATCATCTGGGCCTGGTGGGACCGCCCTGACGGCAATCGCTCGGGCGCCCTCATCACGGGCAGCCACCTGGACTCGGTTCCAGGGGGCGGCGCGTTCGACGGCCCCCTCGGGGTGACGGCGGCCCTCGCCGCCGTCGACCTCCTCCGCAGCGAGGGCCGCCAGCCCAGCGTCGCCATCGCCATCGCGGTGTTCCCGGAGGAGGAGGGCTCTCGCTTCGGCGTGGCCTGCCTCGGCTCGAGGCTCCTCACGGGCGCCATCGACCCAGACCGGGCCCGGTCGCTGCGGGATGCGGACGGCACGACCTTCGCGGAGGCGTCGGCCGCGGCCGGCTTCGACCCCAGGCATCTGGGCCCAGACCCCTCGAGAGTCGCGCAGTTCAGCGCCTTCATCGAACTGCACGTCGAGCAGGGCCGCGGCCTCATCGACCTCGCCGGCCCCGTCGCGATCGGCTCATCGATCCTCGGCCACGGCCGCTGGCGAGTGAGCTTCACGGGCCAGGGCAACCACGCCGGAACAACGCTCATGGCCGACCGGCGCGACCCCATGGTCGCCGCAGCCCGGCTAATCGTCGGCATCGAGGAGATCGCCCGCACCGTGCCGGGCGCCCGCGCAACCGTGGGTCGGCTCGAGCCGGTCCCAGGCGGGACCAACGTCATCGCGTCCCGGGTCGACGCGTGGCTCGACGTGCGCCACCCGGACGACGACGTGACCGCTGCACTCGTCGAGCGCATCCGCGCTCGGGCAATCGAGGTGGCGGCCCAGCAGGGCTGCGACGCCGCGCTCGTCGAGGAGTCGCTCTCGCCGACCGTGTCGTTCGACGCGAACCTCCGCGACACGCTGCAGCGCGCACTCCCCGATGCGCCGGTGCTCGACACTGGAGCCGGCCACGATGCCGGAGTGCTCGCGGCGCACCTGCCCACCGCCATGCTCTTCATCCGCAACCCGAGCGGCATCTCGCACTCGCCCGAGGAATACGTCGAGGACGCGGACGCGGACCACGGCGCGCGGGCGCTCGCGACGGCGATCATGGCAGTCGAGGCAGCCCCGCGCTGACGTGCCGCGGCGGCGCGACCTCGACTGACGTGCGTGGCCGACGGGGGCGACGCGCCGGGAACTTTGGCGGCAACGGCGCTTGGTACCGAATCTGTCGGTGGTGTGCGAAAGAATACAAAGATGGTCATGTTCCGCCCGAGCCACGACGTCGACGAGACGTCCTGGTTCGGCGAACCCAAGACCGAACCCAAGACGGCGCCGAAATCGCGGCGGCGAGACCGCGAGCTCTACGGCCCCGCTGCGCTCGTCGACTACGCGGCGCCGCCCGCGCCGGTCCGGCAGGAGCAGCGGAGCACGAGCGGTGGACTCACGGAGCTCCACGCCGAGCCGCTGCCGCGCTTCTACACCTCAGAGACCCGGCCAGCGTCCGCAGCAGCACCGCTCTCGGCAAGCGAGGTGGGCGTCTGGCGTGCCCACGTCCCGGCCTCCGCCGAGACCGCCGCCATCGAACTCCCGGCAACTCGCGAGGTCGAGGCGATGAGCGCCCACCTCCTTCGAGTACTCGCCGACTCCAACGACCGCGCGGCCTGGCTCAAAGCCCGCTCCGACGGCGTCACCGCGACAGACGCGGCACGACTCGCGACCCCCTCCTCGGTCAAGCAGGTCGTCAAGGACAAGGTCATGGGCACCTCCTTCAACGGCAACGCGTACACCGACTTCGGCCGGCAGCGCGAGCCGGAGATCGCCAGGTGGGTCATGGAGCGCCACGGCATTCCCGCGAGCGGCCTCCTCTTCCACGCCGAGGCGTCGAAGAGCCACCTCGCGACCCCCGACGGGCTGCACTGCGACGAGGAAGGACGCATCCTCCTCGCCGAGATCAAGACCACCAACAAGGTCTGGAAGCGCATCCCCCGCTCGTACATGCGGCAGGTCTGGTGGCAGCAGTATGTGCTCGGCGCCGAGCGGACCCTCATGGTCTGGGAACGGCACCAGGACTTCATAGTCGTCGACCGCGAGCCGAAGTTCGTGTGGATCGACCGCGACGAGGCCGAGATCGCGAAACTCGTGACGCTCGCCAACGAGGTCCTCAAAGACGTCGAGAAGTACCGCGGTGAGTTCGCGCAGTACTCCACGGGCAACGCCGCGCCGTTCCAGGGATATGGCAACACGCACAGCAGCAGCGACTACACGCAGTCGTTCTACGACGCCGAGACCTACGCGTAGCCAGCCCCACGGGAGCGCCCCCTTCCCGGGAGAGTCTCCCTTTCCGGGAGAGAATGGCGCGTATGACTGACGCCTCCGACCTTCAGCCCACCTCCGACACGATGCGCGCCGCCCTGCTCACGGGCATCGGCGGGCCCGAGATGATGCAGCTCGGCGAGACGCCTGTCCCGCTCACGCTCAACTCGGACACGCTCGTGCGCGTCAAGGCGGCGGGCGTCAACCCCATCGACGGCAAGACCCGTTCAGGTGCCGGCGCTGCGAAGGCGATCTCGAGCTTCCCCTCGACCCTCGGCGGCGAGTTCTCCGGGGTCGTCGTCCGCGCCCCCTACGAGCTCGCGCCATTCCAGCCCGGCGATGAGGTCTATGGGATGCTCCTCTTCCCGCGCTACTCCGGCGCGTACGCCGAGTACGTCTCCGTCCCGTTCATGAGCCTCGCGAAGAAGCCCGAGAACCTGTCGTTCATCGAGGCCGGCGGCGTTCCACTCGCAGTGCTCACCGCCTGGGCCGCAGTGGTGGAGGCCGGGGGCGTCTACACCGGACAGCGGGTCCTCATCCATGCCGGCGCGGGCGGCGTCGGCCACTTCGCCGTGCAGCTTGCGAAGTACTACGGCGCCCACGTCATCACCACGGCGTCCGAGCGCAATCACGACTGGCTGCGCGAGCTCGGCGCAGATCAGATCATCGACTACCGTTCAGAGCGCTTCGAGGACACCATCGCCGAGCCGGTCGACGTCGTCATCGACCTCATCGGCAACGTGAAGGACCAGACGGGGACCCGCTCGCTGCGGGTGCTGCGCGACGGCGGGACGCTCATCAACGTGCCGACTGGCAGCTACCCGGAGCTCTTCGAGGAGGCCGCCGCCGAGAACCGCGGCATCGTCGCGTCGACCTTCAAGCTCTCGCCGGAGGGCCGCATCCTGCAGACCATCACGCAGCTCTTCGAACAGGGCGCCCTGCAGACCCACGTCGACCGCGTCTTCCCCCTCGCCGAGGCGGGCGCCGCACAGGAGCTCATCGCAGGGGGCCACGTGCGCGGCAAGGTCATCCTCGACATCGACGCGTAGGCCAGCGGGCACCGGCCGCCGTCAGGCCACGCTCTCCGCGAGCTCCAGCAGGTGGGCGCGTGTGAGCGCGGCCGCCGCTGGTGCGTCCTGCGCAGCGATCGCGTCGAGGATGCGGGTGTGGACGAGGTGGTCGGCGTCGCTGCCGAACTCGCTGCGAAGGCGCAGCATCCCGATCATGGCCTGCCTGCTGCGGGGCGCGAAGCCCTCGAAGAGCTCCGAGAGGATCTCGTTGTGCGCAGCGACGACGATGCTGCGGTGCAGCGCGGTGTCCGCATCCACGTGCGCCTCGATGCTCGAACGTTGCGCGCCGCGAGCCTCGGCGGCCCGCCTCATCGCGAGCAGCTCCTCGCTCGTGCGGCGTTCCGCGGCGAGCGAGGAGGCCTCGACCTCGACCGCGATGCGCGCTTCGATCACCGTCTGGATATCTGCACGCAGCAGCACAGCGTCCAGGGCCTCCGGGGTGTCCAGCGCAATCACGAAGACGCCTGCGCCCTGCCTGGTGGCGAGCACGCCGCTCCCGGCGAGCTGGCGGATGGCCTCGCGAATCGTCGAACGTCCGACGCCGAGTTGGGGTGCAAGCGTCGTCTCCCCCGGGAGCTTCTCGCCAAGCTCCCACTCGCCTGCCCGAATGCGCTCGAGGAGCAGCTTGGCCGCCTGCGCGGCGAGCGGTTCACGGTGGAGGGTACTCATGCCCCCATTATCTCGCACTGCCACAACTCGTCTACTTGTCTGAGGAGTTGTGGTAGCTTCTCTCGCATGCCGCGCACTCCGCTCACGCTTCTCTGCCACGGCGGGACCTCGCCTGACCGGTCCCCCCGCCGTGGAGCTGAGACGCGCGCCGGTCGTCACGATCGCACGACAGTCAAGGACACGACCATGCACAGCAGCACATCCCGGATCTCTCCCCCGGCCGGCCCGATCCCCAGCAACGCACCGCGCTGGAACCGCCAGCGCCACTCTCAGATGCCATCGCACCGATACCGCGACGTGCACTCGCGGGTCGAGGTGCCCCTGACGGAACGCGACTGGCCCTCACGCCGACTCACGGCAGCACCGCTCTGGGTGCCGGTCGATCTCCGCGACGGCAATCAGGCGCTGTCGGAACCGATGGACCCAGACCGCAAGCGCGTCTTCTTCGAACTCATGATCCGCATGGGCTACAAGGAGATCGAAGTCGGCTACCCCTCCGCCTCGCAGACGGACTACGACTTCGTGCGTCGCATCGCGACAACCGACATCGCTCCGGAAGACGTCACGATCGTGGTGTTCACTCCAGCACGTCGCGATCTCATCCAGCGCACGGTGGACTCGATCCAGGGCATCAGGAACCCCGTCGTCATCCACCTCTACACGGCGACGGCGCCGGCCTGGCGCGACGTTGTCCTCGGGAAGAGCAAGCAGCAGCTGAAAGAACTGATCCTCGCCGGGGGACGAGATGTCCTCGAGCTCACCGGCCACCTGCCGAACGTCCGATTCGAATTCTCGCCAGAGGTGTTCAATCTCACCGAACCGGACTACGTGATCGACATCTGCGACGCCATCACAGAGCTCTGGACGGCAACCCCGGATCGGCCGGTCATCCTGAACCTTCCCGCCACGGTGGAGGTCGCGACCCCGAACGTCTACGCGGATCAGATCGAGTTCATGCACAAGCACCTCGCGAGGCGCGACTCGGTGATCCTCTCCGTGCACCCCCACAATGACCGAGGGACGGGAATCGCCTGCGCCGAGCTCGCAGTGCTCGCAGGTGCGCAGCGAGTGGAAGGCTGCATCTTCGGCAACGGCGAGCGCACCGGCAACGTCGACATCGCAGTCCTCGCGTTGAACCTCCACGCGCAGGGCATCGACCCGATGATCGACTTCTCGGACATCGACGAGATCCGCCGAACCGTGGAGTACAGCAACCGCCTCGAGATCCACCCGAGACACCCGTACGCAGGAGACCTCGTCCACACCGCCTTCAGCGGGACGCACCAGGACGCCATCAAGAAGGGGCTCGCCGAGCATCGTTCCCGAGCTGCGCTCGACATGCGGCCGGAACGCGAAACCGAGTGGCGCGTGCCCTACCTGCCGATCGACCCCGCCGACATCGGGCGCAGCTACGACGCCGTCATCAGAGTCAACTCGCAGTCAGGCAAGGGCGGCATCTCCTACCTGCTCGAGGCCGACTACGGCATCGAACTCCCCCGGCGCCTGCAGATCGACTTCGCCAGACGCGTCCAGGAGCACACCGATACCAGCGGCCTGGAGATCGAGGCGGCACAGCTGCTCGAGCTCTTCGAGCGCAGCTACCTCCGCGTCGACACCTCGGGCCTGGAATTGCTCGACTTCAGCGTCGAAACCCGTGAAGACATCCCACGCACGCGCATCCGCGTGAGCGTCGACGGCGTCGAACACAGCGGCATCTTCGAGGAGCTCGGCCCCGCAGAGGCCGTCACCCAGCTCCTCGCCGGCGCGGGCATCTCCGTCGACATACGCGCACTCCATCAGACATCGCTCGGCGCCGGCAACAGCAGCGACGCCCTCACGCTCCTGGAGTACAACGACTCGTCAGGCGCACACTGGGTCGCCGGCCGACACCGGTCGGTGCTGACGGCAACCGTGCAGGCGATCCTGAGCGCCGCGCGACGCCAGCTCGCAGCGCTCGAACGCGCGTAGCCTCCTCCACGGGAACGCAAGAACGGCCCAGTCCGAAGACTGGGCCGTTCTCGTGTGGCGGATGCGGGGCATCCACCTGAGCTGTGCAGCTCGCGGCAGACTAGATCGCGTTGACGTCCAGCGGGATGCCGGGGCCGAAGGTCGTCGAGACGACGGCCTTCTGGATGTAGCGGCCCTTCGAGCTCGACGGCTTGAGGCGGACGACCTCGTCGAGAGCTGCGCGGAGGTTCTCGCCGAGCTGCTCCGACGTGAACGCCGACTTGCCGACGATGAAGTGCACGTTGGAGTGCTTGTCGACGCGGAACTCGATCTTTCCGCCCTTGATCTCGGTAACAGCCTTGGCCGGGTCGGTCGTGACCGTT
Source organism: Pseudoclavibacter sp. RFBG4 (assembly GCF_002931515.1). Lineage (NCBI taxonomy): Bacteria > Bacillati > Actinomycetota > Actinomycetes > Micrococcales > Microbacteriaceae > Pseudoclavibacter > Pseudoclavibacter sp. RFBG4. The sequence goes on along the minus strand of NZ_PSYC01000014.1, from coordinate 4,129 downwards.
CCGGTCTTCGGGTTCGGCATGAGGCCACGGGGTCCGAGGACCTTACCGAGGCGTCCGACCTTGCCCATGAGGTCAGGGGTGGCGACCGCGGAGTCGAAGTCGGTCCAGCCGTCTGCAACGCGAGCGATGAGCTCGTCGCCGCCGACCTCGTCAGCACCAGCAGCGATAGCTGCCTCTGCCTTGTCACCCGTCGCGAAGACGATGACCTTGGCCGTCTTGCCGGTGCCGTTTGGCAGGCTGACGGTGCCGCGGACCATCTGGTCAGCCTTGCGCGGGTCTACACCCAGGCGAAGAGCGACCTCGACGGTGCTGTTGAACTTGGACGAGCCGGTCTCGCGTGCGAGCTCGACGGCCTCGGCGAGACCGTAGAACTTGTCCTCGCCGATCTTCTCTGCCGCGGCACGGTATGCCTTGGACTTAGCCATGTTGTTCTCCTTCAAGAGTTGCGGTTGCGAGCCTGGCCGGCTCTCCCGCGATGTTCAGTACCGCGCCCGAAGCGCGACGTGTGGTGTTGGGAGCGGGAAGGCCTTAGCCCTCGACCGTGATTCCCATGGAGCGAGCCGTGCCGGCGATGATGCGCGACGCCATGTCGATGTCGTTCGCGTTCAGGTCGGACTGCTTCTGCTCGGCGATCTCGCGGACCTGGGCGGCGGTGAGCTTGCCGACCTTGGCCGTGTGAGGCGTCGGGGAGCCCTTCTTGACGCCGGCAGCCTTCTTGATGAGCTCGGCAGCAGGAGGGGTCTTCAGGATGAAGGTGAACGAACGGTCTTCGTACACGGTGATCTCGACGGGGATCACGTTGCCACGCTGCGACTCCGTAGCCGCGTTGTAGGCCTTGCAGAACTCCATGATGTTGACGCCGTGCTGACCGAGCGCGGGGCCGATAGGAGGAGCCGGGTTAGCGGCGCCAGCCTGGATCTGCAGCTTGATCAGACCCGAGACCTTCTTCTTGGGTGCCATGTCTTTTCCTTCTTTCGATTCGAACTCCGCGCTGATGCGCGGCGCTCTCCCGGTGGCCCGGCGGTTCCGGACTCCGGTGGTTTCTGAGGGCAGCAGCCCTATTGGAGCGAGATCTAGAGCTTCGTGACCTGGTCGAAGCTGAGCTCGACCGGGGTCTCGCGCTCGAAGAGCGACACGAGCACGGTGAGCTTGCCGCTCTCGGGCTTGATCTCGCTGATCGATCCGGTGAGCCCCTCGAAGGAGCCCTCCTTGATCGTGATGGTCTCGCCGATCTCGAAGTCGATCTCTGCGATGGGCTGGCGCTTCTGGAGGCCAGCCTGACCGGAGGCGTTCGCCTTCGCGGGTGCTTCAGCGACTTCGACCAGACTCTTCAGCATCTCAAATGCTTCGTTGAAGCGCAACGGGGTCGGGTTGTGGGCGTTGCCCACGAAGCCGGTCACACCCGGGGTGTGACGGACAACCGACCAGCTGTCCTCGTTGAGCATGAGGCGGACGAGCACGTATCCGGGGATGCGGACGCGCGTGACCATCTTGCGCTGGCCGTTCTTGATCTCGACCACGTCTTCCATGGGGACTTCCACCTGGTAGATGAAGTCGCTCATGTTCATGGACTCGGTGCGCTGGTGCAGGTTCTGCTTCACGCGACGCTCGAAGCCGGCGTAGGTGTGGATGACGTACCACTTGCCCGGCTTGAGGCGCAGCTCGCGCTTGAAGGTCTCGTACGGGTCGACATCCGGGTCTTCCTCGAGAGCCTCGACCTCTTCGTCCTCGGTCGCGGCAGCCGCGGCGGCCTCTTCCTCGCTCGTGTCGATCTCGAGGACATCGTTGACGATCGCGTCGACCTCGGGGTCGACGACGTCTGCGCCTTCTCCGTCGTCGAGGTCTTCCTCGGTCACGACTTCGTCGGACTCTTCGATCTCGTGGGCCGCGTCGAATTCTGCGTCGATGTCGCGGTCACCCTCCTGGGCCTCTACGACTTCGGAGTCCTGCTCCAGGGCGGTCTCGTAAAGACCGTTCGGGTCGGCGACGTTCGGGTCTGACACGATTCCTCATCTCGATTCTGTGATGCTGGGCTGCTCGCCCGTTGTCGGTGGAGGCCTGTGAGCCGGTGGAGAGCTTGGCGCGCTCCGGCTATTCCGTCGGGACCGGCGTCGCGGCCGGCTCGCTCGGGAAGAACGAGCTTCCCTGACCGAAGACCCACGAAGCGCCCCACCCGAAGAGCAGGTCGAGCACCGTGACGAGCGCCATCATGAAGATGACGAAGACGAGCACGACGCCCGTGAACTTGAAGAGCTCGGCCCGGGTCGGGGTGACGACCTTCTTGAGCTCGCCCATGACCTGACGGAAGAAGAGAGCGATGCGGCCGATGATGCCGCGCTTCGGCTCGGAGCCTCGCTTTGACTCGGCGACATCTGTCGCCTCATCTGACTTGCTTGGACTCACGCGCTCTCCCTTTCGATGGTTGAGACCTTCGATGGTGGGCCCCGTAGTGGGTGCGTTCAGCACCGAAATGCAGGGCGGACAGGACTCGAACCTGCAACCTGCGGTTTTGGAGACCGCTGCTCTACCAATTGAGCCACCGCCCTTTGCGTGAACACCGGATGCGTGCACCCGTTCACCCTGATACCGTCTGCAGCCGTTCCATAGGGAACAGTTTCAGGCGCGGTTCAGTATGTCGCTTTCGGCAACCAGGAAAGCATACGACAGGTGCCACACGGAAGTCCAACGCGGGCGCAACTCGCTGACGAGGCATGGCCGCCGGACCTAGACTCAGGGCCATGGTTTCCGACTCACGTCTCTCCCCTCGCATCGCCGCGATCGCCGAATCCGCAACCCTCAAGGTCGACGCGAAGGCCAAGGCCCTCAAGGCCGCCGGCCGTCCCGTCATCAGCTACGCGGCGGGCGAGCCCGACTTCCCGACTCCGCAGCACGTGGTCGACGCCGCCCTCGTCGCCGTGAGCGACCCCAAGAACCACCGGTACACGCCGGCACCTGGCCTGCCGGAACTCCGCGAGGCCATCGCCGAGAAGACGAAGCGCGACTCGGGCTGGGATGTCCCCGCCTCGCAGGTCATCGTCACGAACGGCGGCAAGCAGGCCGTCTACCAGGCCATCAACACCGTGGTCGGCGCAGGCGACGAGGTCCTCCTCCCCGCCCCGTACTGGACCACGTACCCCGAGGTCATCCAGCTCGCGGGCGGCACCACCGTTCCCGTGTTCGCCGGCGCGGACCAGGAGTACAAGGTCACCGTCGACCAGCTCGAAGCCGCACGCACCCCCGCCACGAAGGCGATGCTCTTCGTCTCGCCTTCGAACCCGACCGGCGCCGTCTACTCCGAGGCCGAGACGCGCGCCATCGGCGAGTGGGCCGCCGAGCACGGCATCTGGGTCATCGCCGACGAGATCTACCAGAACCTCACGTACGACGGCGTCCGCGCAGTGTCCATCGTCGAAGCGGCCCCCGCGGTCGCCGACCGCACGATCCTGGTCAACGGCGTTGCGAAGTCGTTCGCGATGACCGGCTGGCGCGTCGGATGGATGGTCGGCCCCGTCGACGCCATCAAGGGGGCAGGCAACCTGCAGTCGCACCTCACGAGCAACGTCAACAACATCGCGCAGCGTGCCGCACTCGCCGCGCTCACAGGGCCCACCGAGCCCGTCGAGCAGATGCGCCTCGCCTTCGACCGCCGCCGCACGACGATGGTCGAGGAGCTGAGCAAGGTCAACGGCTTCCGCGTGCCGACGCCAGAGGGCGCCTTCTACGTGTACGCCGACGTGCAGCGGCTCATCGGGAAGGAGATCGAGGGGCGCCAGATCAACTCCTCGCTCGACCTCGCCGACCTCATCCTCGACGTCGCGGAGGTCGCGGTCGTGCCAGGTGAGGCGTTCGGCCCATCCGGCTACCTGCGCCTCAGCTACGCCCTCGGCGACGATGCGCTCCTCGAGGGCGTGCAGCGCCTGCAGAAGCTCTTCGCGGGCGTCGAGCTCTAGCCCGCGCCGCGCATCCGCTCCACCGCGCCGCGCATCCGCGCCACCGAATAGGCCAGTTTCACCCCATCCGAAGGCTCAGGATGGGGTGAAACTGGCCTATTCGGTGGAGCGGGCGCGGGCCAGCGAGCGGACGGGCGCGTCAGCGAGCGGACGGGCGCGTCAGCGAGCGGACGGGCGGG
>NZ_PSYC01000035.1:0-121407 GCF_002931515.1 Pseudoclavibacter sp. RFBG4 | reverse complement strand
GACGGGATGCCCGCATCTGACGTGGCCGTCACGAGCAGATAACAGCTGCGGTCGTCCGTTCTTGCGTCTCGACCGAATCGTTAGTAACCAGGCCGCAACCATCGCGCGTCCCCTGGCTAGGGTTCTCGGATGCGCGCCACTGACCCCCCACATTTTCCCGCTCCTAAGCGATCTCCTACCATGCTCGGGTTCGTTGCAGGCGTGGCCATCTCTCTGATCGGTTTGCTGGCCTGGAGCACGATTTCCGATGATCGAGGCTACGGTGACCCGACCATCGACGAGCTGGCTGCCCTCAACGCGGGCATCCCCTGGGCACTCGACACCGAGATTCACGTCTACGACGAAGGGTTGAACGACGCAGATTCCTATGCGTCGAGGTACTGGGTCAGCGGCGACTGGGAACTTGAACACCTTAACGAGTTACTGTCCGCGTGGAACGCGCAGAAAAACTCGCAGTCAGTGCCGATCAAATTCTGCATCTTCGACGCGGACGGCGACGAGGAACTTGCGACTTTTGGACATCTCCCCGACCTCCCCTGCGGACCGTCCGTCGCCCCATCCCTCAGGGAGGGGTGAGCGGCCACATCTGGTCAGGATGAACAACTGAGAGGAGTGCCGCGACCGCTCCCCCAGTCCGGCCCGAATGAGACGGCCAGAGCGCCGCAGCTCCGCGCTCGCCGTGGCCCTAGACTCGCGATCATGAATGAATGGTGGAGAGTCGATGGGTGGCCTACGCCAGACGAGTGGCAGGCGTTTTGGTCCTTCCTGTCCGCTGCGTTTGCCGCCTCCCTTCTGATTATTGCTTGGCGGCAACTTCATGGGCTCTCTGTATCCAACACGCGACTGTCCGAATCCAACAATCTGCTTGCAGAATCCAACAGGGCATTAGCTCGTCCGACTGTCATCGTCCAATTTGAGTTTGAGCGCGTACCGGTGAGGAACTACTCTAATCAAGAGAACATAAACAGTGTATTCATCGTAGTTCAGAACGTTGGCACCTCGCCAGCTATGAATATTTCACTCAATGTCGACCCGAAGTTCGAAGCGACTGATGTGAAGTTGAGTCCTGAGGGTCTGCTTGCTCTCAATACGCTCTTCTCGGGCAAAACGCCTGTTCGCATGGTTGGCCCACATCAGCGTTTGAAATATATCCTCGATTCAGCGAAGGATGCCCTTGCCAAGGAGGATCTTCCAACGGAGTATGTCGTGACTGCGACATACTCGAACCTCGATGAAAGCGAACAATATAGCGATAGTTTCGTGCTACAAATGTCACCGTGGGCAATGACGGTCGCGGAGGTTGATCCAGTTAGGCAGCTATCCAAGGATGTGCAATTTATCAGCGAGAATCTGCGTAAGTCTCACGGCGGTTTTCGGTCGATTGTCTCTGCTATCCGTGATCAGAAGCCGAACGATACGCCTCGACTGTCGGGCTCCCGGCGCATCAGAGCGCGGAGGCCGCGTGGCTTCTGAGAGCCACCCGGTCCTTCTCGACCGGTCTCACGTGTCTAGAACTATTGTCCGCTAGTGTCGGTGTTTCAACAGATAAGGAAGAGGAATCATGGCTTTCATTGCACTCATACAACGCGAGACCAAGAAAATCGAGATGGTTAACCTTGACCACATCGTCAGGGTTGAGGTTGCGAACCCTGCGCCGCCAGTCGCTGGCGACCTCACCGTGGCAGATTACTTTGCGTCGGAGAGGTATCTTGCCATCTTTTTTGATGGTGCTACTGAGGCGCGCTATTACGTCCCAGTGGATGGGACTGGTGTGCAATCCGCCGGCGAGACTGAAGAGCAGGCAATTCTTGCAGGCTTCGACCTGACCGCTGCGAGACAGCAGAAGCGCAGTAAGTAGTCGCGAGCTTGAATGCGAATGCCCCTCAGTTGCGAACTGAGGGGCATCTGTCGGCGCGAAATGAGGGGCTGCCGACGTGATAAAGCGCCATGGCCACACACTCTCGTGAAAGGGCGGGGCCGTACACGCAGCGCCGCTCGGGTGCGCGTCAGCTCGTGCTAGCCGGGCAGTATCGATAGGAATACCGGCAGCATCGACCACATTAGGCCGACCGATGCCACTGTGCCCACCCACAGCAGCATGAGGCCTACCCGTCTGTTGCTCTCACGTCCGGTCTCGACACGATCCGCGTCGATGACGGCATCCGACGCCCGAAGCAGCCCGTCCACGAGCTCCAACGACCTCGCCACCGACCGGCCAGGCAAGCGCAAGCGGCCAGCGGCAATCCCCTCCCGCAAGCCCGCAAGTTCTCCCAGTGGCATCCCAGCCGGTCCGCGCCCGTAGGCCATCCCCGAGAGCACAGTCAGCACTTCCGCATCGCTCGCTGTTGCCCTGAGCTGGCCGTTACGCGTGAACGCGCGGCCCTCCCGGAACGGCACGAGTCCCCGCTCGCCCTCCGGCTCCCCCAGGCGCGCGAGCGCATCCGCAAACCTGCCGCGTCCCGTCGCGTTGCTCATCGCGTCATCACGTCATCCTTCGAGCGCACGTCGAGCTGCTGCACGCGCTGGCGAGTGACGCCGAGCGCCTGCGCGACCGCCTCGACGGGATAGCCCTCGTCGCGGAGCTTGTGTACTGCACCACGGCGGAGCAGCGCTGCACGCTCGAGAACCTGACGTCCCTCTGCCTCGGCCGCAATCCCCTCGGCCCACAGCTTCGTGACCGACTCGGCTGCGTCGATGCGCACCGTCACGTCTACCTCGCTCGGTTCGACGTCGAGCCACACGGACGCGAGTTCGTGGGCTGCTTTCGCGACACCGCGCCAGGTGGTCGCGGAACCCGTCGCGGTGATGGTGCGGCCACCGGGGCCGGCCGATGTGAGTTCAGGAATGCGGATGGTCCACCAGCCGTCAGTGTCTCGACTGACGAGCGCTTCGAGAGTGCGTGTGCTCATGGTCAGAAGTCCTCTCAGTTCCAATTCTTCGGCGTCTCGGGGAACACCTGCTGTAGCTGGCGAACGATCCCCGACGACGTCGACACGACCGCGCAGACGCGGATCGGAGCCACGCCACGGTGCTGACGCCGTCATGTGCTTCTGGGGCCGACGCCCAAGGCGTGAGAAGCAAACTGCACACGGCGCTACATCCGTATCTGAAAACATTAGCTTTCTGAGACATCGCGGCGGCCAGCCATTGGTGCGGCCCACTCTGTGGAGTTGATCGCACGGTGGCGCTGATCTGTGATCGTTGCGTGACGCTAGTTGCCGATGACGAGGATGTTGGCTGCGTCTTCAATTACCTCGTCGGTGATGGTCTCGAGAATTGAAAGGCCACGGTCAACGCCCCCCTCGGAAAACGCGCGTGGTCCGTCCCCGCTCCGCGATGCACGTTGGACGAGCTGCCAGGCTCGACAGACAACGGGAACTGGCGAGTTGTAGCACTCTCGATGCCCTTCAATTCTGGCTGTGATCATCTGAGGGAAGTTAAGAACGAGGGCACCGGTCTGCGTAGGATGTGTCCGGCCGCCCGTCGAGCCGTAATAGAAAGTTGTGCGGACGTATGGGGGAACTCAATTCCTGCCCCCTGATCCTTGGGTTGCCGATCAATGGCATCGATACGCTCAGTAGTGTTCGGCGCCAGTCTTGCTTGCCGACCTGCGAGCGGCCAATTCAAAGCTCTGGCGCACGTGCCGGGTATCCGGGTCGAGAGCACGGAAGGTGAGTTGACGGTGATCATGGACCGATCCGGCCAAAGCTAGGGCAGAGGCGGTCCCCTTGAGTAAATTTACTCATGTCAGTTGTGAACAGGCGCCGTGCGCAATGGACCTAGCGTTACGTCCTCCACCTGTTCCCACGCGAACGGATCCAGAGTGTAATTGCGGCCAGCAAGAGTAAACGAGTGCGGGACGTCCCCATGGTTGATCACAGTCAGCATGTTTCCTCGACGCGCTACCTCCAGCCAAGGTGACCCGTTCGCGATCTCGGGATGAACGTCGGCGAGGCTCGCGACATAGCGCACCAGTCCGGTCATGCCCACGTCATCCGGGATTGTAGCGATGTACAGGGCATTGCCCTGGCCTGCCTCGTTGGTGGTCAACGCGGGTCTGCCCTCGTTTCGTCCTGCCGTGAACCGTCCGATCACTGATGCTGTGGTGGGGTGGATGACCTCGGCGAGGTATTGGCCCTTACCGCCTCCGCTGGGACCGTCGAACGGGGCTTCACGCTCGCCGACGGCTTCTGAGCCAGTGGCAGAGGCGGGCTCTCCGGCAGACTTCGACGAGACCGCCGCGGGTGGTGGCACCAGGGCGCCGAACTCTTCCAGGCGGATGCCGAGCGTGCTGCTGAGGCGAGTCAGGAACCCGCCGCGGATGAACGCGTCGTTCTGGTCGACGACGTCCGAGAACGCGGAGACGAGAAGGGTCCCACCGCTGTGGGCGAAAGCGGCGAGGTTCTCTGCGCCGAGATCGTCGAGCAAGTACACGGTCGGCGCGATGACCAGCGCGTACGCGCCGAGATCGTTGTGCGGGTGGACGAAGTCGATGGAGTAGTGCAGGCGGTGCAGAGCGTTGTACCATCGCTGCACCACCTCGTCATATCGGATGCGGACCGGGTGATGGCCGGAACCGAGAGCCCACCACGACTCCCAGTCGAAGACGAGCGCGATCCGCGCACGGCTGTCGGGAGCCGTCTCGGGGAGGGCTCGGAGCTGGGCGCCGAGCGCCACGACATCGCGCCATACCTGCGAGTCCGTTCCTACCTGCGGAACCATCGCGGAATGGAACTTCTCGACGCCTCGCTGCGATTGCCGCCATTGGAAGAACATGATGCCATTGGCGCCGTGCGCCACTGCCTGCATCGACAATGCCGCCATCTGGCCGGGCTTCTTGGGCGCGTTGGTCGGACGCCAGTTGACGGCGTCCGTGCTCTGTTCCATCAGAATCCATGGCACTCCGGGCTTGAGGGAGCGCATCAGGTCACGGGCGAAAGCGGAATCCCGGAACGATTCCGGAACATTGGGGTCGGGATAGTTGTCATCAGCGATGACGTCCATCTCTTTCGCCCACTTCCAATAGTCAGCAGGGGGGAAGGCGCCCATGAAGTTCGTGGTCACGGGCTGCATCGCGCCAGCGCTGCGGATGATGTCGCGCTGCATCGTGAACAGTCCGAGCAGAGCATCCGAGGTGTAGCGCTTGAAATCGAGCAGGTGCGCGGGGTTCACGCCGTACGTGGCCTTGCGCGGCGGGAGTATCTGCTCGAAGTCCGTGTAGATCTGCGACCAGAACGTCGTCCCCCATGCTCGGTTCAGTGCGTCGATGGTGCCGAAGCGCTCTTGCAACCACGCTCGGAACGCGCGCGCAGCGTGATCCGAGTAGTCGTAATGCAGGTGGCACCCCAACTCGTTGTCGACGTGCCAGAGCTTGACGGCGGGATGGGTGGCGTAGCGCATCGCGATGGCCTCGACGAGCTCTGAGGCCAGTCGCCGGTAGTCCGGAGACGTCGGGGAGAAGTGCTGGCGCGCACCGGGGGAGAATACGGTGCCGTCGGCATCGCGGGGGAGCATCTCCGGGTACGCAGCTGTAGCCCAGGGCGGCGGCGACGCGGTCGCCGTCGCAAGACCAGCGCCGATGCCGTTGCGGTGGAGCAGATCGAGGATGCGGTCGAGCCAGCCCCAGTCGTAGTGGCTTTCGGCCGACTGGATGCGTGACCACGCGAAGATGCCGACGTTGACGAGGTTGACGCCCGCTTCTCGCATGAGTGCGACGTCCTCTTCCCACACCTCCTCGGGCCATTGCTCCGGGTAGTAGTCAGCGCCGTAGTACACGGGTTCCTCTCGAGTCGGTGGTGTTCAGCGGAGGGGCGCGAGGCCCCACTCGTCGAGCATGAGCCACATCACCAGGTGCCAGTCCTGGTCGTTGGCCATAGGATCGGCCGTGTGAGCAGGCTCGGAGTCGACCGTAGACGGGAAGATGAAGGCGCATGTCGCCCAGCCGTCTCGGCCGAAGTTGGCCATGTTCGCTGCCAGGATGTTGTCTGCACGACGTCTGCGGTCGGGTGTCAACATCTGCTCCGGCAGTCGAAGAAGGGCGACGGCTGTGAGTGTGCTCCAGTAGTGAGGGAAGACGTCGCCCCACTGTCGGCGCTGTCCGAACCAATATCCATCCCAGTGACGGATGCTGACGTCTCGAAGCCTCGCGTGAGGCTGCGGGCCCCCGAAGGCCATCATCCAGTCGATGCGCTCTTCGAGGGCCGGAAGGAAAACCTCATCACCTGTCAGGCGATAGGCGCTGGCGAGGAGGCTCGTGAGCGGGGCGACAATGGATTGCTCGTAGTGGACTTCGTGGGCAGGCAGATCCCGGCCCGCGGCGACGAAACTACGGGCGCTCGCCACCAGAAGGTTACGCAATGCGGCTGCGCGGCGAGAGTCGCCCGTGTGCTCCAGATCGTTCGCGACGCGCTCGACGGCGTCGCTCTGCAGAATGGCGAGGAATCGCTCAGCGCCGAGCTCATAGGCGCGCTCGAGGATGGATGCTGCGAGGTCGAGTTCTGAGGCGGCCCGGTCCTGCGCCCCTTGGGCCCGAAGGTGCTCAGCGCGCATCGCGAAGAACAGCGCCAGCCACGGTGCGTCGTACAGGCGAGGACCGGTGTGGTGGTCCTGGGAGCCCCGCCGCGGGGCCGCGGTGGAATCGAGAAGGTGCTGTCGTGCGAATGCGGCCCATCCGTCCAACGCAGCATCTGCGTCGTCGCCGACCAGGCCACGCAGGCGAGCCTGCTGAATGAGGATTGCCATGCCGATGCGTTCGGATCCGTCGGTCCAGTCACTCCACCCGTTGGTGAGCTGTGTGAGGAACGTCTCCGTGTTCACGGGAACCAACGCGTGGGACAGCGTGCCCGACCGCTCGAGGGCCTTCTGGCGCGTGAGGATGTAGCGCACTCGGTCGCTGACGACTTCGGAAACCGGGGCATGGAAGAGCAGCCCTGTTGTGGAGTCACCGATTCTCACCGTGTGCACGCCGGGCGTCGTCGCACGAAGGACAGCACCCTCGTCGGTGAGAGCGACGTCGCCCGATTCGAAGACGACGGGTTGCGAGGTCTTGATCAAAAGCGGCTGGGTCCACGGGACAGCGACATCGTCGAGACGTGCGGGCGGGGCAGTGTCCTCGATGAACGCCTCGGTATGGTCGTACCAGCCGACCGTCCATTCGACCGTCCATGCTTCGTCCGCGGCGAGCAGAATCGGTGTCTGTCCACCGAACGCTGAGGGGTTCCGGCCAGCGTCGGTGGGGTGCAGAACGATGTGACCGCGTGCGTTGGACAGCGTATTGGGGTTCCGCGATTCGACCGAGTACGCGGACAGCGCACCTTGTCGCACGATCAGCCCGAGAGTGCGGCCTTGACCGCTCATAGGTTGGGCGAGAACCCAGGCCCATGCTCCGCCTGTCCACACGTGGGCGTGAACCGCTTGGGCCAGTGCGTCGCTCGCGCCTTCGTAGACATCGTTGAACGGGGTCTGGATCCCCACGGACCGGAGAGACATCGAGCTGTCAGAGATGTTTAGGAATGTGTAGCGCTCGCGCAGTTGCTCGTTCTCCCAGTCTCGTTCGACGACGATGCGCAGGTCTTGGGACGCGGGGTGGATGGCGCGGTTGGAGGTCTCTGTCCATTCCAGGTCTGACGGGGCGTTCCATCGGACGGCGCCCTTGTCGGTGATGACGAATCCGGAGCCCCACTGGTGCTCGTCCGAGTGCCACGAAGAGGTCAGCTCGAGAAGGAACTGGCGGTCTGGCGACTCTGCATCGATGAACTGGACGGGAGCTCCTGTGCGCTCGTCGAGCGTGAAACTGCCGGCTCCGAGGGTGAACTGGCGAGTTGCGACTGTACGGTCGGCCATGAGCGTCATTTGACGGCACCTCCTGTGGCGCCGGCAGCGATGAATTTCTGGGCGGCGACGAGCATTGCGATAGCGGGGATGGAAGCGAGCACGGCGGTCGCCATGACAGCGCTCCAATCGTTGACGTACGACCCGAGGTATGAGTACAGGCCGAGCGTGACGGGACGAACCTCCGCGGTCGTGGTGAGTGTGAGGGCGAAGAGGAAATCGCCCCAGGTGAAGAGGAAGGTGAACATCGCTGCGGTGATGAGCGCGTTGCGGCTCACCGGCAGCACGATGGACCAGAACGTGCGGATGATTCCCGCGCCGTCGACGCGTGCTGCTTCGACGATGGATTGCGGGATGTTCATCATGAACGCGCGCATCACGAGGATTCCGAAGGGGATGCCGGCGCTGGAGTCGGCGATGATGAGCCCGACGATGGAGTTCAGCAGTCCGAGTTGGTTGTACATCGAGTAGAGCGCATTGGCGACGACGATGCCCGGCACCATCTGGCTGACGAGGATCGCGAACAGCAGGCCTGTCAGCCAGCGTGAGCGGAACTTGGCGAGTGCGTAGGCCGCGGGCGCGGCGACGGCGAGAGAGAAGACGACGCTGCCCAACGACACGATGATGCTGGTGATCAGGTTCGCGCCTTGTTCTTCGAGTGCCTGAACGTAGCCGCCGATGTCTGGGTTGAGCGGAAACCACGGGGTGCCGACTGCGCGGCCTCCGGGCTGTAGCGAGACGTTCACCATCCAGTAGACGGGGAAGAGTAGCACCGCGAGGATGAGTATGCCGACGACTGCGTCGACGGGGCGGCGCCAACCGCGGCTGGCACCGATGAGTCCGGCGGAGCTCATTCGTCCACCGCCTTCCTGTTTGCTCGCAAATACAGGACCGCGAAGATGAGAGAGATGACGATGAGGATGTTGCCGACAGCGGCACCCGCCCCGAAGTCGAACTGGCCGAACGACAAACGGTAGGCCTCGGTGGCGAGCGTCTCTGTCGACCCGGCGGGGCCGCCGCCTGTGAGACCGAGGATGATGTCGAGGGCCTTCAACGTGTAGACGACGCCGAGGAGCACGACTACTCCCGTGACGGGGCGCAGCATGGGCCAGGTGATGGCCCAAAAGGCTCGCCATCCGGTCGCGCCATCGAGCGCCGCTGCCTCATACAGATCCTCGGGGATGTCCTGCAGACCCGAGTAGAGGATCGTCATGTTGAACGGGATGCCCAGCCAGACGTTCACGAGGATGACCGCGGGCAGGGCGATGTTCACGTCCGTCAGCCATCCAATGGACACATCTGATCCCGTGAGACCGGACAGCACCTGGTTGATGACCCCTGAGTCCTTATCGAGCATCCATCGCCAGATAGCGCTCGACACGATGAGAGGTATGAGCCAGGGAAGCAGGAGGAGCGAGCGCACGACACCGCTGAGCGGAAAGCGTCGTCGGAAGAAGACGGCGAGTGCGAGGCCGATGACAAACTGAGCGACGATGGAGACGACAGTGAAGATCGCGGTGTTCAGCATGACTCGGCCGAAGCCGGGGGAAGAGATCACCTCGACGTAGTTGTGCCATCCCACCCACGGCGCTTCACCGGTGAAGAACGTGCGAGTTGTGAACTCCTGAAAGCTCATCACGCCGTTCTGCACGATGGGGTAACCGAAGAAAAAAACGAGATATAGGGCTGCCGGGACGACGAAGGCCAACTGAAGCCATCGTTCGGCGCGTAGTGTCATTCGTCTGCGGCGCGGGCGCGTCGAGGATGCGGTTGTTGAGGTCACGGGGTCTCCCTGCATACTGCGGGCAGGGGCCGTATGACCCCTGCCCGCAGATACGTCACTTGTTCGGTGCAGACTGCTGCAGCGCGGTCAAAGGATCTGCGCCACCCGTCAGGGCCGTCTGGATGGCGGTGTAGATGCCTTCGCTGGCGGCGGTGTAGTCCGCGCCAAGCTGGGCGGTGCGCGCGCGAAGGCCGGGGACCTGCTCGGCGAAACCAGCCATCTTCGGGTTCTCCGCGATGAACTGATCCACGAGCTCAGTGTTAGTGGGGACGAGGTCGCGACCAGAGGCGAGCGCCATCTGGCTCTCGTCGCTGCCGAGGCACTCGACAACCGAGGCTGCTGCGGCCATCTTGGCCTCGTTGCCGGTCTGCGGAATCGTCCAGACTTCTCCACCCAGAGGAGAGATGATCTCGTCGCCATCTTGCGGGGCGGGGAGCGAGACGACCTCGTAGGGGACGCCGGCTTCGTCGAGCGACGGGAACTGCCAGGGGCCGTTGACCATCATCGCGGTGTCGCCGGCGACGAACTGATCGTTGACGTCAGCCTGCGTCCAGGTGAGCACCGACTCAGAGGCCGAACCGCTGTCGACGAGGTCTACCCACAGCTGCAGCGCTTCCGCTCCGGCCTCGGTGGCGATGTCCGTCTCGTCGCCGCCGTTGGACCAGAAGAACGGCAGGAACTGGAACGTCCCCTCCTCGGTGGCAGTGGCGGAGAACGCCATGCCGTACCTGCCATCCCCGCTAAGCGCCGCGGCCGCGGTCTTCAGCTCGTCCCACGTGGTCGGGACGTCGATACCTGCTGCAGCGAGCATGTCCGTGTTCACGAACAGGGCGATGGTGTTCGCGACCGGCTGCACGGCATAGAGATCGCCATCGTAACTGGATGCCTCGATGACGCCGTCGGCGTATCCGTCGACGGCGATGTCGAAGTCTGACAGCGGGGCGAGAGCGCCGGATGAGGCGATCTGCGGGAGGTCTCCGTTGTCCAGCATCAGAACATCGGGCATCGTCTTGGAGGACACCTGCTGGAGCACCTTCGCAAGGTATCCGTCGTAGGGGACGTCTTGCGTTTCGATGGTGACGCCGGTGGTCTCCTCGCAGGCGGCGAGAACGTCGTCGTAGACCTTCTTGTCATTGGTGGAGCCGGCGGGACGCTCCAGCAAGATGCTGTCGGCGTCGTCGCCTGGTGAGGCGGCGTTACTACCGCTGCAACCGGACAGAGCGAGTGCTCCAATGGTGAAGAGGGCAAGTGGGACAGCGGTCCATGCTGCTCGCCGTTGAGTCATTTCGGATCCTCCAGAGTCAACTTCGACTGTCGATGCGCATCGAATCGATGCGCATCGACAGTAACACATCGCTTCGTCGCCTAGCGAGCGTTCGTTGCCTATTCGTGACCGCGCGTGGTGGCGCGTCTGGTCAGCCGCGGAGGAAGGAGAGTGGCCCGAGGGGTGTGCGCAGGTTCAATGCCCGCCAATCGCTGCACCAATCGCTCGACTGCTGCTCGCGACACGGCTCGCGGCTCCGGCGAGACATTGGTCACTTCCTCGGTGAACGCAGTCGCTGCCTCGTCCGTGCATAGACCGACCAACCCGACGTCGGGTCCGGGCGTCACTCCCAGGGAACTCAGGTGATGAAGCGTCCAGCTCACCACCTGCGGAGCCCGCGCGATGATCCCTGCTCTGCCCGGCTCGGAAAGCAGTTGATCGGCGACCGCGTGAAAGCCGGCGACTCCCGGAACGGGAGGCCGGACGATCTGCAGGGGCAGGCCGGCAGAGTCAGCCGCGCGCTGCGCGGACTCTTCGAATCCGCGAATGAATCCGTAGCCTTCAGACGAGACAGCTGGAGGTTCTCCGACAAGAGTGATGTGGTCGGCCCCATCTCGTACTAGCTCCTCGACGGCCATCTCTGCGGCGGCCGTCACGTCGAAGTCGAAGGCATCGAACAGAGTAGTCCCACCGGGGACGCCGATGAGGACCACCGGTACGCCGAGGTCCGACGCGGCATCGAGGCGTGGATCCACATCGCGAATGTCCATGAGTATCATCGCGTCAACCACCGAGCGGCCGGCGAGACGTTCCATCTCTGCCGCCCCATCCTCGCCGGTGACCAGCACCACGTCGTAGTCAAATTCTCGGGCCACGCGCGTGATGGTGTCGATGAACGGCAGGGTGCCTTCCATGTCGGTGGTCGTGTCCAGCCGAATCAATAGGCCGATTACGTTGCTGCGGCGTCCGGCAAGCGCGCGCGCGCCGGCGTTGGGCTGAAAACCCAATTCCTTCATGG
The DNA here is from genome assembly GCF_002931515.1 of Pseudoclavibacter sp. RFBG4. Lineage (NCBI taxonomy): Bacteria > Bacillati > Actinomycetota > Actinomycetes > Micrococcales > Microbacteriaceae > Pseudoclavibacter > Pseudoclavibacter sp. RFBG4. The sequence goes on along the minus strand of NZ_PSYC01000035.1, from coordinate 109,512 downwards.
CTGCGAACACGCGCTCTCGAGTGTCGTCCGAAATGGTACGCCTCCCCGTCATCACGTATGAGACGGTGCTCTGTGACACGCCCGCGAGCGCCGCAACGTCTGCGCTGGTGACACGCGATCTTCCGGTGCTGCTGTTGTTCATGTCTCGACGCTATACGCAGTTGAAGCGCATCGACAGTTCTGATGAAACAGGGCATCCACTCATTGCGCCGTCGCTCTCGCGCTGCGACAGCGACCAGTTCCTGAGCTGCCGCGGGTCTCAAGAGCTGCCGACAACGCCGGCACGGGCGCCGGACGCCAGTAATTTGGGGCGTGGAGGCTGAGACACCTGCCGTTGTGACGTATCAGACGTGGTCGACGGCGGCTCGTCCTTGCTGGGTGCGGACACGATACTTCGTAGCCAGCACCGCGTCCGCCAAAGACTCGACTGCTGAAGGACGTATGCCCGGCGCAGCAACCAGGGCTTGAGAACGCGGCGACCAAGAAATGGCATGACCACAGCGAACTCCTGTTAATGCCATTTAGGCGCATGTCGCAAGCTGTAACAGCTTTCTGAGACACCGGCCGAATCCCGGCTGTGTGATCGCTGCTCCGGGTGATCCCGGGTCAGTGTCTGTCTCAACAACACGTCTCATTGGGAGTGTCTCAGCGTGATGACGTGGAGGGGTTTGTGAGCCACAATGGCCGAGTGTGACTTCTTGGATACACCCGGGTGAGCACATCGAGTCAGGATGCTCAGCTGCAGCTCGACGCTCTCGTCGCAGCGGGTGTTCAGAAGCGCGACGTGTTTGCCGATGTCACCTCTGGCAGCAAGACCGCGATCGAGCGCCGTGGGATGAAGAAGCTCCTCGAGCACGCAGAGCCCGGTGACACCGTCGTCGTCTGGCGAGTCGATCGCCTCGGCCGCTCCCTCATCGACGTGCTGAACACCGTGAACCTGCTCCGCGAACGGGGTATCCATGTGCGCTCCGTCTCGGATGGGAGGAACGGGATTCGGAACGCGTCGACGCGAACTGGCCGCGATCGGTCCCGCCCGGAACGCTCGGATTGCCGCACGCGGCCGACGAGGCGCACGCGATCATGCACCTCGGAGACGCGCAGACCAGCGCTCGAACACAACCAGGGCGCTACGGGTACTTCGTAAAGCGAAGCCGCCTTGAACACCCGAGAGACACAGAGCGGCGCCTGCGCTCAACCTTCCCGGCCGAGTAGCTGAGCGTCTTGGAATCCATAGGTTTTTGAGACGGCGCGCACAGTGAGCAGGCTCCGCGGGGTACAAGTTGAAAACCCCGTAGACATCTGGGGGTGGCCACTCGACCATGGCGGGGCCTCTCATCCGCGTACAGGAACGCGGCATCACGGACGATGTCTGGCAGGTTGGCGGGCACCGATTGGGAACTCCGCAGCCTGTACGAGCACTCATGAAGAGGCCTACCTCGATCTGCACAGGTATCCCGGAGTGACTCCTTTTGCTATCACTACGATAGTGTCAACGCCTCGACTTGGCCTCATCCAACAGGATTTCAAGCCCCCGGCGCAACGCCCTAACGGCGGTGGCGTTGTTGCTTCGTTCTTCAAGTGCAGCGACCTCAGCGAGAAGCGCCGGGAGTTCAGGATCGGGGTATCGGACTAGTAGGGAGCGGGCGACATTGTCCGGCCAGCCGGAGGATGGCACCCTCCCCCGCCGAGCGGGTTGCGACTGGACCGGTGAGTAGTCCTTGCCCGAGTTGTCGCTTTCAGCGGCCGACGCGAAGGCTTCGATAGCCGCCTCGTCAACCTTGCGGCCGCTTGGCCTCTTACGAATGGCCATCAGTGCATCAGCTCCTCTGCCAGTACTTGGATCTCCGCCCTAGCCTTCGCGTTCGACCACTCAACAACCCCAAGACCTTCGCCGATGACGTCGCGGTAGGCCTTGCGCTCATGAATAACAGTGTGAAGCGGCTTGATGACGGGATAGTCACTGAGGTACTCCCCCGCGTCTGCTCGCTCACTGGCGTTGGAGTTCGTAGGCGCTTGCGTGATCAGGCCGCGCACGTCGAGACTGGGATTCAGGTCCAGTGCCTGTTCGATGACCTCGCTCATGTGAGGCAAGGTGTCGAGATCGAACTGGCTTGGACGCACGACTACCACCAGCTTGTCAGCAGCAGTCATTCCGGTGCGCATCTCCTTGCTGTCGTGACCGGCGACGTCCACGAGGACCACGTCATACCTTCCATCAAGGTCGAGCAAGGTTTGGTGGATGCTACCGAGCTTTTCCACGCAAGCGAGCGTTGGTGTTCGTTCCAGCTCTTCTCGATCCTCGTGCCACCTGGCGCTAGAACGCTGACGATCGGCGTCCACGAGGACCACGTCCTTACCTTGGCGCGCGAACTCAACGGCCAGATTCGTGGCGATCGTCGACTTCCCTGGGCCACCCTTTTGACTTCCCAACAAGATGATCATGAGTCGAATCTACGGCTGCGTGCCAGCGTACTGCGAGCAACACGCCGTCACTACGGTGTTGATATCACTATGCTTGTACTATGGCGTAGCGAAACCGATAGTCCACGGTTGCGCACTCAGCGGGCTGGCAGCGAGCACGCTGGGTCCGAGAGCGAGCTGGGCTTGCGCGGAGTTGCGGCTTGGATCGCCATGTTCCTACTATCCTTGTGATATCACTACGCTTATACGAGCTTCCCCTCTTCTACTACCGCCCCGCGAGATAAAGGGATCGAATCTAATGGACCCGAGACTCGGGGTGCCTGCAACAACAGGGCCCGTCAGTCAATCGACTAAATCGTTGTGATATCACAACGATAGTGTGGCGGCGACGTTACTGACCGCGGCCAGCGCTCACTTTAGACGATTCAAATAGGCTGTCACTATGATAGTGGTATCGCTCAAGCCGGCCCATGTGACCAGGGAACCATTGCGCGTGGCATCGCGTTTACTGCCCTCATCTATGGGTTCGACCTCGAAGGAGCGTCGCCCGCACCAGGTACGCGAGCAGGCGGGGTGGGGGAGTGTCTGGCAGAAAGAGACGGCGCTACGGTGCCGCTTCAATCCTGATGGCGGTCTGCATTCTCTTTTGCTGCCGGTACAGCGTCGCGCGGCTCCACCCAACTAGTCGAGCTGCTTCCACAGCCGTTCGCCCTCGTTTGCGCGCTTCGGCTACGACTTGGAGTTTCTCTGCGATCTGGACAGGATCGGAGAGGGGCCGGCCGAACCTCGTGACGTTCTGACGTGCCGCGGCGATGCCAGCATTCACACGCTCGACGATAAGCTCACGCTCGTATTCGGCAGGGTGGCGAGAATGTTCAATATCAGGCGGCCCGTTGAAGTCGCCGGATCGATTCCGTCGGAGACTGAGCGTATGTTGATGCCTCGCTCCCGCAGGAGGTTGACGGTGTTGAGGACGTCGATGAGGGATCGCCCCAATCGATCAACGCGCCACACGGCGACGGTGTCGCCGGCCTCTGCATGATCGAGCAACCGCTTCATGCCCGGACGCTCGATCGCAGTCCGGCTCCCGGACGTCACATCGGCGAAGACGTCGCGCTTCTGGACGCCGACGTCGACGTCGACGAGTGCGTCTAGCTGGAGCTGCGCATCCTGAGTTGCGGTGCTGACGCGGGTATAGCCGAGGAGTCTCACTCGGACAGTTTGCCTCAGAAACCCCGTGGCTCGTGCAGGTTGAGACGACTCATGATGAGGCGAGTTTTCGAGACAAGCTGGGTCCGGGTTTTGCGGGGGAGTGGATGCACCACGGGCGGGCTGCCGCTGTGTCTTGAAAACCTAATGATTGCCGAGGCGTGGTCATGTCGGAATTCTAGGAAAAAGCATGCCATTCGTGCGTAGCGTGCCTCTCAAAATTGGCGTCGATCTCGTTGTCGTCGACGTTTGGGAAGCGGCCTGCCGCGAAAAATGCGGGAATCTGCGCGTGCACGCGCCCAGGTGCGCCCGGCCTAACGCGCGATGAGTGCCGGGTCGTGCCGCCGGCAGCAGGTCTCGTCCGGGCAGTGGGACACCTGCCGGTTCTCGGTGTCGCGCCCGCGGGAGCACTTCGCGTCGTCGAACGGCACCCTCGGCCGACTTGGCCGTCTGAATCGTGCTCCAGGAGGCGCCAACCGGGGGTATCCGTGTACTGCCAAAACTCCGTCATGCGGTGTCGGTACTCGTCAGTGCGCTTGCCCTGGTCGCCATGGCGCTGATCGTTGGGGGAGGGCCCGTGGCGTATCGATCATCGCTTGTGTACCTGGCTCGAGGAGCTCCGCCGGCCTGCGGAGCTCCCTTGCCTCGAAGTTCACGGTCGTGACGTATGCGTCTTCTGCCTCGGCGGTGCTCTCGATCGGGCTTCTCAGCAGCACGTTGCCGACCGAAATGGTAATCGCAGTGTTCGCGACCTTGCTGAGTCTTGCGGCGGTTTTCATGCATTGGAGTGCCCCAAGGTTCAGGGGTCTGAACGCGCGCTAAGGCCCTTGATCGTGAGGTCATTCGGTGGGGCGCAGGGTCCGCCGGAGATTCTCGAGGGCATGGATATGAGCATCCATCGCCGAGCTTCCGTGCTCGTGCGCCCAATCATTCACAAGCATGCCGAGCGAGGCGTTGAAGGACACTGTCGGGTGCTGTTCCCTCTGTCGATCTCGGTTTCGGAAACGCTTTCTCTGTGTTCGTCGCGCGTTCAGCTCGGTGTCGATGAGATGCACAACGTCGGCTACGTCCATGAACCCAGCGAACGAGAGTCTCACGGTCAGCTCAGGCTCTTCGAACCGATTCGGCGGGACGTACTTGGAGGTGAGCCAGGAGAGGAAGGCCTTGGCTCCGTCGTCAGTGACGCGGTACACCTTCGAGTCGGTTGCTCCCGCTTTGGGTTCTACGGAGTGGCTGACCAGACCTCGTTCCTCCATGTGCGCGAGTGAACGGTAGACCTGGCTCATCTGCGTCTTGGGCCGCAGGAAGCGGCCATCGGTGTCGAAGAACCGTTTGAGGCCGTACCCGTTGCTTGGTTGCTCGAGCAGCACCCCAAGGATCAGATGCTCCAGCTTCACGGTCACGCCCTCAAGGTTAGCGGCTGATTCCCTCTTGCATGCCTACTCCACTTGTGTCATCCTTGGCCCACGAAATGCATGACACAAGTGTCATGCATTGTTCCGAGTTGGATTCAGACGCAAAGGAGCGCGCGATGCGGGCGATCATGCTCATGTTCGACAGCCTCAACCGGCACATGTTGCCTACCTACGGTGACACTGTCGTCGACGCACCGAACTTCGCACGCCTTGCCACCAGGACAGCGACCTTCGACGCGTTCTACGCCGGCTCCATGCCCTGCATGCCCGCCCGACGCGAACTGCACACCGGCCGGTACAACTTCCTGCACCGCTCGTGGGGTCCGCTCGAGCCCTTCGACGACTCGATGCCTGACCTGCTTCGCCAAGCTGGCGTGCATACGCACCTCGCGTCCGACCACCCGCACTACTGGGAGGATGGAGGCGCTACCTACCACACACGCTACTCGACCTGGGAATTCTTCCGAGGGCAGGAGGGTGATCCCTGGAAGGGTGTGGTCGCTGACACCAAAGGCTCTTTCGGTCCGGCAGCGATGCACTCGCAGGACCAGGTGAACCGGCGATATATGCCCACCGAGGCTGAGCACTCGCAGACGCTCACCGTGGATGCGGGCCTGCACTTCATCGACACCAACTCAGCCGCAGACAACTGGATGGTGCAGATCGAGCTCTTCGATCCCCATGAACCGTTCTTCACGCATCAGTCCTACAAGGATCTGTATCCGCACGACTATGACGGTCCGGAATTCGATTGGCCCGGCTACCAGAAGGTGAGCGAGTCGGCGGACCAGGTGGAGCACGCGCGAATGGAGTATTCAGCGCTCGTCTCCATGTGCGATCGCTCCCTCGGTCGAGTTCTCGATGCGATGGACGAGCACGGGCTCTGGGAGGACACGATGCTCATCGTCAACACCGACCATGGCTTCCTGCTCGGTGAGCACGGCTGGTGGGCGAAGAGCGTCCAGCCGTGGTTCAACGAACTCGTCCACCTGCCGATGTTCCTGTGGGACCCACGGACCGGTGCTCGCGACACCCGCCGAGGCGAGCTCGCGCAGACGATCGATCTTGCCCCGACGCTCCTCAGCTTCTTCGGGGTCGAAGTCCCCTCCGACATGCAGGGCATCAACCTGGCGCTGTCGGCTGGAGCCGCGGCCTCGACGCCCGTCGCACGCGACGGCGCACTGTTCGGTATCCACGGAGGTCACGTCAATGTGACCGACGGGCGTTACGTGTACATGCGCGCGGCTGCCTTGGAGGACAACGCTCCGCTCGAGGAGTACACGCTCATGCCGACGCACATGCGCAGCCGGTTCAGCCCCGACGAGCTGCGCGACTGGACGCAGAGCGAACCTCTGCCGTTCACCAAGGGTGTCAGTGTGATGCGAATGGATGCGGTGACCGGTTGGATGAATCCATGGCGGCACGGCACCCTGCTCTTCGATACCGAAGTGGACCCACAGCAGACCGCACCGATCGTCGACGACCAGCTCGAGCTGAGGATGGCGCAGTTGCTTGTCCGCCTGCTGCGAGAGAGCGATGCGCCACACAGTCAATTTCAGCGTCTCGGTCTGCCCGCGGTCGGCTCGGTCGGACCTGAGCATCTGCTCGCGAGAGCTCAACGAGAGCGTGCAGGTGAGCTGGCGAAACCGCTACCTGAACCTGCGTTCTTCGAGGCGCATCCGTTCCTCGAGCAGCCACTGGTCCACCTCAACCAGGACCCGCGCATGAGAGCTCTCCTGGAAGAACATCTGGGTATCGGTCGCACCGAGCTGGTCGCCGCGCCCGCGGCCATGTCACTCCTGGACCTCGCCAAGCACGCGTTCATCACCACCGACCAGCTCGTGGCTCTGGCCGCAGCTACTGCCCCCGTCAGCAACGACTGACTTCACTCAACGCACGACATTCGAGAAACTGAGAAAATTGCAATGACGCAACAGAGCTCTCTGAGCACCTCGCCGCCTGAAGCGGCGCAGAAAGTCCCACACCGGTGGCGGAACCTCGCCACGCTCACGGGCGTCACCGTTGTCGACAACACAGAAGCGGGAATGATCAACACGCTCTTCCCCTCCATCGCGGCAGCGCTGCGCCTCGACAACAGCGGCCTCGGCGTCATCGCAGCGCTCGGGAAGATCATCGCCGTGCCCGCGGGTCCCTTCTGGGTCTGGCTGGCGACGAAGATCGGCCGGCGAGCCGCACTCGTGCTGACCACCGTGCTCGGTGGTGCCTTCGGTATCGCAACCGGCTTCTCTCAGGACTTCGTCCAGCTGGCCGTTCTCGCCACCCTCATGGCCGCATGCCTCATCGGTGGATCGCCCATCGCCAACGCCGTCATCGCCGACTCGTTCTCCGACCGGGAGCGAGGTAAGGCAGCTGGGCTCTTCTACGGGGGAGTGAACGCCATCGCATCGTTCGTCGGTCCGCTCATCGCACTGTTCACCGGCATCACCGACGGCTGGCGTTTCGGCATGTGGGCTCTCGGTGGTCTCTGTCTCGTCGCCGGACTGATGGTGTGGGTCCTGTTCCGAGATCCAGGCGTCGGCGCCTCTGACGGCATCGCCGCCCCAGCAACCAGCGCCGTTGTCCTGCAGAAGACCAGCTTCAGGCGAGTGCTCTCGCTCTTCACCATCCCTACGTTCTCAGTCATGATGATCTCCCGCCTGCTCTCGGGCCACCTGCTCATCACGATCTTCGGTATCCAGTTCCTCGTGACCGAGCGAGGCTTCGACAACGCGACGGCCGCCATCGTCCTCATCCCCTTCGGGATCGGCTACATCATCGGAACTGTCGGTGGCGGGTTCACGCTCCCGACGCTTGATCGCATCATGGAGCTTCGCGGTCGAGTCTTCTTCATGCAACTCGCACAGCTGGTGTTCGCCGTGGCCGCCTACTTCGGCACGCAGATCGTGTTCGAGGGAATCCTCGCGTACGGCGTCTTCTGGGCACTCATGGGCCTTGGTCAGGGCATGAACCCACCTGTCAACCGCCCGATCGTCTCTTCCGTTGTCCCGGCAGCACTTCGAGGGCAGGCGTTCGCCATCTGGCTCACCGGATTCGAGACCGTCGCTTGGGCGATCTTCTCGCTCGGTGCGGGACAGCTGGCAGACACCCTCGGGCTCCAGCAGGTCTTCCTTTACGTGCTTGTGGGTTCGATGCTCCTCAACGCCCTACTTCTGACGGTGCTCTACCGAACCTATCCGCGCGACGTCGCGCGGGCGGCCAGGGAACAGGGGCTGCTGCGTGCGTGACCTGAACTCGACTCTGCCTCCCCACTCGACTGAAGAGGAACACATCGTGAACACCCGCACCGAAGGACCATCGGATGACCGCATCCGGGACCTCATCGAGCGCCTTGAGCTCGAAGAGAAGGTCGAACTCCTCACCGGCCGTGACTTCTGGTCAACCCTTCCAATCGAGAAGATCGGTCTGCGAAGCATGCTCCTCTCCGACGGCCCGAGCGGCGTTCGTGGTGAGACTTGGGACGAACGCTCGCCCTCCCTCAATCTGCCGTCCGCTACCGCATTGTCGTCTTCCTGGGACCCGGCCATCGCCTACCGCTACGGGGTAGCGTCGGCAGCTGAGGCACGACGCAAGGGCGTCGATGTCGTTCTCGGACCGACGATCAACCTCCACCGGTCGCCACTCGGCGGTCGCCATTTCGAGGCGTTCAGCGAGGATCCCGTGCTGACGGGCGAGCTTGCAGCGTCGTACGTTCGGGGCGTGCAAGACAACGGCGTCGGTGCATGCGTCAAGCACTACGTCGCCAACGACTTTGAGACCGACCGATTCACGGCGGACGTGCAAGTGAGCGACCGCGCCCTTCGTGAGCTCTACCTTCTCGCCTTCGAGAAGGCGGTCGTGGATGCACGAGTTTGGACCGTCATGAGCGCCTACAACTCGATCAACGGCACCACAGCTACCGAGAACGAACTACTGGAAGACCCGCTCAACAGCGAATGGGGCTTCGACGGCGTCGTCGTCAGCGATTGGACCGCCGTGCGCAGTATCGCGAGTGCGATGCACAGCCAGGACCTCGTCATGCCAGGACCTGACGGGCCCTGGGGAAGAGCGCTTGTCGAGGCTGTCCGTCGGGGGGATGTCGCCATGACTGCGATCGACCGCAAGGTGGAGCGAATCCTCAGGCTCGCCGCACACGTTGGCGCGCTCGATGGGTTCGAGCCCTCGATGCCCCGGAGCAGCACGGAGGATGGGCTGAGCTTCGCACGTGAGGCCGCTGCTGAGGGCACTGTGCTGCTCCGCAACACGGGCATCCTGCCACTCGACCCGTCAACTGTCGGCCGTATCGCGGTGATCGGTCACAACGCGGACCAGGCGAGGACCCAGGGCGGGGGAAGCGCCACGGTGGTTCCCGAACGGATTGTCTCGCCTCTCGAAGGCATCCGCGCGGCCTTCCCAAATGCGTCCGTCGAGTATTCGCTCGGCGCGGTTGTGCAGGATGGCGTAGCCGCATTCCACCCCGACTGCACGAAGAATCCGTCGACGGGGGACGCCGGCGCACACATTCGGTTCCTCGATCACCTCGGCGACAGCATCTACGAGGAGGACCGCTTCACAACCGAGCTCGTGTACTTCGGCGGGACCGCACCGATTCGAGAGTTGTCCACGTTCGAACTCACGACGTTCTACACACCTCAGCGAACAGAACGGGCTCGCCTCGGCTTCGCGGGAGTCGGGACCGGCCGCATCTACGTCGATGGTGAGCTGCTCGGCGAGCTCACGGCCGAGGCCGTGGGCACTGATCTCGGCGCTGCCCTGCTCTCGCCTCCTCCCGCGAGCATCCCAGTGCAGCTCACACAAGGAAAGCCTGCCGAGATTCGCATCGAGTTCCGTCCCGCCCAGACCGAGGGGGCCGAACTGGGGGCTCTCGGTCTGACGGTGGGTCTCGAGGCGAGCGAAGCTGACCCCAAGGAGCTCTTGGCTCAGGCAGCCCGCGCCGCGGCTGACGCCGATGTCGCGATCGTGGTTGTTGGGACGAACGCGAAGGTCGAGTCCGAGGGATACGACAGGACGTCGCTCTCGCTGCCGGGCAGGCAAGACGATCTCGTCGCGGCGGTCATTGCGGCCAATCCACGAACCATCGTCCTCGTCAACAGCGGCTCACCTGTGCTCATGCCTTGGCGCGAAGAGACCGAAGCGCTCCTGGTGACCTATTTCGGTGGCCAGGAATACGGCAACGCGGTCGGCGACGTGCTCACGGGTATCCGAGAACCGGGTGGTCGGCTCCCCACCACGTGGCCAGCACTCGAAACTGATGTGCCCGTGATCGACGTCACTCCGGTCGATGGGGTTCTGTGCTATGACGAAGGCATCCACATCGGCTACCGTGCATGGCTCAAGGCGGGTAAGGAACCGGCTTTTCCGTTCGGCTTCGGCCTCGGCTACACGAGCTGGGAAGTCGAGAACGTCACACTGCACCAGACCGATTCGAGCGGTGCGGGACGCATCACCGCTGACGTGAGGAACACCGGAGATCGACGCGGCAAGCAGGTCATCCAGGTCTACGCGTCTCGACCGGATTCTCGGGTCGATCGCCCGGTGCGATGGTTCGTCGGTTCGTCGGTCGTCCGCGCCGATGTCGGCCAAGAGGTACGCGTCGAGATCCCGTTCTCCTCACGCGCTTTCGCAGACTGGGCTGACGGATGGCACGTGGAGCCCGGCGAGTACACGCTGGAAGTTGGCTTGGCCGTCGACGATCTCCAGCACCGCGTCGACATCGCGGTTGGCGGACGGTAAGCACGCATCTCAGGGGACGCTTTCGCGTCTGTCCGGCGCGAAGGCGTTGCGGGAGGTTTTCGATGAGGGAAGGGCGAGACATGCAGGCACAAGCGATTGGCGTGGACGTCGGAGGCACGGGCATCAAGGCTGGGCTCGTGGAGGTCGACACGGGCGTGCGTCTCGGCGAGCAGCTTCATGTGCCGACGCCGACGGGCGCTGAACCAGAAGCCATCGCGGCGGAGGTCCGAGCCCTCGTTGCGCGCCTTGGCTTCAGCGACGCTTACCCGCGCCCGGTCGGGGTCTGCCTTCCATCGATCGTGGCAGGGGGACGGGCCCTGTCCGCATCGAACATCTCCGCCGACTGGCTCGGCCTCGACGCTCGGATGCTGTTTCAGCAGGCCCTCGGCACGCCAGTCCACGTGCTGAATGATGCGGACGCCGCGGGGGTTGCCGAGGCTGCCTTCGGGGCCGCGCGTACCTCCAGCGGACTCGTCATGCTCGTGACGCTCGGAACCGGACTCGGCACCGCCATGGTCCATGATGGTGTGCTTGTCCCGAACTGCGAACTCGGCCATCTCGAAATCAACGGCGTCGACTGGGAGACGCGCGCTTCTGTTGCAGTCAAGGAGTGGGAAACGCTGACGTGGGAACAGTGGGCGGACCGACTCCAGGTCTACTTCACTCATCTTGAGGCCTTGACGACTCCCGATCTCTTCGTCGTCGGCGGTGCGATCTCAGCGGCCGCCGACAGCTTCCTCCCGCTCCTTGACCTGCGAACACCCATCGTGCCGGCAGTTCTGGGTAACGACGCTGGTCTCACCGGTGCAGCACTCCTCGCGGCCCGGTCCCGCACCCACGCGGGGAGCGTCGCGCGATGACGAGGCAGCGGTGGCCACACTGGGTCTACCGGGAGGGCGACGAGCCGGATCCTCGCTTCACGCTCGCGAATGAACGCACCTTCCTCGCTTGGATCAGGACGTCGCTCGCCCTCGTAGCGGCAGGTGTCGCACTGGAAGCACTAGCGCTGCCCATCGAGCCGGTCGTACGCCTCATCGCGGCCCTCCTCTTCCTGGGACTCGGATTGCTCGCCGCCGTGAACTCATTCATCGGCTGGATGCGCGCCGAACGATCAATGCGCCGCCACGAGCCGCTGCCAGGGCCTTCGCTGAGCGGAGTCCTCTCAATCGGGGTCGTCCTGGCGGTCGCCCTCGTCACTATCGGACTCTTGGTGTGAAGGTCTCCGACGTCGGACTGCAGCCCGAGCGGACGCTGCTCGCCTGGCAACGAACATGCCTCGCGCTGGCTGTAGCTTTCGCCGTGGCGCTCCGACTTGCAACTCCGGTCCTGGGTCCGGCCGCGATCGCGGCGTGTGCCGGCGGGCTTGTCCTCGTCGCTAGCGGATGGGTCGGAGCGAGCCACCGCTACCGGCGGAACCACCGCGACTTGGTCGGATCCTCTGGCGCCCTCTCGACGAGCGCTCTGCCGATCATGCTGCTGGCGGTGTCATCCGTGCTCATCGCCACTCTGGGTATCCTGTTCGTCGCACTCCTAGGATCGAGCTCCCAATGATTCAACCGGACATGATCACCCTCGATAGCGGTGACTTCCTCATGGGCTCACAACGCCACTACCCCGAGGAATCACCCACCATGCGAACCTCGGTGGCGTCGTTTGAACTTGCTGCCACGGCAGTCACCAACGCGCAGTTCTCCGCATTCGTCCAAGACACCGGGTATGTGACTGTTGCAGAGCGACCGCTGCCCGCGGCCGACTTCCCCAGCCTCAATCCCGACGAGCTCGAAGCCGGCTCCCTGGTCTTTCAACCAACCGATGGTCCTGTTGATCTCCGTGACTGGCGAGCTTGGTGGAAGTTCCAGCGAGGCGCCTGCTGGACATTGCCTAGAGGCCTCGGATCTTCGATCGAAACGCTCGGGGCGCATCCCGTGGTGCACATCGCGTACGAGGATGCTGAGGAGTACGCCCGATGGCTCGGTGCGCGCCTTCCGACCGAGCCCGAGTGGGAATACGCGGCGCGCGGTGGGTTGGAGCAAGCAACCTACGCCTGGGGTGAAGCGCCCAACACCCCCGGAGGTCGTTTCGCGAAGACCTGGCAGGGGCGCTTCCCATTCGAGAACGAAGCAGAGGAGTGGCCGTACACGGCTCCCGTCGGCGAATATCCACCGAACGGGTTCGGCCTCTTCGACATGACCGGGAACACTTGGGAATGGACATCGAGCGTGTGGACTCCGCGACACGATGCGGGAGGTGGTAGCGAAGCAGACGCATCATGCGCGTGCAGTCCCCAGCAATTCGCGCCGGCCTCGACTCGAGGGCGTGTGACCAAGGGCGGGTCGCACCTCTGCTCGCCCGCGTACTGCCTCCGCTATCGGCCTGCTGCTCGGACGCGACAAACAGAGGACTCATCGACCAGTCATCTCGGATTCCGCATCGCTCGATCAACCAGCGCCTGATCCACGATCTGCCCGTCTGGACCCTTGTTCTCACCGAAGCTCCGAGATCAGCTCGAGCATGAGTGGCATCGACGCTGTCGACAGCAGCGTCTGCACGCCGATGATGGTCGCCATGAGTCGGGTGTCTCCGCCGAGTTTCGCGGAGAGAATGGCGGCAGACGGGGCGGTCGGGACGGCCGTCAGGATGACGATTGCGTGCAGGGTCAGCTGGTCCGCACCGAGTGTGATGGCCAGGCTGGCAGCGGCGAGCGGCAGTACAGCGAGCTTGATGAGCGTCGGGACGGTCACCTCGATCAGGTCGCGTCGTCTCCAGGTGAAGCTGATGCTGGCGCCGGCGATGAGGGTGCCGCAGAGCAGGGCGGACGATGCTGCCAGGTCGAGGGTGCTGGCGATCGCGGTCGGCAACTCGAGGTTCGTGATGCTCAGGGTCAGGCCGACGAGGCAGCTGAGGATGAGCGGATTCGTCGCGATCTCTCGCAGGAGTTTCGGTCTTGGCCTGGCCTCATCGTGTGCGCCGTAGATCGTGAGTGTTGAGACGCAGAGCAGGTTGACGACGGGTACCGAGATTGCGCAGGCGATCGCGAACGTCGCGATTCCGAGCTCACCGTGCAGTGCGTTGATAAAGACCAAGCCGATGTAGGTGTTGATGCGGATGGCGCCCTGCACTATCGATCCGAGGGCGGGTCCGGAGGATCTGAGCAAGGGTCGCGCCGCGACGAGCACGCCCGTTGCGGCGATGATGGGGACGGTCGTCGTCAGCAGGAGCGGGCCGACGTCGATGGCGCCGAGGTCGGCGTTCCCGATCGAGGTGACGAAGAGCGCTGGTCCGAGCACGTAGTAGGTGAGGCGTTCGAGGCCGCTCCAGAACTCGCCCGACTTCAGCATGCTTCGCCGCAGAACCGCTCCGCCGATCAATGTCAGCAGCACGGGGACGATCGCAGTCATGACAATTTCCACGCCTCAACCGTGGTGCAATAGGTCAATGCAGTTCAACCATGACAACATGACAGGTGTGTTCCTCGCGGCCGATGTGGTCAACGCGGCATCGAGCAGCGACCCGCTACAGCGGCTCGGCGAGGCATTCGAACGGCACGAGATCCGCGGGCGGGAAGCGCTGCAGCTATTTGTCGATGGCCTGCTCGACTGGGCTGTGTGCCTCCGCGGGGTCTTCGAGGGCGTGGATGCGCGGGCACGCTGCGACGAGGTCAACGCACTCCTCGCGACCGGAGCGAGCAAAGGCGTCTACCTGACCACGCACGACGGTCTCGACCCGCACCTGCACTTCGCTCCCGAAGGCGATGGCCTCCTCGCGCGAGTTCGGGCCGTCACCGCGGGTGGCCTGGCGATCTTCCTGACCGAGTCGCGAGGCGCCCGTCTTGGCGTCTGCTCCCGGCGTGGGTGTGGGCAGGTGTTCGTCGATGTCGGCAGGAACGCGACGCGTCGGTACTGCTCAACGCGATGCGGGAACAACGACGCCGTCGATCGCTATCGGCAGCGAGCCTAGCGATGTGATCGGCTCAGATGAGTCCGAGCTGCTCGAACGCCGCCCTCAGACCGTCTTCGTCGACTGATGCCGTGACGATGTCAGCGGCGTCCTTCGCCGCGGGTGTCCCGTTTCCCATCGCGACCCCGACGCCGCAGGCGACGAGCATCTCGAGGTCGTTGCCGCTGTCGCCGACGGCAATCGCATCCTCAAGCGTCAGCCCGAGCTCGGGAAGGAGCTCCTCGATGGCGGCGGCCTTGTGGACGCCGAGCATCGAGATCTCACCACCGCCCCCGCCAAGACCGGGCATGGTGCCGCCGACGATTGCGTAGTCATTTCCGAGGTGCTCTTCAACTCGCACGAACGTCGTCTCGTCGTCGCTGCTGAAGACGATCTTGGCGGTCTGGTCGAGCCGGAGCGGGCCCGAGTCGATCACGTGGTGCTTGAGGCCGGTGCTCTCGATGTCCGTGAACCCCAGCTGGGCGAGGACGCGGCGCATCCGCAACCGGTGCCCAACCGTCGTGTGCATCGCGTGCCGGCCCTGCAAGCTGTAGTCGACTCCCAGTTCGTCAAGCGTCCGCGTGACCGATACGGCTTCAGCCTCCGTGAGGTGCCTGTCGACGATCCAAGTCCCGTTGTAGCGGACGTAGGCGCCTGCACCCGCGACCATGCCATCGAAGCCGACAGCATCCACTCTGGCGTCGATCTCCAACGGGCTGCGCCCGGTCGCGAGAAAGACCAGGTGGCCGTTCGACTGCGCCTGCTTGATCGCGGAGTGCGCCGAGTCGGGCACGTCTCCGAGATCGGTGGTCAGCGTGCCATCGATATCGAGGAAAATCGCTCGCCGCCGGGACGGCATCGATGCGTCCATCACCCGCAGGGCCCTACTGGCGCGCCGCGAGCTCTGCGCCATACATGGCCGAGCTCGGGAGATTGCCTTTCGGCAGTGCCTCGCCTGCCTTCAGGGCCTGCGTCCATCCCTCTGTCGTCGACACCGCGGCGAAGTTCGACTGCAGGAGCGTCATGAGCGTGGTGTGCACCGTCTCGGCGGTCGCGAACCCGGCGCTATTGGCGATGTTGATCGCACCCGTCGCGTCGGAGAGGACTTCCGCCGCAATGTTGAGCTCCTCTGCCGCGGCGGACGAAGCGATGATGCAGTTGTTGGTCATGTAGCCGACGAACGTCACCGTGTCGACGCGCTGCTCCTGCAGCCAGGGGAGGAGGTCTGTTCCGGCGAAGACGGAGCTGTACTGCTTGACGACGCTCTTCCACTCTGACTGCTGGCGATCCGCGATTTTGGGGTGCAGAGCGAACTCAGGGGTGGTCGGGTTGAAGACCGGTGCCTGGTTGCCGGCAGTGTGCTGAACGGCGACGATCGGAATTCCGGATGCGGTGGCGGCGTCGATGGCGGCCGTGATGTTCGTCAGAGACTCTGCAACGGGCGGGAAATGAATCTCGAGCGGACCGGAGAAGTACTGCTGCTGCACGTCGACGAGGATGAGGGCTCTGCGCGGGGTTGTCATGGATTCATCCTCGTGTCGTTGGTGGCGCGACACCACTGGCGTAAATGCACGTTTACGATGGATTGAAGCCAGATCGGAGAGCGAATGAAGATTGCCGTCTACGCGTTCAACGGGGCGTCCCTGTTCCATCTCTCGGTGCCTCACCTCGTGTTCGACGAAGTCACGCGCAGCGGGGCAGCAGAGTGGGAGACCTGGCTGTTCTCCGAGCGGTCGGGGTCGATCCGCACGGCGGAGGGCTACACGATGGGCGGCGTGCAGGGGCTGCGAAGCGCAGAAGACGCAGACCTCATCGTCATCCCATCCTGGCTGCAAGATGGGATAGCTCCTGGTCGCACCCTCCTGAAGGTGCTCCGTCATCGGCATGCTTCGGGTGTCCCTATCGTCGGTTTGTGTCTCGGGGCGAACGCCCTCGCCGATGCCGGCTTCCTCGCGGGACGCACTGCGGTGACGCACTGGAAGAGCACGGAGGAGCTTGCGGCCCGGCACCCGGAGATCTCGGTCCAGCCTTCCGCGCTCTACCTCGACCACGGTGATGTCATGACCTCGGCGGGCACCGCGTCCGGCATCGACGCGTGCCTCCATATCGTGCGAACGAGGCTGGGTTCCGCCGTCGCGAACCAGGTTGCGCGGCATCTCGTCGTCGCGCCTCACCGGGAGGGAGGGCAGGCGCAGTACATCGCGAGGCCGGTTGCGGTGAAGTCCGCAGACGGGGCGATAGCTGCCGCCTGTTCATTCGCGCTCGAGCACCTGGCCGAGGAGCTCGACGTGCCTCGCCTCGCTGACGCGGCCCACATGAGCCAGCGTTCGTTCGTGCGCGCGTTCCGAGACTCGACTGGGGCGACGCCGGCGGCGTGGGTCAGGTCCCGGCGTCTCGATGAGGCGCGCACACTGCTCGAGACTAGCGACCTCCCCATCGACCAGATCGCCGCCGTTACCGGCTTCGGGAGCCCGGTCACGTTCCGGCAGAACTTCGTGTCGGCGTTCGGCAGCACGCCCTCCAGCTACCGGCGGCGATTCGATGCTCGGTGAGGCGCCGGAGTGCACCTGCCTGCGCGTTCAGCACTTGCGACGTTGCTGCGTGCTTGCGGTCAGCACTCAGCATCCACTTTCGTCGAGGCGATGGATGCTGTTCGCGGCGAAGGACACTCGGTCGCTCGAACCGGACGACGAAACGTCCACCCGCGAAGCGCACTTGGGCAAGTTCCGCAGCCTCGAACGCCACGGACTGATCACCCACTGCACGAGATCTGTGAGAACCAACTTTCGATGAGATCGCGCCTCGCAAGCTTGTTCGGATTCGGATTCGGATTCGGACAGCGGTCGAGCAGACGACTCGGCGTAGGTTTGGAGGATTCGATCAATTGAACGACAGCGGTGAGGGGCAATCAGATGGCCACCGGGCAGCCAGCTTCGATCAAGGTGCGCGGAGCTCGGGTCCACAACCTGAAGAACGTCGATGTGGATGTCCCGCTCGGGCAGCTCGTCGCGATCGCGGGGGTTTCCGGGTCGGGGAAGTCGTCGCTCGCCCTCGGCGTGCTCTACGCCGAGGGGTCACGCCGGTACGTCGAGGCGCTCTCGACGTACACGCGGCGGCGCATGTCGCATGCGACGCGTGCCACGGTGGATTCCGTGCAGCATGTGCCGGCCGCGTTGGCGCTGCGGCAGCGATCGAGCGTGCCCGGTGTGCGATCGACGTTCGGCACATCCACGGAGCTCCTGAACGTGCTGCGCGTGATGTTCTCCCGCCTCGGTTCGCACGTGTGCCCGAACGGGCACCGTCTCGCACCCACCATTGACGTGGCGGCGAACAAAGACCTGGTTTGCCCCGAATGCGGGGCCATCTTCTATCCACCGGGTGCAGAGTCCCTCGCATTCAACTCCGATGGAGCCTGCCCGGTATGTACCGGCACCGGCACTGTGCGCGACGTCGATGACGCGGCCCTCGTCCCCGACGCGTCGAAGACGATCGAGGGTGGCGCAGTCGCGCCGTGGGGGATGTTCGGGCTCGCCGTGATGCCCCAGGTCGTCGCCGAGCTCGGCGTGCGCATCGACGTGCCTTACCGCGAGCTGACGGAGCAGGAACGACAGATCGTGGTGGACGGCGAGGCCGTCAAGCGAGAGATCAGGGTGCCCTCGAAGACGGGGAAGCTCTTCGACCTCAACTTCACCTACCGCAGCGCGAGGCAGGCGGTGCGGGAGGCGATCAACAACGCGAGCAGCGAGGCCGGGCTCACCCGAGTGAGCCGATTCATCACGACGTACGGATGCACTGCCTGCCACGGCAGTCGCCTCTCGGACAAGGCGCTGGGCAGCGAGGTCGACGGCATCAACCTCGCCCAGGCGGCTCAGAAGAACCTCGAGGAAGTCCTCTCTTGGGTTTCGACGATCCCGAACTCGGTGGACTCGGAGCTTCGTCCCATGGCATCGCTGATAGCCGGGCAGTTCGCGGAGATGGGACAGCGGCTGGTGCAGCTGGGGCTGGGGTACCTGACGCTTGATCGGGCCAGCTCGACGCTGTCGACGGGCGAGCGTCAGCGGGTGCAACTCGCTCGCGCCGTGCGCAACGAGACGACCGGCGTGCTTTATGTCCTCGACGAACCGTCCATCGGTCTGCATCCCGCGAACATCGACGGTCTGATCGGGGTGATGCGGGATCTCCTCCGCGACGGCAACTCCGTTGTCCTCGTCGATCACGACGTGCAGGTTCTTCGTGAGGCTGACTGGATGATCGAGATCGGGCCGCGTTCGGGGGCCGCTGGGGGGACGGTGCTCGCCCAGGGTACGATCGCCACGATCGCAGCCGATCCGTCTTCACTGATCGGCGAGTTCCTGTCCGGGCGGGCTGAGATCGTCACGAGGGCGCGGAATCAGTCGGCAGAATTGTTCGCAGACGGGGCCGTGCGGCTTGCGACCTCCGCGGTGCACACAGTCCACCCCCTCGAGGTCAGCATCCCGAAGGGGCGACTCACGGCGGTGACCGGCATGTCCGGCTCTGGCAAGACCACCTTGGTTCTCGAAAGCCTCGTTCCGGCTATCACCGCCATCCACGAGGGCACGGGGCTCCCTCCGCATGTCCGCAGCCTTGACGCTGCTGGCTTGACGAGCGCCAACGTCGTCGACGCGACACCGATCGGCACCAACGTGCGATCGACCGTCGCAACCTACAGCGGGGTGCTCGACGATCTCCGTCGCCTCTTCGCGGCGACGCCCACTGCACGCGAAGAGGGCCTGAAGGCTGGCGACTTCTCGTACAACACGGGTTCGTTGAAGTGTCCCCGTTGCGAGGGCACCGGTCAGATCGTGCTCGATGTGCAGTTCCTGCCGGATGTCGACATCCCGTGCCCGGACTGCCACGGAAGCCGCTACCGGCCGGCCGCGGATGCCATCCGGATCCCAACGGGAACGGGAACGGATGCAGGGCAGCTGAGCCTGCCTGAGCTGCTTTCTGCCAGCGTCGCCGATGCTGGCGGACTGCTCGCGGACCATCCCCGGATCGCGAAGAAGCTGCAGACTCTCGTCGCGCTTGGGCTCGGGTACCTGACGCTGGGGGAGGACACTCCTGCGCTGTCTGGTGGGGAGGCGCAGCGGCTCAAGCTCGCAACGGAACTCGGTCGCAAGCACACGGGCACCCTCTTCATTCTCGACGAGCCGTCGGTGGGTTTGCATCCGCTGGATACGCGTGTGCTGTTGGGCGTCATCGATCGGCTTCTGGACACCGGTGCGACGGTCATCATCATCGAGCATGACCTCGACATGATCGCCAATGCTGACTACGTCGTCGATATGGGCCCGGGTGGCGGGACCGCGGGTGGTCGTATCGTCGCGACGGGCGCTCCGGAAGAGATCTCACGCAACCCGGAAAGTGTGACGGGGCGCTACCTCGCCTCGGTTCTGGAAGAGCCCCGCGCAGCTCAGTGAAGCGTGCGGGTCCAGTGAGAGGGGCTCGCGCTGACCTCAACGCCGACGATCACGACCGGAGGGCAACCTCACTTGGCATTGATGCGGTGTGATGGCGACGAGATTCAGAGGTCAGGGAGACTTATCAAGCGACGGGATTTCGTGGCGTTTTGTCAAGCTTTCGGCGACGATCTCCCGGGCGGACATGCCGTAGAAAAGCACCAACGCTCGTTTCAGCGCTTCGGTAGAGGCGAACCCGCTTGAAGCAGCAACATTCCCCAGCGACACTCGGCCGTTGGCCTCGAGCAGATGTTTTGCGCGAGCTGCGCGTCGTTCGCGGAGGAGACGAGAAGGTGTCAGCTGTGTGGGCGCAAGGACACGCTCGAGTGCGCGCCGAGTAATTCCGAGTTCAGCGGCGAGAGATTGGACAGTGAAGTCTGGGGCGGCGAAGCGCAACTCGACAAGCGCGCGAACGTCGTTCACCTTGACTGAACATTCCTCAGAGCGTGCAACGTCGGCTTCGACAAGAATTGCGCGAGCCAGCACTCGAAGCACCTCACGGATCGCATTCGAGCCAAGGGGGTGAGAGTCCTTTTTGGTTCCGGATAGCGAGGACAAGAAGGCGAAAGCCGGGGCGTGAACCGCCGACACTCCCGGAAAAACAAACTGAGAGCCCTGCCTTGCGACGTATGGGAGAAGTTCACGCTCGTCGAACGCGAAGACCACGCTCTCTACGCGGCCTGTGTGTTTCAGGTAGACAGGCTTCGCGTTCGGGTACAGGATAACGACGTTACCCTCCACGGGTGCGAGGTCAGCTGTCGAGGTGCCGATAGAGAGCATTCCTCGGTTCACGAAAATCACCAAGAAGCGTCGGCGAGTGCTGGCATAGGCTTTCCTCCACACGAAGGTGCCAGAGTCTGAGTCGACGCTTCCCACCACGAACGCGCTGAAGCGAAGAATCGCGAGATTCAGGCGGGTGGGCTTGTCCCCCTCAAGTACCTTGAAGCCCGCGGCCTCGATTTCATCTGCAGGAATACCGCCGTTGGCGCGCAGTCGTTGAGTTTCGTACCCGGGCAGATTCCGCCAGGCAAGATCCTTCCGGTAGTAGAACTGCTCAGATGTCGTCACTGTGACCTTTTCGATGGTTGACACCTCTCGCCGAGCACCCAGTCATGAGGCGCGGGAAGACTGTTCACCGATTTTCGTGGGGAATGGGGGATCGTGCGGTCGCCTAGAAGCAGAACTCCATGTTAGAGATCGAGATCCACTGCTCGCTGCCCCCGGCGGGAGGCGTCGTGGCCGCGTTCGAATATTCGAGCGTGAATGAGGTGACGTCGGCCGTTGCGTTGCTCAGGGTCACCTCGACAGTGCTCGAAGGCTCTGCCACCCAGTCCCCGCTGCGATTCCAGGGGGAAACGATTGTGCCAGCACCAGCGATCGCGGGGGTGGTCGTGTTCTGCCGGATCATGCTGCCCGTCGTGAATCCGGAGACGCCGAGGGCATCCGAGTATCCCGTTGTCGTATTGGCGCGCCCGAAGTCGTAGACCAGGAACTTCACTTGCCGGAGCGGTCGCGTGGAAGTGATCGTGAGGCGCTGCCGAGCCTGCACACCTGCCGTGGTGGATTGCTGCCAGAAACGCAGGGCGCCCACCGGGCCGGCTCCTGTGGTGGACACCGTGAGGGGATTGAAGTTCCCGTCGACGGCGGACGGATTCCGAGGCTCGCCCGCGAGCGTCTGCCGCGTCACGGTGATCGACGATGAGCTGTTGCTCGATGTCGCCACGGTTCCTGTCCTGACGTCGCCAACTCTGCTCGTGCCGATCCAGGACATGGTTCCGCATCTTCCCGGCGACGCGACGGCCAACGGGGACGCTACGGCTACGGCGATGATGGGTGCGCTCCACGCTGCCGTCGTGAGTACATTGCGTCGTGATGGGGTACGGGGCTCGTGCGACATGAAGACCTTACTGATGTCGCGCTCGATCGGGGAGGCGGCGCGGCTACGCACAGACGATACAAGCGTGAAAGTCCAGAGGATCAGTGCAGCGAACAGTGGACGCAATACCTCGACTATCTGACGCAAAACACCCAGTTCTGCCTCATCTGCGGTCCGTCCTAGCAGGACACCTGCGCGTCGAAGCGGAGGCCGCTGATCGAGACGAAGTGCCAACCTTGACGGCCGTCGAGCTGCGTGTATCGCATGGTGCTGCCAGACGGGAACGACGCGAAACTGAACTGGTCTCTCCAGGGGCCGCTGCCTGTGCTGAGAGTGCCGACAGACCGTCCGAAGGGATTGGCGATTGTGCCAGACCCCATGCCGGTGTCGCCCCCGGGTGCCGAGACGATCGACGTCGGAGGCACGCTGAACCCGACCGCGTCCCAGTAGTGAGGTCTCCACGCGGGCAAGTTCGCGCCGGAACTGATGTCGAAGATGTCGAACTGCACGTTGCTGGGGCTCACGGTCCTGCCTGTGCTGTCGAAGAACTCGAACGTCAGCTGCTGGCCATCGGCTCCGGTTCCGGAAGGGGAAGTCGTCCCTGTCTTTCGCTGGTTGAGGACAAGCGCACCGGCTTGTCCGAAGTCATTGAAGATGTAGTCTTCGCTGCCGTCGGCTGCCCACCCTCCGTTCCAACCAGACGCGGATTGCGACATGTTGAAGGTCGAACCATTCTGCGTAGCCGTGGTCCCGGCATCAAGTACGGATGTGATCCGAACCGTGTAGATCTCAGCTGTGTCTGGACTGGTGGCCTGCAGGATGATGGGGTTGCCCGCGCCCTGCCCGGTCGTGAACTGGGTCGTGAATGTGCCAGTCGGGCAGTTGTCCGACGCGGCTGCAGATGGGACGGCGATGGTCGCGGCAATTACGGGGGCGGTCCAGGCTGCGCCGGCAACAATGGTGCGACGCGAGACGCCGCTTCGGGCTTCTCGGGACTCGAGCTGTGTAAGACGCTGAGGCATTTGCTCTCCTTCAGATGAGTTGAGAGCTCAAGCTATGGGAATCCCCAAACCGAGCGAAAACCGATCCGCGATGTGCGTCGTGCCGTGGTCATTTTGCGACCAAACCGTTTGCCTGACTTCTGAGCGTTCTAGCTGTGTGGGCCTCTTGGGCTCTGGAAGACAAGGGTTGCGACGGTTGTCAGGATCGCGCGAGGTGATCCTGTGGAGAGAAGGGCGGCACCATGAGGCTCTCCTGGATGTTCTGATCCAGCGTTCCCGCCAGGTCGACGTCAGCGCTTTCCGTGAGCCAGGCAATCTGAAGTCCATCCTGGATGGCCATCGGGTGAGCGGCTGCTCGCTTCGGGTCGGGGTTGTCTCTGGTCAGATGGGCAGCTCGCCCCCCCCGCTCGAACGCTTCGACGGTCCCGCCTCGGACGCGGCGGTAGTTTTCACGGAAGTAGTCGTGAGCGGGATGGTCGCTATCGACAGCCTCGGCGGCACGGAGGATGGACAGGCGCATCAGGCCGGGGACGGTCGTGTTGTGCTCGGCGAGGTTCACGATGCCGCGGAGCACCCAGGCCTCCTACTTCGGCTGCGCCGCTCCGGATGAAGATCTGCCTGTCTCGCTGTGCACGGTACTCGAGAACCTCGAGGAGCAGCTCCTCCTCGGAAGTGAAGCGGTGCAGTAGGCCAGCGCGCGAGATGCCGCACGCCTCGGCGATCTCCTTGATCGACGACGCGTGGTGGCCCCGCTGACTGAAGCGTTCGATTGCTATCGAAACGAGCGCCTTCCGGCGGTCCTGCCCCTTCGGATAGCTACCACGAACGAGGGTTCAGATCTGAAACTGGATTCACCCTTCTTTCAAACACAATCTAGAACGGATACCAGTGTCGGCTTCTGTGTTGCGGTCAGTCTGCTTTAGACAGAGGAGTCCTGATGGCATACCGGAAAAGCACCGCTCTTCCCCGAGCGGTCGACACGCCCAGCCGCGAGCCCAGGCTCTTCGCGGCGACCTACACCTTCGCGACCTTCGTTGTGTTCATTGCGATTTTCACCCCTCAGTTCGGGTCCCGTCGGTCAAAGTTCAAGCATTCCTGGGCTTGGATGCCGCGCCGACGCAGCTTGCTCTCGTCACGAGCGCCGACTCCTTCGCACTGCTGTCGCAGCCGCTTGCCTGTCGACTCTCCGACCGCAGCACGTCGCGCGAGGATTGCGAGGCAACCTCCCGCTGGGCGCTGCGGCATTTTCTTCCCGGCTATTGGCGATAGACGTCAACGAGCGGGTCGTCGAGGACTGCAACGTGCTGACGGCCGCTGGCGTGACTGCGGGCATGGACCTCGCCATCCGGCTCGTCGTACGCTTCCGCGGTGATGAGTACGCCCACTTCCTCGAGCTTGGGGCCGAGTGCGGTCTGGAGCCGCCGTTCGGGGTCGCAGCTCTAGGGAAGGCGCCCCCTGAGGTGGTTGCGTTGTTGCGCGCCTTCCTGGCTCCTCTTAAGGAGGAGCTGCGTGCCCCCGCAGGATTCACGAGGGCAGCAGCCGCTTCCGCTTCACGCGATTGAGTCGCGAGTCAGATCACGCGCGACCCCAGAAGGCGTCTTCCGCTTCGCTGTTCTCCGAGAACAGGTGAGCTTCGACGATCTTGCCGTCCTTGATGGTGAGGAGGTCGATGCCAGCCATGTCCATCGAGGCGTCTGCTCGCTGGCCCGTGAAGCGAACGGGAACGGCCACAAGGTCGCCGTTGACCATTGCGGGGCCGGTGACCGCAAGCTGGAAAGTGCCCTGGCTCGCCTCCATCATGCCGCCGAGCAGGGCGCCGACGCCGTCGAGACCGTGGTGGGTGCCGGAGAACTGGTTGGCGCCAGGCTGGTTCCACACCACAGTCTCGCTGAACTGGGCCATGACGGTGGGGATGTCTCCCTGGCCGAGTGCGCTGAAGTAGGTTGCTGCAACGGATGCGGGGGTGGATGTGGTCATGGTGTCTCCTTCTTGAAGGGGCGGATTGGTGCCTGATTGCCCCTATAGTTTCAGAAGGTAACTTGTTACCTCAACGTAACTAAAGGAGATTTATGGAAACCGAGCAGCCTGCCTGGAACGTCATGCTCGAGACCTGTCCCTCGCGGACGTCCCTCGCGAAGATCGCGAACAAATGGACCGCCATGATCGTCATCGCACTCAGCGACGGTCCCGCGCGCTTCGGGGGGATTCGGCAGCGGGTCGACGGCATCACCGGCAAGGTGCTCACCTCCACACTGCGCGATCTCGAGCGGGACGGGGTTGTGGTTCGCACCGCGTACGCCGAGATGCCGCCGCGGGTTGAGTACGAACTCACCCCGCTCGGGCAGACACTGCGGGCTCCCCTCATTGCGCTTGGAACCTGGGCGGAACAGCACATCGAGCAGGTCCTGCAGGCTCGAAGCGCATTCGACCAGCGAGTGGGCCGTTGAGCTCAGGCTGAGCGTTGCGCTGCCAGTTTCGGGGCGTGAGTCTCGGATGCTGCTGGCGAGACTGCGACGTCCACGTCGGAGACTGCTGGCACCGAAAGGGCCCAGCTGTTCATCGCATCCAGAACTGACCTCAGCTGCAGGCCGACATCGGTGAGCTCGTAGACCACGCGAGGCGGGATCTCTGGGTACGCCGTGCGGGTGACCAGGCCGTTGGCCTCGAATCGACGCAGGCGGTTCGTGAGCGTGTGTGCGCTCATCCCCGGGAGGCGATCCTTGATCTCGGTGAACCGGAGAGGGCCCTGGAGGAGCTCACGCACGATGAGCGTGGCCCACGGGCCCTCGAGCAGCACAAGGAACCTAGCGACACCGCATTCGGGAGATTCATCGCATCGGGGCATGAGTTTCAGATTACGCTATTAGTGCACTTGATGTAACTGGTGCATCGTATGCACTAATGGACGCATGACCTACTTGATTCACGGCGCCACGGGCGCCCAGGGTGCCCCCGTTGTCGCAGCTCTCACCGCCGCTGGCCTCGTTGTCACCGCTGCTGTCCGCGCACCGAACTCCTACGAGGGGCCTGGAGCTGCGGTTGCCGTCGACTTCACCGACACCGCTTCCCTGACCGATGCCTACCGCGGAGTGGAAGGCGTGTTCGTTCACCTCCCCATCGGTTCTCCGGCCCAGCAACTCGCGGCAGCAACTGCCGTCGCCGACGCTGCTGAGGTATCGCGTCCGGCTCGAGTCGTGGTCTCCACGAGCGGATACACGCTCGAAGACCCGGAAAGCCCGCTGGCTGTGCTGGTGCGCCGGCTTGAAGAGGCCAACATCTCGACCGCCGTCGTCCAGCCCCGCCTCTACCTCGAGAACCTCTTGCTTCCTTTCGTAGTCGGGCCCGTGAAGGAACGCGGTGTTCTCAGCTACCCCATCCGTACGGATTACGCGGTGTCCTGGAGCTCCCACCTCGATGTCGCCGATGTCGTCGTTGGCCTTCTGCAGGACAGCTCGGTCACCGGAATCGTCGGCGTCGGTGCCCTCCCGGGTCTGCTCGGCGACGATCTCGCGCAGAGCTTCGCCGCACACCTCGGTCAGCCGGTGAGCTTCGAGAGCAGTGACCCGGACCAGTTCGGTAAGAGCCTCGTGCTGCTCATCGGACCCGGAGCAGAGCCGGTCGTCGACTCCTACAAGTGGCGCGCCACTCAGCCAGATGAGGCCATCGGCGAGGCGACGAGCGCGCAGCGCCGCCTCGGCATCAGCCCGCGGTCGGTCACCGAGTGGCTGGGGCAGATGGGCGTCTAGTCAGCGTCAACCGACGCGTGCCTGAAGCTGGGGGCGTTGCGGGCTCGGAATCGAGAGCCAGCAACGCCCGCCAGCGATGAGATGTAGGGTCCGGCGACGGTCATCGGGATAGTCGCAAGGCTGTCCGCCAAGGGTCACCTGAAGTGCGTGCGCAGCGTCGTCCGAGACGCCGGGATTCTTGAGCAATTCACTTCTGTGGCCCCGGGCATGCCGCTCACAGAAGTCAGAGGAGGGACTCCATTCAACGGGGAGTTCGCCTAGTCGTTCACGGGCGAAGCACGGCAGAGGCGTGATTGGATTCAACGGCGGGACGCACTCCAAGCTCCCGAATGATGCGAGGAGAAAACATGACGAACACTTGGGCAGCACCCGTCACTGGACTCACCTGCAATGGATGCGTCACCACCGTTACGTCGCAGGTCACTGAAATCGACGGCGTCACCTCGGTGAATGTTGAGCTCGTTCAGGGTGGCACCTCCACCCTGACGGTCTACGCTGACCGCGAGATCAGCGACGAAGAAGTTCAGGCCGCACTCACCGCCGGCGGAGCTTTCCAGCTCGCCCGCTAGCGCCACACCACCCGAGCGGGCCAGCCGGTGACCCCGGTAGTCCCGCTCGGTACTTCGGGTTCCGGACAAGCGCACGGCCGACTCATGCGCGCTGAGCCGCACCCAGTGCGTCCACAGTTAGTGGATGCTCGACCTTCCGAAGCGCGGTCAGCCCATGAGCCCGGTTGGAAGCCGTAGCGCGCCCCCAACAAGCGAGCGAAGCTCCTTCGAGTCCGGCGCCGAGAACCGCGACGCGGTCCAACCCCGCTCGACAACGCGCCCCCGCTCAAGGACGAGTAGCTCGTCGCAGAGCTCAGCCACAGCGGCGCTGTCATGGGTCACGAACACGAGCGCAACCCCAACTTCGTCTGACACGCTGCGGAGCAGCGAAAGGGTTCGCTCGCGAAGCACCAGATCCAAACTGCTCGTCGGCTCGTCGGCGAGGAGAACCGCCGGCCGGGGCGCTAGGGCTCGCGCCAGGCACACACGCTGAGCTTGCCCACCACTCAGCTCATCCGAGGTCATCGGCAGCACCTCGGGCGCCAGACCGACAAGGTCCACCAATTCCCGCGCGTACCTCCACGTCGCTTCCCGTCGCCCCAAAAGATCCCGTGCTGGCTGCAAAATGATGTCCTCCACGCACCGTCCCGGCGGCAGGCTCGCACGCGCATGCTGCGGAACATATTGAACAGTCCGCGCCAGCATGCGGCGGCCACGCCTCGACGTGTCCGCGGGCTCGCCGCGAAGAAGCAGCTTGCCCCCGGCCGGCGCAAGCGCACCCATCAATACGCGAAGCAGCGTCGACTTCCCCGCTCCCGACGACCCGAGAACCCCCATCCGTTGGCCGGCGCGCACGTCCACGTCCACGTCCACGAGGATCGGCTGCCCCGAACTCGAACGAACCGTCACGCCCGCCAGCTGCAGGATCGGAGCACCCGATGCACCCGCGGCAGCGGCAGGTATCGCACCGGCATCCAGCGCACCATCATCCGAAGCGCGTCCAGGCTTCGCCCCCGCCACCATGCGCGCCATCGCTGCCTCGCGCCGACGAGCAGCAGCAACCAAATCGGTCGTGGTGTCCGAACCGCCTACCTGCAGCTCCGCGTCACCCCGCAACGCGCGAGGCGTGAGGCTGTCCACCAGCGTTCCACCTTCGAAAACCAGGATGCGATCAGCGACCTCAGCCGCCAACGCAACGTCGTGCGTGATGAACACACCCGCACCGCCGCGCGCCGTGAGGGCAGGGAGCAGGCGAACAAGATCGCGCTGCGTCACCGCATCCAGTGCCGTCGTCGGCTCGTCGAGCACCGTGACAGCCGCATCACACGCGCAGGCGTAGGCGAAGGCCAAGCGCTGCAGCTGCCCTCCGGACAACTCGCCAGGAGCTCGCGTGCCAAGACCAGGCACCGAGGCCAGACCAAGCCGCTCCACCAAGGCGTTCCACTCACTGTCAACGGCTGCGCCCGTCAACCCGCGGGCGCGCAGCACATCGCGGACTTGGTCCCGAACCGGTCGAAGCGGGTTGAATGTCGTCGACGGATCCTGCCCCACATGGGCGACCACACGCCGGCGCCGATGGGCGACGGGAACTTGCGCGAGATCCGTTCCGTCAACGAAGACAGCACCCGAGACGCGAGCAGCAGGCGCCACCGTTCCAAGAATCGCAGATGCGTGGACACTCTTCCCGCTCCCCGACGCCCCGACGATCGCGCAGATCTGCCCCGGCGCAACTGCATACGAAACCCCAGCCACGACGTCAGAGCCCCCGAATGCCACCCCGAGCCCCACGACAGAGAGCCTGGGACGCTCGACGGAAACATCACTACCGTCACTCAGTGAGCCGGCCTCTGGCACGCTCACAGTGCGCCCGCCAGACGAGCACCCGGAGCATTCAGGCCGAAGTACGCGGCGACGAGAGCGAGCAGAAGCGTCGCGGCCACAGGCGACAGCATCACCCACGGCGCCGTCTCCGCGTATGGCAGCCCAGCTGCGATGAGGAGCCCCCAATCGGAAGACGGCTGCTGCGGTCCAAGCCCCAGAAAGGCCAGCGAGGTCAAAGCCAAGGCAACCGCAGGCAAGCGCAGAAACGCATGCTGCAGAAGACCAGGGATAGCTGCAGGCACCGTGTAACGAACAGCTAGCTGGAGCGGCCTGACACCCAGGAACGGGAGTAGCTGCCAGTAGGAGCGTGCGCGAATCTGCGCGAACGTTGAGGACGCGTGCTGCGCGAACGGCACCCACATGACTGCAGCCACCGCCACCGCCGCACCCCACGCGCTCGGCCCTAGCACCGTGGCCAGCAGCGCACCGACCACGATCGGACGCAACGCGACCGCAACATCCATCGGACCGGCCGCGAACGGCCCTAGCCAACTCGTGAGCACGCCAACGCAGAGGCAGACAAACACGACCCCTAGCGCGATCGCGATCGTCTCCACGGTGCCGTGCGCGAGCCTGGCGAGCACGTCTCGACCCAACGCGTCGGCTCCGAGGGGAAGCGCCAGCGAGGGCGGAGCGAGTCGCTCATGCGCCGAAGCCACCGGGTCCCGCGGGAAACCAACGCCGACGACCGCTATGAGCAGCCCGCCAGCTGCAGCTGGCACCGACCACGACTTCCATCCGCGGGCCGCAACTCCCCGCACGGCGACCGAAGCCGACGACGAAGTTGACGCTCGACGAAACGCCCGCCGCCCAAGACCACGGCTCACTGCGCCGACTGCAACAGCGACCAAGAACACCGCGAGCACGGCGCCCTGCAGGACGGGGACATCCTGGCCACGAACGGATGTCACCAGTAAACGGCCGAGCCCGGGCACCGCGAAGACAACCTCAACAGCCGCCGACCCGCCGACCAACGCGACCAATGTGATCCCCGCCTGCGGCAACAGTGTTGGCGAGGAGCGCTGGGCGAGCGCACCCGCGATCCGCGATCGACTGATACCACCCAACGTCCACGTCGCCACCCACGGCTCCCTGGCCGCCGTCGACAGCGTGTGCAGGCCGAGCCCCGCAAAGAAGGCCCCCGTGGGCACACCCAAAGCCAGCGCCGGAAGCACTCCAGCCAAAAAAGTGCCCCAGCCGTACGGCGGAAACCACCCCAACCAGACCGCCCCAACCAGCATGAGCAGAACTGCGTACAGAAAGCTGGGCAGCGCGGCCAGCAAACCAAGAACACCCGTTGCTCCCCGGGGGGAAGCCCCCTTGGCGTACTGCGTCAGAGCGGGCACCAGGACGCCAAGCGCGACGAGTGCGGCAACAAGAAAGGCTGCGCAGGCGAGCAGCAGCGACACCCCGAGGGCAGGGGTGATAAGCGAGAGAACGCTCTCCTCGCGCGCCCAGGAAGTCCCCCAATCACCGCGCAGCACCCCAACGAACCATCCACAGAGAGAAGCAATCGGTGACTCGTCCAAGCCGAGTTCAGCGCGGACTGCTTCCACCACTTCTGGAGTTGGTGCGCGATCCCCGTACCGCTCGCGAAGAATCGTCATCGCCGGATCGCGGACGGAAATCCAGGGCAGAAGCCCGATCAACGCAAGCGCGGCTCCGAACGACAGTCCGCGCGAGCAGAGCTCCACGAGCCCGAACCGCCGCCGTCGACCGAAGCCCAGCGTCGCCGAAACGGCGCGCCGGGCTCCAGCCGCAACGGTCACCGAACTGGCACAGTCGTGTCGACGGTCACCATGACGCGATCGCGCGGGTCCAGGATGAGGTTCTCGACGCCAGGGGCAACCCCGAAAATGCTCTGCGGGTGCGCAAACGGAATAACCGCGTCCGTGGCAAGAATCTGCGCCTCCGCCAGAAGAACGAGACGGTTGCGTTCCTCCCCCGGAGGGGTCGCGTCCGCCCTGTCGAGCGCCGCATCCACCTCGGCGTCGCACAGCTTCGCGAGGTTGTATGTGCCGTCGCAAGAGAAATCGGCGCGGAAGAACGAGACGGGGTCGCCGGAGTCGAGCACCGTGTTGCGCGACTGGATGAACAGATCGAACGCGCCAGACAGCGCATCCTCCTCAAGGTACTGATACTCGCGTGTCACCTGCTCGACCGTGAACCCGACAGCCTCGAGCTGCTGAGCAACCAGGGACAGCACGTCAGGCAACTCCTGCCGTTCCGTGAACGTCGCGATCGTGATCTTGGTTCCCCCCGGAACGACCGCCGCAGGTGCGCGATCGGCATTCAGCGTCGTGTACTCGGAGCCCTCGCGCAGAGGGGCAGCCCAAGCGAGCGCTGGCCCGAGCAAACCGTCGGCCCGATCGGCTTGTCCGCCATACGCCGTCTCGATGATCGCGTCTACGTCGATGGCCTCGCGAGCTGCGGCCCGGATCGCGGGGTCAGCGAACGGCCCGGAGGCTGTGTTGAAGTCGATCATGTTCGTGCGAGTCGTCGGGCTCACTTGGTACTGGTCTTCGGTGAGCTGCGACAGCTGTCCCGCCGCGAGGCCCTCCACAACGTCGGCGGTCCCCGAACGCACAGCGGCGAGCCTCGTGTTCGCATCCGTCACGAAGTCGATGTCGACGCCCGCGAGCTTGGCCGTTCCGCCCCAGTAGTCATCGAACCGATCGAACGTGGCGCTCGTGACGCCATCGAGCTCGGTCAGGGCGAACGGCCCAGTCCCGGTCCCGAGCGGGTCGACAGTGCCGTCCTCGAGATACGCGGCAGGCGCCAAGATCGGCAGCTGCGGGCTCGTGAGCAGCTGCGGAAGCAGGGATGTCGCCGGAGAACCCGTCACGAGCACATCCGTGCCGTCCACCTTCGCCGACAACGTCAGCCCGTCAAGTACACGAGGCTTCGGTGTCGCGGCCTCAGCAGAGTTCAACGCCGCAGCAGCGACCTCCGGTGTCATCTCCGAACCGTCTTGGAAACGCACTCCGTCGCGCGGCGTGAATCGCCACGTGCTCTCGTCGATCTGCTCCCACGCGGTGGCCAACCCCGGCTGCAGTTCTCCGTTTTCGTCCAACGTGACCAGCGTCTCAAACGCCCCCACCCGGGTCATCTTGAAAGCGTCGTCACTGAACGGCGAAAGTCCCGCGCCGGGCGCGAGCACATTCACGAGCTGCAGGCGAGCATCCGCCGATTCTTCCTCGACGGGTGCTCCGCCAGCGCATCCCGCAAGGGTCACACCGACCAGGGCTGTGGTCGCAATGGTCAGCGCGAGCCGGCCGGGCGTCTTCCTCAACACATCTATCTCCTTTGTCTCCAGCTGCAACAGTACTCGGATATCTACATGATGTAGTTATACGAGGTCTGAGCCAGGCAACTCCGGGCTGTCCCTCACTGGATGGTGATTCGAAGGATGTGCGCTTAGCGCTGCTGGCGGAAGTTCTGCAGGCGCAGGCTGTTGGAGACCACGAGCACAGAGGACAGCGCCATCGCCCCGGCGGCGATGAGGGGGTTGAGGAAGCCCGCGGCGGCGATCGGAATCGCTGCGATGTTGTACGCGAATGCCCAGCCGAGGTTCATGCGGATCGTGCGGAGCGTCTTCCGGGACAGCGCCACCGCGTCCGGGATGACGCTGAGGCTGTCGCGCACCAGGATGATGTCGGCCGAACGGAGGGCGATGTCGGTTCCGGAAACCAGGGCCATGCCGAGATCCGACGCGGCGAGCGCGACGGCGTCGTTGATGCCGTCACCGACCATGGCGACACGCTCGCCTCGGGCTTGCAAGTCACGAACCACATCTGCCTTCTGTGAGGGAAGTACCTCGCTGAACACTGTGGTGATGCCGAGCTCCTCGGCAATGCGGTTCGCCGCGATCGGTGCATCCCCGGTGACGAGCGCGGTGCGGAGGCCCTGCCGGTGCAGCGCGTCGATCGCTTCCTTCGCACCAGGCTTGATCGTGTCGCTGAGCCCGATGTGGCCCACAAGCTCGGCGCCGACGGCGACGAGGACCGGGGTCTCCGCCCTCGGAGCGCTCGCCGAGAGCGCAGGGCCTGCGGCGGTCACATCGATGCCGTTCTCTCGCAAGAGGGCCGGGTTGCCGATGAGAACATCCGCGCCGTCGATCGTGGCTCGCGCGCCCCGTCCCGGATAGGTGATGAAGTCGCTCAGGGCAGAGAGCTCCCCGGCTCGAGTGCGGGCTTCGTCCTGGATCGCCCGGGCGATGGCATGCTCCGAGCCCTGCTCGACGGAAGCGGCGATGCGCAGGATCTCCTGGTGCGACGGCGCGTGGGCCCCGATCGATGTCACGGTGGAGACCGTCATGCGTCCCGTCGTGAGCGTGCCCGTCTTGTCGAGCAGGACGGTCGTGATCGTGCCGCTCGCCTCGAGTGCATCCTGTCCCTTGACGAGGATGCCGAGGGAAGCGCCGCGCCCGATCCCGACCATGAGTGCCGTCGGGGTAGCAAGCCCGAGCGCGCAGGGGCACGCGATGATCAACACGGCGATGCCGATGCCAAAGGCCTGCTGGAAGGGGGTTCCTGCGAGTGTCCACCCAATCGTGACCAGTATCGCGAGCGAGATCACGGCCGGGACGAACCACGTCACGATGCGATCGACCAGCGTCTGCACATTCGCCTTGCGAGCCTGTGCTGACTCGGCCATCGCTGCCATCTGTGCAAGCTGCGTGTGCGCCCCCACGGAGGTGGCGCGAACTTCGAGGCGCCCATCCGTGCTGATCGTTCCGCCCACCACGAGGTCCCCGGCAGCGACTGGAACGGGTGCGGGCTCGCCTGTCAGCATGCTGGTGTCGATGGCAGCTCGTCCGTCGACGACCGCTCCATCCGCGGGAATCGTCTCGCCGGAAAGGACGACGAAGTGGTCGCCCACACGGAGTGCAGCGGCGGGCTCGACGGTCTCGACTCTGTCCCGGACGACGCGTACATGGGTGGCTGCGAGGCTGTTCAAAGCCCCGAGTACGTCGCCGGCCTTCCGGCGAGAGCGAGTCTCAAAGTACCTGCCCGCCAACTGGAACGTCGTCATACCGGCGGCAACGTCGAGGTACAGCGAATCAGCACCCTCTGGTGTGACGCCGAAGCCGAGCCAGTAACCGGAGCCTTCACCGCCGAGCCCGAAAAGCAGCGTCGCGACGGCCCAGCCGAACGAGGCGACGATCCCGAGCGAGACGAGCGTGTCCATGCTCACGTTGCCGTGGCGGAGGTTCTTGATCGTGGCCCGGTGGAAGGGCCAGGCAGCCCACCAGACGATCGGAATGGCCAGTGCGACGCAGAGCCACTCCCAGCCGGGGAACCTCCATCCCGGGACCAGGGCTAGCACGATCGTGATGTCCATCAGCGGAACCGTGAGGATCGCTGCGACGAGCAGGCGGCGACGCAGTGAGGTGATGCGGATCTCCGTCGCCCTCCGGGACCAGGCGTCGTCGGCGTCGTCGTGGACGCGAGCGGAGTATCCCGCCTTCTCGACGCGGCCGACGAGTTCGGCAGCTCGCGCCTCGTCCACTCCCGTGACGAGGGCACGCTCGGTCGCGTAGTTCACGCTGGCGGTCACCCCGTCGAGCTCATTGAGTGCTCGCTCGACGCGACCCGCGCAGGCGGCGCACGTCATCCCCGAGATGTCGAGCTGAATGGGTTCGCTCAGCTGCAGCTGGGTGGTCATTTTCGCGTCTCCTGGTTTTTGTCTGTTTTCAACTGCTGCGAAGAAAGCTGCCCAGCTTGTCGGTCTGTCAGGCGCTGGAGCATCCTGTTGTATGCCTCGAACTCGTCGTCTCGGCCAGTATCGAAGTGACGGTCCTTGCGCTTCGCTTCACGGGCATCCTGACGGGACCACTGGATGCTGAGCGAGATGATCACGAGCAGAAGCGGGAGTTCCCCACCGGCCCATGCGACGCCGCCGCCCATGTACTGCGACGCGCGTAGATCAGCCCACGGCAGGTCGAGGTAGCGGTAGAAGTTCTCGGCGATGATCGTCGGCATCGACATGAGGATCACGCCGAAGAAGGCATGGAACGGCATCGCGGCCAGGACGAAGCCGAGCTTGCCGATGTGCGGCAGCGGCCGGGGCGGCCGATCGACGCCGATCACGAGGCCGTAGAAGAGGTAGCCGGCGATCAGGAAATGCAGGTTCATGAGCTGGTGAGCCCAGTGGAAGCGCATGTACTCGCCGAAGATGCCGGTGAAGTAGAGGCCGTAATACGAGCCGACGAACAACGCGAAGACCAAGAGCGGGTTGTAGAGGAAGTTCAGGCCCCGCCAGTGGAGCAGCCAGGTGATCCACTCGTGGGGGCCCGCGATCTCCCCGCGGCTCGCCGGGATCGCCCTGAGTAGCAGAGTGATGATCCCGCCCATCACGAGCAGGATCGGCGCGAGCATGTTGAGGCTCATATGGACGATCATGTGGATGCCGAAGTCGGGCGCGGAGTACTTCCCGAAGCCCGAACTTGTTGCGAACACCACGACGGCCCAACCGAGAACCCAGGCGATCGTCCGGCCGACCGGCCAGTGGTCCCCTCGGCGGCGCATGGACAGAACCGCAAAGAGGTAGACGCAGACCGCGAGCACAGCGATCGCGACGAACAGGATGTTGGGGCGCCAGGCGGTGAACAGCACCAGCGCTGTGGGGGCTTCCGGCACCTCGAACCCCATGAAGATCTGCGAGATGCTGGTCGGTTGGAAGTAGCTCGGCGGTGGGACTCGCGTCATGGCGGTAGAGACACCCATCCACGCGAACATGGCGACAGCGCTGACGGAGAGCGCGATGGTGATTCCGCGATCGGTGAGCGCGCTACGGCGTCCTGCCACGAGTGTGACGAGCACGGTCAGGACAACGACGAGCAGGCAGACCCAGCCTGCGACGATCTGCCAGCCGGTCATGGATGCGAAGAGGCCTGTGCCAGCGAGCTTGAACCAGGCGAGCAGCAGGTCGGCGAGGATGATGACGGGGAGGCCGAAGAGCATCGTCTTGAGGAGCCGCAGGCCGGGTCCCGGCGGCACGAGCCGCCCCGTCGCTGACCGGATGGCGACAACGATGAGGGCTCCGAAGAGCCCCTGGATCAGGAGCGTCTGGATGACGGCCGCGTCTCCTGCGAAATCGTGATCGGGGCCCACGAGTACCTGCCCGACAACGACGGGAGCGAGTATCCCGAATCCGCTCGCCCACGCTGCAGGCAGCAGGCCGGTCCAGCGAGTGGCGAACGTGGCGGAGGCCACGGTGACCAGGGCGGCGACGAAGGAAAGTGTCCACGCGGCGGGGAACGCGCTGGCCTCGAAGAGGAACGCGAAGGCTCCAGGTTCGGTGATGCGCTGGAACGGCATGCCGGAACTGTCGAGCATGTCGAAGAAGACCATCGCGCCGGAAGCGGCTCCCCAGAGGCCCGCCGATCGGAGGAGGATGGACATCTCGAGGCTGTCGCGCAGGGCGATCGACTTCTTCCCTCGTGCGTCACGGAAGAAGAGCAACGAAACCAGTGATCCGACAGTTACTGTCGAGGAGGCCAGGGCGATGCCGTGTCCTATCGCCGTTGAGACTGCGACGTCGGTGCCGGGGAAACGGACGAAAATCTGCTCGTAGGGGTCGGCGCCGAGCGCGGCGGAGGTGATGATCGCGGGCAGCAGCAGGAGTGAGCAGCAGGTCGCAACGATCAGCCAGACGATCCAGGGGTTTCGGGTGACGACGGGATGAGTCGGTGCTACTGGGGTCTTGACGGGAGTTGCGGTGCTCACGCCGACGGGGCGGTCGCCTGAGTCGCCGTGAAGCCCGCGACAGCCACTGCTGCGAGGGCGTCCGCTGGGGCCAGCTGGCCGTCGTGCGTCAGGCGAACAAGACCCGATGCTGCGTCTGCTGTCGTGACCTGAACGCCACTGATCCGGTGCAGCTCTTCAGTCACAGCGCGCTCGCAATGTCCGCATGTCATTCCGGTGACCTGAAGTTCAAGCTCGTGCACGATGAATCTCATCTCTCTGAGGGGTGGGACGCTCGATCTTAACTCTACGTCAAGTCGAGCTATGTGGTAGACAAGATAGCTACAACTTGTAGATTTCAGAACTCGTGGGAGAGTGGCGCCTCGGTGACTGCAGGGTCGAGCAACATTGGTGTCGAGGGTGCATGATCACGGCACCGTTCTGGCAGTGGGGCCTGTCCGCTCTCTTCGCCGCGACAGCCGCGTGGGCCTTCGCGGCAGCCTTTCGAAACTCGAGCTTGGTACACCGCACCAGTCACGTGCTGCACGGTGTAATGAGTCTGGGCATGGTCGCCATGTGTTGGCCGTGGTGGACGACGTTGCCGGCCGTCCCGCAACTGATCTTCTTCTCATCCGCGGGCGCCTGGTTCGTTGCTCTTGCCTGCGCGGCAGTTCTGTCCAGGGGGTCCGCTCAGTCGAAGATGCGGCACGATCTCGAGCATGCCGTGATGATGTTCGCAATGGTCTGGATGATCGCAGCCATGGAGAGCCCGGGCGGGGCTGCACAACCCGGTACCCACGAACATGAGCACGCGATGGACGGATTGACCGCCGCTATAGGGGTCGCCGTGCTTGTCGCGCTGGCGGTTCAGGTCGTCCTCGGAGTCGTCGACCTCGTCGAGGCTCGGCCGGGCTCCGTGGGCGCTCCCAGCAATGAGACGACCGCGGGCTCGCAGATGAACCTCGTCGGCAGCGCCAATCTCGCGATGGCGGCCGGTATGGCCATCATGTGCTGGGTCATGGTGTTGGGATGATCGACCTGCTCCTGGCTGACCCTTTCGCGAGCGCATCCCCCTCCGCGGAGGCAGCGTTGCAGATCGCGGCCGGGTTGTTCTACCTGGCGCTGCTCACAATGACAGGCCTCGTGGTGTTCGATGTCGCCATTCTCACGGGTGAGTCGGGGTTCCGGTTCCGAAGGGGGATCGTTGGTGCAGGGGCGATCGCCGTGCTTACGGTGCTGGCGTTGGTGCCGCTGACCGCGCTCCGCATCGCCGCGGAGCCGCTCAGCAGCGCACTGACGTCGATGGCGTGGACGTCTACGGTGCTGCCGTCGACGAGGCTCACGGCCGTTCTTGTTTCCGGCGGTGTACTGCTCGTGACCCTCTTCGTGTTCTGGCGGGCCCGCTCTGCGCGGCCATTGGCTCTCTGTGGAGCGTTGCTCGTGGTGAGTGTGCCGGCGTTGGAAGGGCACACCCGGAGCGTCCAACCGCTGTGGGTGATGGTGGGTGCCGATATCGTTCACCTTCTCGCTGCTGCCGTCTGGTGCGGAGGTGTGCTCGGCTTGCTTTGCCTGGTCACACCGCGTCGACATTTCAAGGGCGGGCAGCGCGGCGCCCGCGCGATCGAAGTCGCCGACGTCGTCGCACGATTCTCCACGGTGGCGTTATGGGCGCTCGTGGCCGTCGCCTGTTCGGGTGTACTGATGGGGGTCCTCATCCTGGGAGATCCGCTGCTGGTGCTGAGTACCTCCTACGGACGGTCTCTCCTCGTCAAGATGGGCCTCGTCGCCTCCGTTGTCGTCCTCGCGGCCTGGAATCGCCGATCGCTGTCAGGTTGGGTGGCGGGTCGGAAAGAGGAGGAACAGCGCCTACAGCGGCTTCGGCGAACACTCCTCACGGAAGCTCTGCTGCTCATCGCCGTCGTTGCCGTCACCGGAGTTCTCACCTCCGGCAGCCCTTCGCACTCTCACTGAAAGGGATCGATCCCTCGAGTGTTGATGAGGCCGGTCTCTACGTCACGAGTCGAACGGAAGGCGGAAGCCGTCGACGACCCTTCCCTGGCCAGCGCTTGGTCGTCAGCCGCAGCGCGCGCAGTTCCAAGCTCGGGTCTCCCGTCGCGTCGCTGAGAATGGCGAGGGCGTTCGCGAGGTGAGCGGGGCCAGCCTGTCTCGCAGCAGTGTCGTCGGCTGCGAGCTCCACCAAGAGGAGGGTCGCTTGCTGGAGCCGGCGACCTGCCGGCAGCCAGCCAACGAGCGTCGCGTTGATCTCAGCAATTCGCACGGCCCAGCCGTGCAGCTGACGCAGGTGCGCGAGCTCGTGGGCGAGGACTGCCTGGAGCTGTGGTGCGCTGAGGAGTTCCTCACACGCGGAGGAGAGGAAGATCTCGGGTTGTCTGCCGGGAACTGCCATGGCGATGGCCTCGTCTGATTCGAACCGCACCAGTGTGAAACCTTCGCGTTTCTCGCGCTCACGAGCAACGAAGGCGATCGAGCTGACCTGGTCGCGCTGGGAGAAGACGAGAGGCTCTGCGGCCATCCCGATGAAAGCGAGTGCGGCACCCACGCCGCCGAGGCCTAGCCAGGCCGCGATCGTCAGCGTCAGTGTTTCCTGAGGCGAGGTCGCCGGGGAAGTCGTGACCGCAGTGGCGAGAGTCACGATCAGGGGAACGACGAGCACCGAAAGCCCGAGGAAGAGCGCGAAGAACCAGATCGTGAGGGCAACACGGGGTGAGCGAAGCTGCCAGGTACCCGCCGAGAGAATCGCGGGTGCACCCGCCATGACCACGAGCACGCCCGTGAGGCAGGTGACCAGCAGGACGATCACGGGTGGCTTGGTGCTGACTCTTCGCCGAAGGCCTTCCGGAGGAGTGCGACGTCGTCGGACGAAAGGTTTCCCGCGAACGACAGCAACGCCGCCTGGCGGTCGCCGGCCTTGTCGAGCGCCGTGCGCATCGAGTCGCCCGCGTGCTGGTCGTCAGAACGAGTAGCCGCGAAGCGGAGCTTGCGGGGGGATGGGCCGCTTCGAACGACGCGGCCCTTCTTCTCCAGCCGAGTGAGTGCCGTCATGAGCGTCGTATAGGCGGGCACCGGCTCACTGA
The DNA here is from genome assembly GCF_002931515.1 of Pseudoclavibacter sp. RFBG4. Lineage (NCBI taxonomy): Bacteria > Bacillati > Actinomycetota > Actinomycetes > Micrococcales > Microbacteriaceae > Pseudoclavibacter > Pseudoclavibacter sp. RFBG4. Next base: position 69,465 of record NZ_PSYC01000035.1, on the reverse strand, counting down.
ACAGGGCCTGCAGCTCGCGGGCGCTGAGCGTTCCCTCGTTCTCCCACAGGAGGAGCATGACCTGCCCCTCGAGCTCGCCACGTTCGCGTGTTCGCGTCATCGTCACCGCCTCCTGATGGCTTCGAGTATATGGCTCGATCTACCCGCAGGAGCTCCGCAGTGACGTGCGGCGAGTGCTGGAGGTAGCCCCGGCCGTGGTGTGGGTCCTCACCGGGATGCCTCTCGCGGATGAGGTAGGCGCCCGGTTCAGGCATCCGCGGATTGTCGGATGTACGTCAAGCCGTGGCCGAATCGGAACAAGGGGTTCGCGGTGTCGAACGGCACGTCAGGCCGGCTGTTCGTGACCTCGAGCATGTCGGACGGCAGATCGAAGGGAAGTTTCCCTCCAACGTCGGCGTCGCCGACGAGGACGTCCAACAAGGCGTGAGGGCCTGCGCCCCAGTTGGCGATGACAGCAGCGACATCATCGACGAACGGGGTCAGGATCGCGGGCCTGTCGAGGAAGACGTCGACGACAGTGGTCGTGGCGGATGCCACACTTCGAATGTGCTCGACGGTCGCGGCGTCGAATTCGAGCGAGCCGGCGTGGAAGTAGTTCTCGAAGACCGTTGCGCGTTCCTCGAACGGAGCACGCAGCCGAAGGATCGCCAGATCGGCTTCCTGTGGTGTCGCCACGATCGTGCCGTAATCCTGCGCCACGTCACTCGAGATGCCTTCGACGTAGAGCTTGATGCCGCGCTGGAACGGGAGAGTCGCTCGTCCGCCGTGGTCGACGTTCGTCAGCAGCGTCAGTGAGGCACGTTGTGCCTCCACGCCGGCTGCGAGGAACTCTGCCGAGCCGACGGTACGAGCCGCTTCTGCGACGTCCACGAACGGAGCGTCGAACAGGCCCAGGACGAACTTCTCCAGCAGAAGGCGCCGCACGGACGTGTCGAGGCGTTCAAGCGTCACCTCGCCGCTCCGCACGAGGTCGACGAGTACCTCCGGGCATTTCTCGCCACCGAACTGGTCCACGCCAGCCTCGATCGCCTTCCGCATCCGCTCGCGCTGGTCGAGGTGTTCGACGCCCCATGCGCGAGCGGGGAACGGCTCGCCTGCAACCTCGGAGTCGGTGAAGAGGCCCCAGTCGGTGCAGACGACACCGTCGAAGCCGAAACGCTTCCGCAGGAGATCCGTGATGACCGACTTATTGAATCCAAACCCCACCTCCTCGTGCTCGGTGCCGATGGGCATGCCGTAGTACGGCATCACCTGGCTTGCGCCTGCTGCGAACGCGGCGATGAACGGCTGCAAGTGCAGCTCAAACATCCCGCCGGGGTAGACCTGCTCACGCCCGTACCCGAAGTGCGGGTCCTCGCCATCGAGCTGCGGTCCACCGCCTGGGAAGTGCTTGACCATGGCGGCGACGGAATCCGTGCCGAGGGTCTCGCCCTGGAGGCCGCGGATGTAGGCGGCTCCGAGGCGGGATGTGAGTTCCGCATCCTCGCCGAAGGTGTCGAGCTGACGAGCCCAACGGGGCTCAGTCGCGAGGTCAACCTGCGGGTGCAACGCCACACGGATACCGACGGCCGTGTACTCCCGTCTGGCAACGTCACCGAATCTCTCGACGAGAGCTTCGTCACGAGTTGCGGCCAAGCCGAGGGTCTCGGGCCAAACCGAGAAGCTGCCAGCGAGGAGACCCGCGAGCGGATTGTCGGAATACGAGTTGCGAGGGTCGCTCGAGATCGTGACCGGGATACCCAGGCGAGTGGAGGCGGCGAGCTCCTGGATGCGATTGTGCCAGGTGGCCATCGCGACGGGGTCGCCTCCGGTGAGGAGATTGAAGTGGCTCATGAGCCTGCCGGTGACGAGTTCTTCATTCGAGGGCAGGTGGAACTCATCGTCACCGTCGGACAGGGATCCGTCTTCGTTCATGGAGATCATGTCGTGGAAGAAGAGTCCTGCCTTCTCCTCGAGCGTCATCTGTGCGAGCAGTATCTCGACGCGCTCGCGCGCGGGCAAGGCAGCGTCGCGGTACCTCGTGTCGAGGCCCTCGTCGGTTGCCTGCTGGACGTTGATCGGGTTCATCGGACTCCCTTGATGAGATAGACGACGGCTGCACCGGCGATGACGACCACTGCTCCGACGAGGTAAAACACGGAGTACCCGCCGAGTGGTGTCATGGCGCCGAAAGCGATGATCGCGGGTGCCACCGCGGGGGCGACAGCTTGGGGCAGGGCATTCGCGATGTTGAGGACGCCCAGGTCCTTGGCGGTGTCTTCCGGGTTCGGCAGCACCTGCGTGGCGAGGGCAAGCGAGACGGCAAGGAAGGCGCCGGCTCCCAAGCCGATCAGGCCCTGGCCGACCACGACGATAGTCACCGTCGTGGCGGTGGCCATCAGGACCAGGCCGCCCGCCATGACGAGCCCCGCCAGGGTCACGAAGACTCGTCGACGTCCCGTGCGGTCGGATGCGATTCCGGCGAGCGCGCCGGAGACTGCCGTGGCGGCCGTGGACGCGAAGTTGCAGAGAAGGACGATCCCGATCGCTTCCTGTTCTTCCATGCTGAAGCGATCGCTGAGGTAGAGCGGCAGGAACGTGGCGACGCCGGCGTAGCCGAACATGACGAGGAAGGTCGTCAACCAGGCGAAGGCGAAGTCGGGATGCTTGCGAGGGTTGAAGACGAACGACCCGAGGAACTCGCGCACCCCGTAGCGTTCAGCGGGCGCGCTCGCGACCTTGCGATCATCGAGTCGAAGGGCGAAGACCACCGCGGCGACGAGACCGACGAGGGCCGGCGCGGCGAAACGGCTGACGTCATCGGCGAGGAAGTTGACGATGAAGCTCCCACCCAGGATCGCGGCGGAGGTCATCACGCCGATGATCCCCGAGGCGAGCCCGCGCCGGGCAGTTGGAACCTGATCTGGGACCGTAGCGTTCAATGCGGCGAGTGCACCGTTCACTGCGGCCTGAGTCAGGCACCACCCGATCAGCACCACCCACACGTCGCTTGCAATGCCGATGAGCAAGGACGCGAGCACGCCGACGGCGGCGCCACCGACGATCCACGGACGTCGGCGACCCCAGCGTGAAGTGGTTCGGTCAGACAGGCGCCCGACGAGGGGATTCGCGAACATCGCGAAGAGTGAGCCGATGCCGGTGACGAGACCGAGTGCTGCTACGGCGTCCCCTGGAGTGCTGGTGATGTGCTGCAGTTTGAACGCCATCGAGACGAAGACCGGAGTCAGCAGTGCGAGGTAGAGGCCGAAGGTCGCAAACCCCAGAGCCGCGAAGTAGCCGCCGCCGGGGCTGCTGTGCGCCGTTTCGGGGGAAGCGGTCAGCTGACCATCGTGTTGGGGTGTATTCGGTGACGACACTGTCATGAGCTTTCCTCTGTCTGGGAGAGAACGAACGGTGTGGTCAGCATAGATCAAATTAGAACGAGTGGTAACTCAAAATAGAACTATCGGTAACTGGCGACGTGGGACGATGAAGCGGTGAGTATCTCGACGACAAGGTCTGCCAGCTCACTTCGGACCCGTGCCACGATCGTGGCTGCCGCTCGCACGCTCTTCCCGGCACGGGGGATCGGCGGGACTTCGCTCCGCGACGTGTCCGCCGCTGCCGGGATGTCACATCCCGGTCTGCTCAAGCACTTTCCGACGAAAGGCGACCTCCTGCGTGCGATGGCCACGGATATCGACGTGGCTGCGGACCGCGCCCTGACGGAAGACGGGCGCCCTGGTGACGGGTTGGCGGACGCAGCCGGGCTTCTGAGCGAGGTCGACGGCTTCGACGCGATGTCGGTGCTCCTCGGCGTCACGGGTCCCGGAATCGAACCCGCTGGCGCTCTCCTTGTCGCGCGTCGACTCCAGACGGTCGAGAGATTCGCGCCAGCCGAGTCCGGCGAGGTCGAGCGGTCGGTGCACGATCTCGCGATGTGGTCCGGATTGCAGATGGTCGCGCAGTACCTTCCAGAGCTCGCGCCTCTCGCACAGTTCCTGCGCGAGCCCAAGCCCGGCGATGTGCCTGCCCCGCGGTGGGTGTCCGGGTACGACAAGCTCTCCTCGATCCCGCAGGTCGCAGGCACCGACACCGAGGGTTACGTGAAGGGGCGGCACATGCGACAGCAGATCCTCATCGACGCAACGGAACAGTTCACGCGCAACGGCTACCACGGGGTGAGCGTCCGGGACCTCGCAGCGAGTGTCGGCGTATCCGCATCCACACTGCTCCACCACTTCGGCTCGAAGGAGCGGCTGCTCACCGCGGTCCTCCGCCGCCGCGACGAGCTCCTCGCGGGCCGCGGCGAGGAGGTCCAACGCGGGAACGCGGCGGGCGAGCTCGCCGGCCTCGGCAGCGAGGCTCGTCGCGACGCGCGTGAAGAACCCGGACTCATCGAGCTCTATGCGGTCCTGACCAGCGAAGCGGCGTCACCGACGCATCCCGCGCACCCCTTCCTCGCCGAACGCTACCGGCGCACGATCGCCTACTTCACGAGTCGCCTGCAGGAGTACCTGCGAGCTTCCTCTGCCCACGAATCGGGACAGCTGTGGCGTGAAGCGGTCCGGCTTGTCGCTCTCTGGGATGGACTGCAGGTCCGTGCGCTGCGAAGTGGCACCCTGGACGAGGTCGGCGCGCACCTGGACGCACACATGGGCCGTCTCCTCAGCCGCTGACGCCCAGAGCCGACGAAAGCGCGAGCGCAGTTACGCTTCCATGTCGCTGACGATGCCCTTGACGGCATCGATGAACGAGGTGATGTCATCGTCGGTCATGGCAAGCGAGAGGGACAGCTCACCTCGTGCCACAGGGAAGAACCCACGGTTCGCGAGCTCGAGAGAGAAAGTCTGCGTCTTTTCGCCATCGACGTTTCGCCAGTAGTCGCGATGCGTATCGACGGTCAAGCCTGGCTCAGTGCAGTAGGCGTAGGCCAGGGAAGAGTACCCGCCCCCGAAGATCGTGAATCCGCTGCCTCGGGCCGTCGTCCACTCCGCGATCTCGGACAGGATGCGCGCGGCCATGGCATTGAGTCGATCGTAGGCCCGCTCGTCGAGCGCCTTCATGCAGGCGAGCCCGGCGATCAGGGCGAGACGCTGGCCGTGATGCGTGCCAGAGATCGGCACGCGACCGTCAGCGAGGACCTCCATGATGTCGGCCCGTCCTCCGACTGCACCCAACGGCAGCCCACCGCCGATGATCTTGCCCATCACCGTAAGGTCGCCCCGGACTCCGTAGAGGCTCTGCATCCCGTTGATCGAGCCGCGAAGGTTCATCGTCTCGTCGAGAATCAGGACGATGCCCAGTTCATCCGTTACTCGTCGCAGCATCTGAACGAAGTCGCGGCGCAGTACGACGTGTCCACCGGCTCCGCTCTCGAGCTCAACGAGCACGCAGGCCAGCTCGTGCGCGTTTGCACGCAGGATACGTTCCGTGCCGGCCAGGTCGTTCTGCGTCAGCACGATGACCTGCTCGATGACGACGGCCGGGATACCGGCGCTGTCAGCGACCGGCAGTGGGTCACTATCCGAACCGTATTCTTCAGCGGGGTGCGGGTGTCCGGAGATGTTCACGGGATCGGTGAAGCCGTGGTACCCGCCCTCGAACTTTGCGATCTTCGTGCGACCGGTGAACGCCCGAGCGACCCGGACCGCGCTCATGATCGACTCCGACGCGGAACACGAGAACTGCACCATATCGATCGAATCGACACGGCTGATGAGGAGCTTCGCCAACTCGGCTTCCTCGGCGACGGGGTTCCCAAAAGAGGCGCCAGACGGGAGTGCGGCGATGAGAGCATCGTTGATCGCAGCATTCCCGTGGCCAAGGATATTGACGGTGAAATTGTTGTTCAGGTCCATGAGGCGGTGGCCATCGATCGTGTCGATGAAGGCCCCCTCTCCTCCGCTGACGAAGACCGCATGTGGCCCGAAGTTAAACGAGGTTCGGCTGTAACCGCCCGGAATCACACCCCGCCCATCGGCCGTGAGCTGAGCGGATTTCGAGAACTTCTCGGTGAAGCGACGAGTTGCGGTTTCGAGCGTGAGCATGTCGGACTCCTGGGGATTCGATTGATCGAGATGCACTGGATGCTGTTCACATCGTGCTTCTGGCCGATTGCCTGCATCAACGGGCAATCTGCGATCGATCGATCCTGATGCGCGAACGATGACTGCGAGCTCAGCTCACCAGGGAGACAGCGCCAGGTGCCGCAGCGATCTCGTCTCTCACGATCTCCATCACGATGTCGCGGAAGGACTCCACGAGGGGCCTCGAAGAGTGTGAGGCGGTAACCAGTGCAAGACTCGTCGGCTCAGCGTCCTCGATCGGCAAGAAACGGACGCCGGGGTGCGACCAGAATCCTGCCGAGTTGGCGGACATCGTGTCGACCGCACCGCTGTAGGCGACGGCCGCTATCGATTCCCGTGCCGAGGTGACTTCGACGTCACCCTTCGGAGGGCCTCCCCGACGCGAGTCAAGCGACCAATGAGCACGCCACTCAGAGGGTGTGCCCTCCGCTGCGAGCGCAAACGGCTCGTCGAGCAGGTCGTCGATGCCGAGTCTCCGCTTGCGCGCGAGCGGATGAGACGCGGGAACCGCTGCGACAGGCATCTCCATGTAGAGCGGATCCACGCGGACACGACGGTCCGCCGACGGCAACCAAACGAGTGATACGTCGACGTGCCCGTCGACGACCCCGGAGATCTGGGTGGAGATCGAGAGCTCGGTATAGCTGAGTCTGGCCTTGGGATGGCGCCTCTGAAACGTGGAGAGGAAACGATGCGTCAAGGGATCGTCCGTGAACGCACCGATCCGCAGGTGCTGGTTCTCGACAAGGCAGCCACGAGCAGCTGCGATCCCCTCGCCCAGCTCGGAGAGCACTCGTTGCGCGTGCGTGCGGAAGGCGGCTCCGGCAGGCGTGATCTCGACATGCCGACTCGTTCTGTGGAAGAGCGTGACACCGAGTTCTTGCTCCAGTCGCGAGATCTGGACGCTGACGACGGATTGTGCGATGTGCTCCAACTCAGCCGCGCGACCGAAGTGCAGTGTCTCCGCGACCGCAAGGAAGTACCGAAGTTGTCGTAGCTCCATGGATGCTGCCTCCCGAGTTCTCTGATGCACCGCCCGCCAGAATCTACGGATGGGTTATTTCCCTTGGGAGGCGAGCACGTCACGGCCACGTTAAGCGAGATCGCTATGGCTCAGCTCGCGGGAGCGCGCAGTTCCAGCTCGAGAGGCGCAAGGAAGTCGCGGGAAAGCTCCGTGAGTGCGCTGCCGGCCTTCTCGGGAGTGCCGGTGTCGTAGGGCGGCTCAGGGACGTACTCAGCGCCGAGCACGGCGAAGCGTGCCAGCTCCTCACCACAGAGGTACGAGACAAGCTTGATGGCGAGATCCATTCCCGCGGTGACCCCGGCGCCGGTCAGCCGGTTGCCGTCCTCGACGATGCGTTCGTTGACCTCGATGGCGCCGTAGCCCGCGAGTAGATGCCGGACGCCCCAGTGCGAGGTCGCGCGGTAGCCGTCCAGCAGGCCTGCGGCAGCGAGTGCGATCGAACCGGAGCACACGCTCGTGACATAGGTGGCTTCATCGCCCAGGCGCTTGAGTTCCGCGATCGCCCGCTTGTCGCGAAGCAGGATTCCCGTGTCGCCGCCGGGGACGAGCAGCACCTCGGGTGCAACGCTCACGTCCTCGAAGGTGGCCGTTGGCATGAGTGCCACGCCGCTGCCGCTGGGCACTGGCTCACCGGTGGGGCCGGTGGAGACGAGTTCTACGGTCGCTCCTGTGCCCGCAAGGAAGTGGAAGGGACCAACGACGTCGAGAAGTTCGAACCCCGGGTGCAGGACGATGAGGACCGTCTTATCGGTCGCGAAACGCAACCCGGGAAGAGCGGCGAGGTCGTCGTGGGCGGCAATGCAGCGGTCGACGGCCGCTTGCTTGGCGGGGTCGTCACCGGTCACGGTAAACAGAGTGCTGCCTGTCGGGTTCTGCCCGGCCGGGTGGCCGGGCATGGCTGCGGCGGGGTCTGGTGTGTCGTTCATGTGCGGTGAATCCTCTGTCTGTTGGGCGGTGCGGATGTGTGGTGGTCGCGACGGTCAGGACTGGGCGCTTACCTGTCCGCGTAGACGAGGTGCAGGCGACCCGTGAGCGGATTCGTGAGGGTGTCTGCGCGGACGCCGAACACCTGATGCAACAGCTGCGGGGTGAAGACCTCGTCGGGGAAGCCCGACGCGACGACTCGCCCCCGATCGAGCATGACGATCTCGTCGCAGTAGGACGCGGCGAGGTTCAGCTCGTGCAGGGTGACGAGGGTGGTGATCTTGAGGTCGCGGATGAGCGCGAGGAGCTCGAGTTGGTAGCGGATGTCGAGGTGGTTGGTCGGTTCGTCGAGCACCAGGATCTGCGGTTGCTGCGCGAGGGCGCGGGCAAGCTGCACGCGCTGGCGTTCGCCGCCGGAGAGGGAGCTGACGTCTCGGCTGGCGAAGTGCGCGACTCCTGCGGTCGACATGGCGTGTTCCACTGCGCGGCGATCCTCAGCTCGGTCCGAGCCGAGGAGTCTGCCGTGGGGGAGCCTTCCGGTCGCGACACAGTCTGCGACAGTGAGTTCGAGGTCGGCGGGGCTGTCTTGCACGACTGCTGCAGTGACGCGGGCGGCGTCTCGAGCCGGCATGGTCCACACGTCGCGGTCGGCGGTGAGCACCTTCCCATCGGCGGGGCGCAGCATCCGGTAGACCGTGCGGAGGAGGGTCGACTTGCCGCTGCCGTTTGGGCCCACGAGTCCGACGACGTTTTCATGAGCGCTGAGCGATACATGCTCGATGATTCGCTGGCCCGCGATATCGATGCTGACGCCCTCGATGCGAAGCGAGGCGCTCACCTCGTTCGTAGCTTTCATGTCGTTCTCCGGCCGGATCGTCGCAGCAGCCAGAGGAAGAACGGTGCTCCGACGACGGCGGTGAGCAGCCCGACCGGTACCTCCGTCGGCGCGAGGAGCAGTCTCGCGCCGATATCCACCACCACCAGCAGCAGTCCTCCGGCCAGGGCGGAAGCGGGAAGTACCCAGCGGTGATCGGAACCGATCACCATTCGCACCGCGTGTGGCACGACAAGTCCGACGAACCCGATAGATCCGCTGACGGCGACGACGACTCCAACGAGCAGTGAGGTGAGAACAAAGAGCCCCAATCGCACGCGGCCGACGTCGACGCCCAGGCTCGCGGCAGTCTCGTCCCCGGTCAGGAACGCGTTGAGGATAGGGGCGAGGAGGATGAGCAGCGTCGTCACCACAACCAGGACAAGAGTCGGTACCCCCAGGTCGCTCCAGGTCGCCGCCGCGAGACTGCCGGCCAGCCAGGACAGGACCTGCCCCACGCCCTGGTTGGTTCCGCTGGATCGCAGCACGAGGTAGCTCGTGATCGAGCTGAGCAGATAGGACATCGCCACCCCGGCGAGGACCAGCCTGTTGGGAGTCACCCGCCCGCTCTGCTGCGCGAGCACGAAGACCAGGATCGTCGTGATGAGCGCCCCGCCGAAAGCCGCGACCGGCGTCGAGACCGTCGCGAACACGCCCGTCGTGAGGGTGATGGCTGCAACGGCGGCCACGGATGCGCCGGAAGAGACCCCGAACACATAAGGGTCTGCCAAGGGGTTCCGCACAACTGCCTGCAGCACGGCCCCCGACACGGCAAGGGCGGCGCCCACGACGAAACCGAGTAGCGCACGCGGCAGGCGGAACTCCCAGACGATCTGGTCATCGAGCCCATCGACAGGGCCAGCGCCCCAGGGCAGTAGTCGTCCACAGATAACTTCCAGGACCCGGCCCGGTGAGATTCCTACGCTCCCGACGGCGACCGAGAGGACTATCGCTGCAGCGCACGCGATGAGCAGAAGACTGACTGCCGCCTGGGGGCGCCGCGACACTTGGATGCGGGGCCGCGCCGGGACGGTCGCGCGGGTCATGAGGTGGGAACCGGGAGGCCCAGGTCAGGGTGAAGTGCGTTCGCGATTTTCGTCAGTCCCACCATGACCGAGATCGAAGAGTCGGTCTCTTGTGTCGGCACTTCACTGATGCGACCGTTCTTGACGGCGGGGTGGTCGGGGAAGTTCTCCTCGAGGAACGCCTTCTGCGTTGCGAAGTCCTGGCCGGGGAACGTTCCCACCAGGATTACGTCAGCATCCGCAGCGGCGAACTCCTCTTTGCTCACGAAAGTGGCGTCCGAGGGGAAGACGTTCTCACCACCCGCCGTGGTGATCAGGTCATCGTAAATTCCGCCGGCGAGGACAATGACGGGACCCGTTCCGCCGTTGAAGTAGGCCGTCTTTACGGTCGGCGCGCCCTCGACGGCGGAAACGACCTTCTCCCTATCGGCCTCGAGGCCGGCGATGACCTCGTCAGCCTTCGCGGACACATTGAAAATGGTCCCGTAGTCGCGAAGTGTCTTCGAGACGGTATCGATGTTCCACGTTTCGATGCTCTGGTTGTCTGTCATGGTGCAGAGATTCGCACCGTAGACCGTCGCCCCGGCCTGCTCGAGCTGCTCGACGGAGGCATACCCCTGGGAGGCGTCAAACGCGAAGCCTTCGAGGACCTGTCCCGTCACGAAGTCGGGCTGCTGGCTCAGCAGCACCTCCTTCGACGGGAACCCCATCTGGCTGCCGACCGACGTCAGCCCCTCGGCTTCCGCCGCCACCGAGTCGGGGTACGGGGCGTAGGCCTCCTGCACTGCAACGATCCGGTCGCCTAACCCGAGGGCAAGCAGAGCTTCGGTGGTCGACTGCCACAAACTCACGATCCGCTCGGGCTCGGCCCCGACGGTGATCTCACGCCCACAGTTCTCCAGCGTCACCGGGTAGCCGCTCGTTTCCGACGCGCCCGAGGTCTCGGAGGGTGAGGGGGAGCTGCTTGTGGAGCATCCGGTCGTCAGGAGCAAGAGAGCCGTGGCGGCTCCGATGCTGGGGGCAAAGCGGCGGGCGTGAGGTCGCATGGGGCTCCTTCGATTGGGAATCGAATTAAATCTACCTGATGTAGAGATATCCGATTTCCCACACTGCATTGCTGCGCTTGTCTCGGACTCGACGGGCGTCGCATGTGTTTCAGCCCTGCTACAAAAGCGGAGCGGTCACGATGAGTGGTCTTCCGGTCAGTGGGTTCACGATCACCTGGGAGCGGCAGTCGAAGACCTCCTCCGTCAACGTGCTGCTGAGAACCTCCGCGGGGGGTCCCGAGGCGTGAATCCGCCCGCTGCTGACCACGATGACGTGATCGGCGTGAGCGACCGCGAGGTTCAGGTCGTGCAGGACGACGACGCGGGTGATGGGGACGGATTCGAGCAGTCCCAGCAGGTCGTGCTGCGCAGTCACATCCAAGTGGTTCGTCGGTTCGTCCAGGAGCAAGACGGCGGCTTCTTGGGAGATTGCCCGGGCCAAGAGCACCCGTTGACGCTCGCCTCCGGAGAGCGTCGCGTAGCGGCGATCGAAGAGGTGTTCAGCCCCGCACTTCGCCAGAGCGTCGTAGAGGATGGATCGGTCTGCTGACGACTCCGGGGTGAACCAGCTCTGATGTGCGTGCCGGCCTGTCGCGATGACGTCACGCACCAGAAGGCTGTCGTTGCTGGTCTGATGCTGGGTCACGACCGCGCGAAGTCTGGCCGCGTCCCGAGGTTTGATGGTGGATACGTCGGTATCACCGATCAGGATCCGGCCTGAGTCGGGCACCAGCGCACGATACATCGCTCGAAGCAGCGTCGATTTTCCTGAACCGTTCGGGCCCACTATGGCAACAAATGACCCATCCGCGACCTCGAGGCTCAGGTCGTCGATGAACGGGCGCCCGCCGAGGCTGATGGAGACGTGGTCGAGAATGACTCTCACGCGCGTCCTCCCGTGGTTCTCATCAGCCAGAGGAAGAACGGCCCTCCCACGAGTGCGGTGAAGATGGTCAGAGGGTACTCGTTGGGGCTTCCGATCGTTCGAGCCACGAGATCGACGCTGATCAAGAAGAGCGCCCCGGCGACAGCCGTGATGGGGAGCAGTCGGCGGTGGTCTGCGCCGATGAGCAGCCGCATCGCATGAGGGATGATGAGTCCAACGAAGCCCACCCCGCCAGCCACGCTCACCGCGACGGCGGTGAGAAGGGCGGACGTCACGAGAAGATTCAGTCGGAAGCGGCGAAGATTGAGGCCGACGGCCACGGCGTCGTCGTCGCCGAGAGCGAGCGCGTTCAAGCCTCGAGCGTGGCTGAGGAGCCAGACTCCCGTTCCAACGATGACGAGAACTGGCACGAGCAGCGTGTCCCAGCGTGCGCCCGCGACGCTGCCCATCATCCAGAACAGGATGCCCCGGATCTCGCCGGGTTCGGCTTGGAGTTGCGCGAAGCTCGTTCCCGCCATGGCGACGTACCCCAGGGCAACGCCGGAGAGGACAAGCCGCATGTCGGAGAACGAGCCCGAGCGTTGCGCGAAGGCGTAGACGAGCGCCAGGAGCCCGACGGCACCGAGGAAAGCCGCGGCCGAGGTCGTGAGCCCGAGGAGCACTGACGATCCGAACGTCATCACGAGCACTGCCCCGAAGGATGCTCCGGACGAGACGCCAATGATGTAAGGGTCTGCGAGAGGGTTGCGCAGGAGCCCCTGGAGTGCGGCTCCCGCGAGAGACAGCCCTGCACCGACGACACCGGCGAGGAGGACGCGCGGGGCTCGGAGCTCCCACACGATCTTCTGATGCAGGGGATCGACACCAGTGAAATCACCGCTGAGATTCGCGCTGACCACTGACAATACCGCTGTCGGGCTTACCTGCACGCTGCCGATCGAGACGGCGAGCACAGCCGTGATGGCAGCGGCCACCGACAAGTAGAGCATCCACACGAGAAGTGACCTGCGGGGAGCTCGGGTGGCAGGACTCCCCGCAGGTCTCATCGTGCTAGAAGGCGTCAGGATGGGCGGCCTGCGCGATCTTGGTCACGGCCGCCGCGTTCGTTGGGCCGACATAGACGCCGTCGGACACGGTGACGTACTTATTGTTCTTCGCGGCGTCCCACTGGGGATACTCGGCAAAGAGGGCCGCAGCTTCAGCGTCGAGGTCTTCGTCTCTCATGAACCCGCCGACGACAAGGATGTCGACGTCGGCGGCTGCCAGTTGCTCTGCGTCGATGGACGAGGTGAAGTCCAGACCCCCCCCGTCAAGCGCTCCGCCGACTCCGGCTCGGGTCAGGACGTCGTCGAAGATGCCGCCGAGGAAGACGGCCGGCATCCCATTCGGGGTCATCATCGACATGCCAGGGAACACGATCAGGCCGTTCGGCTTCTCGCGGCCTTCGACCGCCGCTGAGACCGCGTCGATCTGAGCGCGAAGGTCAGTGACCAGCGAGTCGGCTTCGTCCTGGCGATCAAAGACGTTGCCGATGAGGTTGAGGAGCCCGAAGGAGGATTCGACGGTGGCGTTGTCGAACGCATCCTGCTCTGCTGCTGTGGCGTCTTCCTTGCCCATCGCGCAGTTGGCGGGATTGACGATTGTCTTGATGCCTGCGGCGGCAAGCTCGTCTCGCGAGGATTGGCCTGAATCGGGGTCGAACCCGCCGGAGGTGGTGGCGATCACGAGGTCAGGTTTGAGGGCCAGTAGTTGCTCTGCTGGGATTTCGAAGCTGCCGGCCATTTCCAGATCGCCTGTTGGGAGTGCATCGATCTGTTCGACGAGTTCCGGCTGGTCGGACATCCCGTAGTTCTGCGTGTTCGCGAGGACGGTGTCTCCGAGTCCGAGGAGCAGGAGCGACTCCACCTCTGCGACGGATGCCCCATTGAGGAGCACAACCCGAGATGGGGCTGTTTCGAAGGTCTGCTCGAACCCGCAGTTGTCGACTGTCAGAGGGTATTCGGTTGACCCGCCAATCAGAGTGGTGCCGTCGGTGGCCTCTGCGGTAGCTGGGCTGGTCGAGCAGCCCGCGAGGGCCACCAGGACCGCGACCGAGCCGAGGGCCGCTGAGGCTCGAAGTGGTGTCGTGCGCATGGGGAGTTCCTTCTGTAGACGAGATCTTCATTTAATCTACAAGAAGTAGCGTTAATTCGCGAGGTGCGTGCCGGGGCATCGATGGCAGAACGCGCCCGCTGTTACCAGCGGGCGCGTTCGACTGGGCACGTTCCTTGCGTGAGGCTTCCCTCAGTTCATCGAGGGTCATGCCTTCCAGGCGGCATCCATTTCGGCGAGGACCTGGTCAACGGTTTTCTGGTCGGTCAGAAGGCCCAGTACGCCGACCGACAGGGCGTCCTACACGGCTATGGCTCGGCCAGCTGGATCGGTGACGAAATTGCCCGAATTCACGATCTCGCTGGCGGGCATTTCGGAGTGCCAGTCAAGTCGAGGTCGGCGTATCCGACTGAGGGGAGGCTGTTGTTCAAGGTCGACGTCAGCTCTGCCTGCGCGGGTTCCGCGGCCAACGCTGCGAAGTCGAGGGTGGCTTCGTGCGACGACGCTGTCGTGCATCGACGATGCTGCTTTCCACCAGCCCTTCCTTTTCTGAACTCGGTTGCAGTGTTGGCAGAACCAAGTGGCGGCGAGTCTCGACGTCCACGTTACGAGCGACACTTGGCATCACGTCGGGCCATGTCCCTATCAGCGATCACAAGCCGCCAGACCAGGCTGGGTGACAACACCCACAGATCATCAACGACAGGGGCAGGAATCACGCTGAGCCAGGGATGGCCAACATCCTACAAGGATCACTCCTCAATCGGATAGGAAGAGAACAACGGGGAATCAAGTCACCGGTCGGCGGAAATTTGAGTTGAACCTAATGGTGCGTCCTACCGAATTCCGACTTCTCTCGCGCCTGGACATAAGTCCCCTCCGACGGATGTCATCTGGACGGTTAGTTCTCGGAGCTTCTAAGACGGAGATGGCGAGCGGGAAACAGGCGGGTCTCTGTGGCACGCTGGGTCCAAGGCTGAATAAATGGAACCATATTCCAATCTCAAATTGGCCTTACCCAACGTTCACGAGCCGAGAGGCGCTGCAGGCGTCTCCCGGCTCGATTGACGCATTACGCGAGCGTGGTCACGACCTTGACAGGGTTGATCAGCGTTTCGCGGATAACGGACGTCTGCTCAAGGACTTCGACGAGCTCAGCGAGCGTTGCGTCCGAGACTCCTGGCGCATCGATCTTGACACCGACTCGGATCTCCTGGATTCCATTACGGACACTGTCGTCGACGCCAAGGAACCCGGCCAGGTCCAGGTCCAGGTCCAGGTCCAGGTCGATCTTCTCGAGTTCGATTCCACGCTGTGCTGCGATCGCGCCGAGGCTGACGATGTAGCACCCGGCAAGCGCGTGTGAGATGTACTCGGCTGGACTCAATGCCGCGTCCGTGCCGAGCAGAGCAACAGGTTCGTCGCTGTGCACCGTGAACTTGCCCGCGCGGGAGTTGTCAGTCTCTCCTGCCTGGACAGTGGTGCCTGTGGATGTCTTGCCCGTCGTACCGCCAGTCGAGACGCTGCTCACTGAGATGGTGAGCTGGCCCAGCGCGCGGTTGTCAGTGACTGCAGCGATCGTCTCCTTGAGTGCGACGGCGTTAATCCCAGGCTTCTGCGTGTTTGACATGTGTGTCCTTATTTCTGTGTTGTGGTTGGTGGTCGGTGGAGGAAATGGTCAGCGCTTGAGAGGCTTGTTGCCGAAATAGCCTTCTCGGTGCACGGGAGGGCGGCGCCGGATCTCGTCCTCGATGGGGGTCATGCCCCAGCCAGGACCGCTCGGCACGGTGAGCTCGTCGCCCACGATCCGCGGACGGTCAGTAAAGAGGTCATCGTCATAGCTGAGACGATCGACGTCGTGCTCCATGATGCGGAGATTCGGAACAGCCATCGCGAACTGGGCGCTCATCGTGGTGGCTAGGTGGCTGTAGAAGTTGTGTGGCGCGATGTTGACGTCGAATGCTTCTGCGGTGTGTGCGATCTTCATTCCTTGGGCGACGCCGTTCCAGACGACGTCAATGATGCCGACATCGATTGCCTGTGCCCGCAGGTACGGCAAGAACTGACGCACGCCGAACGACGTCTCACAGGACGCAACGGCGACCCCCGATTGCGCGCGGATGAAGGCAAGTGCGTCTGGGTTGTAGATGTCGAATTCGGCCCAGGAGATGTTGAATCCGTCGAGCGCACTGAGGAGCTTGAGCACTCCCTCTGGCTTCGCGTTGAAGTTGAAGTCAATGAAGAGCTCGACCTCGTCACCGACTCCGTCGCGAAGTGCACCCACGTGGGCGGTGACATCGTTGAGGAGTTTGGTCGTGATGTTGAGACCGGGGTTGAAAGGGTTCGCGAACCCTGTCGCCCAGGATTTAGGGCCGGACTCGCCGTACTCAAACAAGTTCGTCTTGACCGCGTGGAAGCCTCGCTCTCGAGCTTCCTCGCCCGCGGCCCGGACGCCCCCAAGATCAGTGACCGCGTTACCGTAGTGCTGAGGGTGGCTGATGCGCCAGCTTGCGCAGTGTGACCAGTAGATGTTGATGCTGTCGCGAATCTTGCCGCCGAGGAGCTCGTAGACGGGAACTCCGATCGTGCGAGCCTTGGCGTCGAGCATCGCGTTCTCGATCGCGCCGAGGACTTCGCCGGTGATGCCATGTGGGGCTGGTCGCATCGTGGTCGCGAGTGCTTGGTAGGCGCGTTCGGTCTCCATGATGTCGGCCCCCAAGAAGAGTGGCGTGTAGAGCTCGAGTGCCTGGGTGAGGCCGCGAGGGCCGTAGTCCTCGTCGTACTCGGACCATCCAATGACGCCGTCGGAGGTTGTGAGCTTCACGAAGTGATAGTTGCGCCAGCCGGCGTCACAGGCCAGCAGCTCGATGGATGCGATGGTGGAAGTCAATTGCTTCTCCTTTTGGTTGGAGGTCAGAGCGTCGTTGCGGTGACTAGTTGTTGATTTCTTGAGGAATGACTCTGACTTCGCGGGTCGCCTCGCCAGCTCGGCGCAGTCGCGTGCGAATCAAGAGCACTGCGACCGACGCCGACACGATGAAGAGCCCGGCGAGCAGCATGCCGGCTTGGTAGGAACCGGTGGCGTCCTTGAGTCCGCCGATGATGTACGGCGCGAAGAAGCCCGCGAGGTTGCCGATCGAGTTGATGATGCCAATACCTGCTGCTGCGGCTGCGCCGGTCAGGAACAGCGAGGGGATCTGCCAGAACACTGGGATGGTGCTGAACATGCCGATGGCTGTCACGGTTACTGCGGCCATGATCGCGTAGGGCGAGTCGAACGTGAAGGCGAGCGTGAGCGCGATTCCGCCGGCGGCGGCGGCTATGGCGACGTGCTTGAAGCGCTCGTTGGTGCGGTCGGAGTGCTTGCTCCAGAGAAACATCGCAACGGCTGCAAAGGCATAGGGGATCGCGGAGATCAGGCCGACTTGAAGGAGGGAGAGCTCGAGTCCGAACTGCGTCTGGAAATCGCTGATGGCCAGCGGGAGCAGGAAGCCGATGCCGTAGATGCCCCATGCGATACCGAAGTACACGAAGGCAAGCGCGAACACGCGTGGGGTGAATGCTTTCTTCAACGTTCCAGCTCCGTGGACGGCGGCAATTTCTTTGTCTTCCCCGCTGATCTTCTCCTCGAGATCCTGTGCTTCCGCGGCGCTCAGCCACTTCGCTTTCGAGGGGCGGTCGACGAGGAAGAAGAATCCGACAATGCCAAGAACAACGGTGATGATGCCCTCGGTCGCGAACATGAAGCGCCAGCCTGTGAACGACTCATGGCTGTTGCCGATCTCCATGAGGAACGCGGAGAGAGGTCCACCCATGAGGAACGAGATCGGTGCAGCCATGTAGACGTAGGAGAGGATCCTCGCGCGCTGTTGGCGGGGGAACCAGATGCCCAGGAAGTAGACGATTCCGGGGAAGAAGCCGGCCTCAGCGATGCCGAGCAGGAAGCGGAGGACGTAGAACATCGTCTCGCCGTTGACGAATGCCATGAGGCCCGCGATCGTGCCCCATGAGATCACGATGCGGGTGATCCAGACTCGAGCGCCGAACTTGTCGAGCAGGATATTGCTCGGTACTTCGAAGATGAAGTAGCCGATGAAGAACAGGCCCGCGCCCAGCCCGTACGCGGCCGTGCTCATGCCGAGATCGGCGTTCATTTCGATGGCCGCGAAGCTGACGTTGACTCGATCCACGTAGCTCATGAAGTACAGGACCATGAGGATCGGCAGGAGACGGAACGTGACGATACGCAGGGTGGCCCGCGTATCGATGGGAAGTTGTGTAGAAGACATCCTTGGCCTCTCAGAAACAGCTGTGGGGGAGTGATCCGTGCGGCGTCGTTGCCTGCGCGGTAGATGACAGAAAAAGAACACCACGAGGATTTGTCGCTGTCAAGGTCTCTGTCTCACCAGGTGGATCAGTGTCTCAAAAAGAAAACTCCCTGGGCCAGTTCAGCCCGACTTCTGCTACCGTCGAGTCCGTGAGTGAAACAAGTTCCCAGTATGGTGACGATTCCGGTTCAACCACCGTCCGCAGTGTCGACCGTGCGATGGTGCTGATCCAGGCTCTCGCGAACGCTCAAGGAAAAGGGTGCAAGCTGGCCGAGATCGTCGGCGCAACTGATCTCTCGAAAGCGACAGCCCATCGCATCCTTGCCACGCTCATGGCCGCTGGTTGGGTGGAGTTCGATTCGCAGTCGGGTGTTTATCACCTTGGCGTCGCCTTGGTCGGGATCGGAGCTGCGGCCTCTGCTCGGCATGGGGTGCTAGAGCTGGCGAGGCCTCATTTGGAGCGACTCGAGCAGCTTGCCGGGGACACTGTCTATCTGTCGGTCCTCATCGGCGGGTGGGCAGTGTGCGCGGACCTCGTCCAGGGATCCCACCCTGTGCGTGTTGTCGACACGCTCGTCGGGGATAAGCGACCACTCGGATCCTGCGCCGGGAGCTTGGCACTCCTGTCGTGGATGGAAGACGAGGCGCTCAGCGCGTCCCTTGCAGCGCAGCTGCATCAACGGGCTTTCGGCCCAAAGGTTCCGGAAGCCTCCGAGCTGCAGCGCCTCATGGAGGCCTCTCGGACGCAGGGGTTCACCGAATTCTTCTCAGCAGACATGCCCGAGGTTGTCGGGCTCGGAGTCCCGGTGTTCGGAGCGGGGGGCGAGCCTGTCGCAGCCCTCAGCGTGCTCGGGACAGTGACCCGCTTGGCTGAACCGCGTCGTGAACGCGTCGTTGAATGGCTGAAGAATGAGGGCGAGGCACTCACGAAAGACTTGCAGTCGCTGAATCCCGGGTTCGGGCTCGGCGATGTCCGCCGTGCGTTCGCGGTCTAGGTGGAGCAGCCTCATGTTTCACATCGTGAAGACCGATCCAGGACTCATCGAGCTCACTCCTGAGTCGCTCGAAGAGCTCGACGGGATCGACTACCGAATCTCCGAGCTCCCTGGTGCCTCGCCCGCCGAGCTGATCGCCCATGCGCGCAACGCGGATGCTCTCATCATCATGACCGAAGCGGTGAATGAAGAGGTTCTTGCCGGATTGCAACACCTCAAGATCGTGGCCCGCCCGGGCGTGGGTGTCGACTCCATCAATGTGGAAGCGGCAACGCGGAGAGGAGTGCAAGTCACGAACGCGCCGGACGCGAACTTTGACGAGGTGGCAACCCACGCGCTCGCACTCATTCTCGACCAGGTTCGCGGTATTGCGCAGTACGACCGGACCATGCAAGCTGGCCAGTGGCTTCCTCAAGGTAGGCCGCGCGGTAGCCAGCGCATGAGGGCTCTGTCGTTGGGGCTCGTCGGATTCGGTCGAACGGCCAAGCGCTTGATCGAGCTGGTGGCACCCTTCGAGATGCGTGTCCGCGTCTATGCCAGGCCGCATCATGCAGCCTCAATTCTGGAGGCTGGGGCGGAACCTGCGTCACTCGAAGAGGTCACGACCCTCTCCGACATCGTGTCCCTGCATATCCCGGTCTCACCCAGTACAAGAGGCATTTTCTCCGAGAGGAGGATTCGAGCGATGAAGCCCGGGGCCGCGCTGATCAACGTCGCCCGAGGGGGCCTCATCGACGAGCGCGCGTTGGCTGACGCGGTGCTGGAAGGTCGACTCTCAGGGGCCGGCCTCGACGTGTTCGAGTCAGAACCGTCGTTCGGTGGTCCACTCGTGGGTGTTCCCGGCATCACGCTGACTCCGCACGTCGCTTATCTCTCCGAGCAGGCCGCTGCCGAGGCGGCACTCACAGCCGTGGGAGAAGTGGGCAGATGCCTCCGGGGCGAGGCTGTCCGTCATCCAGTCAATACACCGACCCGGACCGCATAGTCAGCCCATCAAGGGAGCCTCGGCCTGCGCCCGCGCAGGGCACGGTGCTGCGCAGGGTTGTGATGGCGCTCGACTAGCTGCCGGTCCACGCGCGTGTCGCGGTGCCGATTCGCGTGAACGCTTCGCGAAGGATCTCGGGAGATGTCGCGAAATTGAGCCGGACGTGGCCGGCGCCGTTCGTGCCGAACACGTGTCCTGAGCTGACTGCTACTCGAGCACTGTCGAGCAGCCACTTCGCGGGTCCAGCGAGGTCAGTGACAACGGCTAGCGCATCGCTACCAGAGGTTTCCTCGAATCCATACGCACTGCAATCGATCCACGCGAGATAGGTGCCCTGAGGTCTGCGCATCGAAGCGCCGGGCATCTCGGTCCGGAGCAGGCGCTCGACCAGGGTCCGATTCGAATCAAGCCCAACGATGAGTTCGTCCAGCCATTGGCCCCCACTCGTGAAGGCTGCGGTATGCGCAATCACACCTACGTGGCTGGGCCCGTGCGAGACCTCCTCGGGTATGCGAGCGAGGTCCGACACCGCTTTGGGGCCCGCGATGAGAAGTGCCGCTTTCAGACCAGCGAGGTTCCACGCTTTCGACGCTGACGTAAGTGCAAACGCGTCCTCCGCCCCATCAACACTGAGATACGGGGTGAATATGGCACCGGGGAGGGTGAGCGGGGCGTGGATCTCGTCGGAAATGACCCGAACGCCGTACTGATGAGCGAGGTTGGCGAGCGTCTGCAGCTCTGCTCTGGTGTGAACCGCACCGGTTGGGTTGTGTGGATTGCTGAGGAGAAACACGCCACGTTCACCGTTTCGGCGAAGTCGAACAAATGCATGCTCAATCGTCTCGAAGTCGAGTCGACCGAGCTGAGTCAGGGGTGCCTCAGCGATGTACCTGTCCGCGTGTGTGACAAACGCGAAAAAGGGCGCGTAGACCGGGGGAGTGACGACTACCGTGTCGCCTGGGACAGTGAGGGCTTTGAGGACCTCAACGATGCCCATCATCACGTCCGGCATGACGGCCGTATGAGCTACGTCGAACCCTTCCCAGTCCCAGCGGGCTGCCGCGAACTCTTGAAGTGATTCGGCGTAGGCCGTTCCCATGGGGTAGCCCGTGTCGCCGGTGCGGAGGGTTCGCTCCAGGGCTTCGACAATCGCAGGTGCGAGCGGCACATCCATCTCTGCGACCCAGAGGGGGATTACGTCGTCTGGGTGTGCGCTCCACTTCATGCTCGTCCGCTGCCGCAGCTGGTCCAAGCTGAGCTGACTGAGGGGATTCCGGCTCGAAACCTGGCTGAGGGAAGAAGTTGAATCTGTCATGGGGGCGCACCTTCATGCGAGTCGCGAATACCGAGCGGGAGTGGAGTGAGCGAGCGAGCTGGCGTCGATCAAAGTCAGCGCCAGCTCGCTGGATTCGCTCGAGGCGTCTGGGGGAGGCTAGGCGAGCACGTCGCCGAGCTGTGCTTCAAGTGCTGGCTTGGGCATTGCACCCACGATCGAATTGACAATCTCACCGTCGGAGAAGACCATCATCGCCGGAATAGACCTGATGCCGTACTTCGCGGCCATGCGAGGGTTCTCGTCCACGTTGAGCTTCAGGACCGTGATCTTGTCCGCGTGCTCGTCCGCAATCTGATCGAGGATCGGCCCGACGGCGCGGCAAGGCGGGCACCACTCGGCCCAAAAGTCGACCAGGACAGGGCGTTCGCTCTGCAGGACGTCGGCCTCAAATGTTGCATCGGTGACGGGGAGTGCTGCGGACATCATGCCTTCTTTCGTGTAGGGGCATCGCGATGCCGCCCTGGGGAGGGTGACCATGTTCTGGCGATGTCCAGCTGTGGTGTACGACTGGTGCAACCAGGTCGATCATAGTTGTATTCCATATGTATACAATGATTTCTGTCTCGATGGAGCGTGACACCCTCCCGCTCTCCTGGCCGTACGCTTGAGGACCACCAACTGAGAGGCAAGTCGTGAGCGAAGTTGCGCAAAGCGCTGGCGAGCGTGCCTACGCGGCGATCAGGGCTGGCATCCTCGACGGTCTCTATCCGGCTGGAGCGATGCTCGGTGAGGTCGCCATGGCGGCGGAGATCGGCGTCAGCAGGACGCCAGTTCGTGCGGCCCTGTCGCGACTTCAGGAAGAGGGTTGGCTCACCATCTACCCCAACCGTGGTGCAGTCGTCCGTGAGCTGAACGATCGTGCGATCGCGGATCTTGCTGACGCTCGCTTGGTGCTCGAGGCTGCTGGAGTCGCGTTAGCTCCGGCTCCTACACGGGCGAGGCTGGCGACCATCCTGGAGGAGTCGCTCAAGGATCAGCGCGCAGCCATGGCAGAACGGGATGTGCGTGCGTTCATCGAATCCACGATCACGTTCCACCGCTCGTTCGTTGAAGTCGCCGGCAATGACGTACTCCTCGAGCTCAACGACCGGCTGGCTGATCGACAGCGTTTCCTTCTTTCCAGTTCTGGGGACGAACTGTTAGCTCGCTGTTCGGAAATCATCCGTGAACACGAAGACCTCGTTCGACAATTGGCCGAGGGGTCAGCTGACGCCTTCGCAGATACACTGCGGGCACACCTCCGCGCATGAGAGCGCCTGGGTCGACTGAACGCGTGTCTCGGTGCCCGATACTCTCTTCCTACCCGGTTGAGGAGTGATCCTTGGAGGGTGTTGGCCATCCCGGGCTCGGCATGATTCCTGCCCGTGTCGTTGATGATCTGGGGGTGTTGTCACCGAGCCTGGTTTCGCGACAGGGGAATCGCTGATAGTCACAGGGCCCGGAACGCGACGTCGAAGCCAGCAGCGGGTGGGAAGAATAGGCAGGCTAACCTCTTGCCCGGTCGCCGGCTTCGTCGCGGGCAGCTTGGGCGAGAGGTGCCTCGTGCTCCCCGACGGCGCGGACTCCGGATCGGAGCGAACCCCTGCGGGCCGGTGATTTGCGGCCACCTTGAGGTGGTGTCGGGGAGGGGGCAAATCCCAGATCCGTGTGCTCTCCGCAAACGAGCGTTTGTGGCTCGCCTGGCGAGGGTGTTAGAGGGGCCTCTCAGACAGATGGGCCAGACCTGTGCATAGGAGGACATTTTCGGCGCGCGATCGTGCACTTGAAGTAACCGACACGGCGTGTGCGGTAATGAGTCGAGTGAACGCGTGGCGTGACGTTAGGGGTTGGCATGAACATCTTCGACACATTCGTGGTTCCGCGGGGTGCGGACGGAGAGCGGGGTGCTGATCTTATGGAACGCAGCGGGTCTACGTTGCGCGAGCTTGCGGTAGCGGCACTGGAGCTTCACGATGCGGCGCGCGTGTTGGAGATCGGGTTCGGGCCTGGGCTGGCTTTGGAGGCGCTGATCCCGCTCGTGCCCAGGGGGCGTGTCACCGGTCTTGATCCTTCGCCGTTGATGCACCGACGCGCGCGAGCCCGGAATGAGGACGCTCTCCGCGGTGGATGTCTAGAGCTGGTTGTCGGGGAAGCAAACCAGATGCCTTTTGCTGCGGCAAGTTTTGACGCGGTGCTGGCCATTGATAACGCCCACTTCTGGGTGGACCGGCCCGCAGCGCTCCAACAGATCCGGCACGTCATGGACGGCGATTCTGCCTCGCTGGTGTTGGCGCTCAGCCCGCAATCGGGCGGCTCGGCTCGAGCGATATCCCGCGACCTTGCCCGAGCCGCGTTCGAGGTCAACTATCAGATGGAGTCCTCCGACGGGTTCGTCGTCCGCGCCACCGTGGCATGACCTTCGTCGTGTGACGCCACGGTCCCGGGCCAAGTCAAAGTGGCGCCGACCCGTCAAGCCGGCGCCACCGCTCGAACGGAGGCGTTAGATTCCCATGTCGCGCAGCCACTGCTCAACGGAGCGAGGGGCGAGGCCAAGCAACTTCTGGGCGGAACGGGACTCGTCGATCCGTTCATCGGGCATCGACCAGCGGGCGTGGTACGACGCGATGACAGGTTCGACGCCGGCTGGACCAAAGATGGGGAGGATCAGCTTGCCGTAGTCGTCCGGGGTCTGGCTTTCGAAGGTGACCGCCTTGTCCAGGTGAGCCGAGAATCCGTCCGCGAGGTCGTCGCCGAGAAGGGCAGGGAGAGCCCCGGCGGTGACAACTCCCTGCACGTCGACGTTGTCCGTGAGGAGTTTCACGGCGATGTCGGCCATATCTAGGTGGGAGATCCATGAGATGGCGTAGTCCTCACGGATTGGGTAGCGAAGCTTTCCCTCGGTGCGGGCCGGTTCAAGGCTGACCGGCAGTAGCAGGTTCTCGAGGAACGTTTTCGGTGCGATGACCGCGTACGGCACTCCGGACTTCTCCAGCTTGTCGTGAAGGATCCCGTGCGCAGTGTTTGTGCCGTCGGGCAGTGTCAGCGGGTAACCGCTCGTGGAGAATACGACACGCTCGGGCTGGGCCTGTGCCACCGCGTCGCCGATCGCCGTGGCGAATGCGGCCTGCTGGTCCGGGCTTCCCAGCGGCAGGTGAACGAAAACACCCTTCGCGCCCTGGTAGGCCTCAGCGAGGGATGACACCGAGTTGAAGTCGACGGAAACGGCCTTCCCGTCGACTTTGGTCGTGTCGCGCACAGCGGAAGTGGTGTCGTGGCCTGCTGCCTGCAGGAGTGAGAGGAGAGGGGCGCCCTGGGCGCCCGATGCGCCATGAATGATGATTGTCATGAGACTATTAGTGCATAGGATGCATCAGTTACTTCAAGTGCACTAAGGAGACATGATGGGGTTCATGGCACAGACTTGGCCGGAGTGCGGAATTGCCCGCTTCCTGTCGCTCCTCGAGGGGCCGTGGGCGACGTTGATCGTCAGGGAACTCCTGAATGGTCCTCACCGTTTCGGGCAGCTGCGTGACGCGTTGCCCGGGATCAGCGCTCACACCTTGACCGACAGGTTGCGTAGGTTCGAGGCGTACGGAATCGTCACCCGAACCTCCTACCCGGAGATTCCTCCCCGAGTTGAGTACGAACTCACGGCGCTGGGCCAGGGTCTGCGGCCTGTCCTCGACGCGATGAACGCGTGGGCTATGACTGTTCCCGCGGCAGTGGGTGTGGACGACGCGGTAGCGCTCCCGGCCTCGTGCGCCGGAGTGGTCTACGAGCCGAGCATGTAGGGCTGACCCAGCAGGATCAACCGTGCCCGTGCCGGTCGCGGCATTGCCGCAACGCGCCGAGCAGTCCTGCTCACCGTTGCGGCTGGTTCCGATGAACACTCGTTCGCAACCTGAGCGGGCATTCGATCCGAAGCGCTCACCGTGACCCGAGAAGCAGGCCGCCCGCGCGGAAGCGCTCGCGCCGGCCGTTGCGGAGCTGCGCGACCAGATCGAGTTCTGGGAAGGCGTCAGGGCGGAGCGGATCGCCAGCGGGAAGGCGACCGATTGTGGTCGCCGCAATGTCGCCAAGGGCGACGTCGTGTAGCTGCGCGGCAACTGGTGGATCGTCGCGCGCTGTAACGCCAAGACGGTTGCCGTGGCGACCGAGTACAGGTGGACGCACAAGACACCTGGCACGAGGTGCAGGTCCACCGCACGGCCGGGCAGCTTGAAGAAGCGAAAGCGAAGAAGGCAGCCGCCGAGGGTGCGGAGTAGGGAACACCCCCGCCGCACCCGGGCAGCCTGGCGGACGTCGCGAGGGGGAAGCATCCCCCTCGCGCACCCCCAGTCCACAAGAGGCTCCCTGCGGTCGTGAGGGATGCCGCTAGGCGGCCCGTGCTTTTTCGCGCCTGTCGCGCTCGTTCTTTTGCCTGGAAGCCTGCGGCGATTGTACGGACGCTCCATTGCGCACAAGCCGCGCTGCGCGCGGCCAGCGCCACCGAGATTTTCGACCCGCGCTCGCAGGCTCGCTTACTTCGGGGCGAAATTCTCTCCCCCGCTGCCCTGCGGGTTGCTGCTCCATTCCTCGTCCTGATCGACACTGCGTGCCTTCCAGGCAAAAGAACGATGAGAGAGATTGAGAGAGAGCACCCCATGAGCGCAATCATGCTTGGCCCCGAGCACTTCAATGTCCTGATCTGGGCCGCGATTCACGCGGCCCCCGCTGTCCCGAGTGAGCGGAACCTCGTCACCAACACGTCGGCCGAGTCCACTCCGTACAACGGGGTTCGCAGCTGGGGACACATGGGCAACGTGCGCGAGCTCACTGCCGGCACTGAAACGGTGTACGGGCAGATGCTCGTCGACGCGAACGCCGCCGCCGTGAACGGCAAGTACGGCGAAGACAACGCGTACGTCTACGCCTACTCGCGGCCGAAGTCCACCGAGTGGACGCCGCGCGAAGTGCTCTCCGCGCTCGACGGGTTCGAGTACCAGGCATGCGAGGCCGAGGACTGGGCGTCGAGTGAGGCGAAGCAGTTCTGCGACATCCTGCGCCGCCGCCTGGAGCGCCGCATCATCGGCAACGACGACGGCCCCTGGATCATCGGTGCGGACACCTTGCCCGCGCTCGTCGAGGAGCGCCGAGCGAACATGCGCCGCCGCGGCATCGCCTGACCCGGAGAGACGCCGGGGGGTCGGGCGGTCTGAGAAACCGGCCCTCGCTTCCCCGAGAGATTGCCACACCGAAAAAGCGAGATCACTCCGACCGAGCCCAGGCGACCTGGCGGCCGCCGCGAGGGGGAAGCATCCCCCTCGCGCACCCCCAACTCACAAGAGGCTCCCCTTCGGGTCGCGAGGGATGCCGCTCCGCGGCCAGTGCTTTTCACGCCTGCGGCGCTCGTTCTTTTGCCTGGAAGCCTGCGGCGATTGTACGGACGCTCCATTGCGCACAAGCCCGCTGCGCGGGCCGGTTCCTCCGAGACTTTCGGCACGCGGTCGCAAGCTCCCTTATCTCGCGCCGAAACTCTCTCCCCCTCCGCCACAAGGGTTGCTGCTCCACTCCTCGTCCTGATCGGCACTGCGTGCCTTCCAGGCAAAAAAACGATGGAGAGATGGAGACCCACATCATGGAACGTCCTACAGGAGCCGTCGCGATCAAGCTCGACGCAGACATCCTTCTTACCCGCGCTCGCGCGGCCGAAGCCGCACGACTCGAAGACGAAGTCTTCGACCCGGCAACGCTGACCCACGGGCCAGGCCCGCAAATGCTCATCGCGGTGGATCGCGGCGTGGCCGCCGTGATCAACGGTGAAGGTGTCGGGGAAGTCGAGCAGGACGTCGACCGCATCGACGTCTGGTTCACCCGCTACGGCATGTGGGAGACGGTGCCGCTCTCCCTGGCCGACATCAACGCCGCCGCGACCGAGGAAACGATCGACCTCGCAGACGGCATCCGCCGCTTCGGAGATCGCCTCGACATGAACTTCTTCCGCTGGTTCAGCCGCTACGACCGCGACCACCGCCCCGCCTAACCGAAGAGACGGCGAGGGTCGGGTGCTCTGGAAGACCGGCCCTCGCTTCCCCGACAGATTGCCACATCGAGAGGACTCGAATCATGCTTGAACTCATCACCCCGACCGGCACCCTCACCGCAGACACGGAGGTCGAGCTCGCGTCCCGGTGGGCCGCGCTGGAGCACGGCGACGACTGGGAAGCTGACGTCATCCCGCTCGTCGAGCACACGACTGTGTGGGCGTACGTCGAGGCGCTGGAGCTCGTGCGAGACGGCCACGTCGACGACCACACGC
The DNA here is from genome assembly GCF_002931515.1 of Pseudoclavibacter sp. RFBG4. Classification (NCBI taxonomy): domain Bacteria; kingdom Bacillati; phylum Actinomycetota; class Actinomycetes; order Micrococcales; family Microbacteriaceae; genus Pseudoclavibacter; species Pseudoclavibacter sp. RFBG4. The sequence continues at coordinate 41,606 of NZ_PSYC01000035.1, read as the reverse complement.
TGACCGAGACCGTGGCAGGTGCGCGATGACCCTCATCGGCCGCAACGAGGATAGCTCGGGCTTCTACGAGATCCACCAGAAGGGCGCCGCACTCATCACGTACACGGGCTCGAGCCGTGATGAGCTCCAGGAGCTCGTCGTGCAGCTGCTGCGGCCCGTCGATGCCGGTAGCGTCGACCAAGGCGACGCGCACTGGTACGAGTACGGGACGAACGGTCACAGCTGCGGCATCTACGAGGGTGACGGGTTCGCCCGCATCGACGGCATCACGTACGAGCTTCACTGACCACTAACCACCACTTTTCAGACGCCGAGGAGGGCGCAATGTTCACGCAGATCACTCGCACCGGGAACCTCACCAAGACCCCGACCCTGTTTCGCGATCAAGAGGGCGGCAAATACACGTACGCGAGCATCGCGTGCTCGCGCCGCTTCAAAGATAGGACGACGGGGGAGTGGCAGTCAGGTCCCCGCATCGTCTACGACGTGCACGTCACCGGAAACCTCGCCGCCGCCGTCGTGGACCTCGCCTCCCGCTGCGGGAACGTCGCGCTGGAGTTCACCGGCCGCCTCATCGAGGAAGCCGACGAGCCGGGCACCATCCGACAGAAGGTGTACGCCGACAACGTGACCGTGAGCCTGCGCGGCCAGAACGTCACCGTCGACCGCCCCAAGGGCAAGCCGCGCCAGGGGCCGGACCTCGCGGCCGAGGCCAGCAGCGCGTGGGAAGAGCAGGCCGACTAGCCCCGGCCCGAGTCGCCGGCCTCGCTGTGGGCAGCTCGGGCGAGGGGGCACCCCTCGCGCACCCCGCCGAAGTCACGGTTCTGCAAGCAGGCCAACGGCCTCTTCATATTGAGCGGGCAGGAGGTCGTCTGCCGTGTTGCAATCGGGAGCGGAGCTTCCTCCGCGCACTGCATCCCAGGGGTGGGGGTGGCGGTGGCTTCCAACGAGTGCGTTGTCGGAAGCCACCGCGGGGCACCTCATTCAGCTGGTCGTCGCCGACGATGCACGCTCTCCCCTGACAGCGAGCCGTGGGTGACGACTTCGCACGAGGTTCCCCAACCGGTGCCGCTGAGTGAGGTGGGCCGTGGCCAGCATTCCGCGTTGGTGCGGCGCTGGTTGAAGGGTGGTTAGCCGTTGAAGATGTTGTAGTACCAGAGCGGGGTGCCGGAGCCCTGGGTCGCGGAGGAGCTCTGCGAGCGTCCGTTGACGACGAGGCGGGAGCTGAGTGATGTGCCGCTGCACGAGTTGGGGAGGGTGACTCGTGCGAACGGGTAGTTGGCGTTGCCGTTGATGGAGTTCGCAGATCGAGCGAAGCTCGTGATCGTGATCGTGGTGTTGGCCGGAATCGGCTGCGTCGTCGTGTAGACCATCGAGGGAGAGGTCGCAGTCTGCGAAGCGGGTGCCGTGAGGCTTCCGGCGGGGGCTCCGCTGATGGATGTCTGGCCGAGGGTGATCTGGCGCGTGCCATCCGCGTAGCTCACGGTGATTCGTGATCCGACCGGGAGTGGCTGCGGGCCGGTGTACGAGAAGGTGGTCGTGATGGCGATGTTGGTGTTGGTGGGAACGCGGTAGTACTCACCTGAGCCGAGGCCGTTGTCGCGAGGGAAGTTGCGAGCACCGGTGCTGGAGATCGTGTAGGCGTACTGGCCAGCATTCGCGGCCGGGATGCAGTTCGACGCGGCGTACGCAGGTGCGGCGACAGCGGTCGCGATCACTGGGAGGGACCAGGCAGCGCCTTGGACGATCGATCGGCGTGTGACGGTGGACTGCTGCTGCTCGGGGGAAGGCACGGGGAGTACCACTTTCTTCATTGTGGGGACGAGACGGTTGACGTGCGGCGCACATATCGAAGTGAACTCACAGCCTCGCGCCGAGCATAGGCATAGACCGCGGTCTCGACGAAGGATGGGTGTCCCTGTTTTTCGGTTCAAGACTCGAACGCTTATGCGGTCTGATCTGCCCTTTTGGGGCGCTTTAAGGCCCGGGGTGGTCGTGTTGCCATTTCCGTTCAGCACGTGATACCAAAATCATTCTGATCACTGCCACGTGGTTTGTGTGATCCGCGATTTCCAGGGCGACAACGGGATTTGTCCGGGGAATTTGTGCTTGAAAGCGTGACTCCTGCCGTCTTTTGTGTCCCATAACGTGACGAATGGGGCCCCGACTTCGTCTCTACGTAGAGCCGAGCAACCGCCAAGGACGTTGCTGCCCATGTGTCTTCCTCGGTTGTGGGCTCTTCCTTTGGTGTTTTGCGGATGGAGTGTTTGTGTCGCCACAGCCGAGCAGTTTCCGATTCGAACTTCGCGAAGATGCTGCGCGCGCAGATCTCTCGCGGGCGATTTCTCTCTCTGTCGATGAGGTTGGGCAGGCTGCGGAGGACACGGCGCGTGCTTGGGGTTGGCACCTGCAATCGCCCGCGGAGGAGTTCGCGCTGCGCGGTGACGTGGTGAAGAACGAGACTTTCGCGCTCAGTCGCTATCGGCACACAGCAGCGTCGTTCCGCTACGAAGTCCCGCGGGCGTTCGCGGGGGGAGCTGCTCGGATGCTCCTGGCATGTCTCGAGGGTGAGAGCGAGGTTGAGGTCGCAGGGGTCACGGAGAGGCTCACGCCCGGCCGCGTGCTCTTCGCGAACCCCGAAGACCTCGCGGGCAAGCGTGCGGAGGTGCCGGTCAGTAACTTGCTGGTGATCTTTCCCCGTCCACAGCCGACCACGGACAACTACGTGAGTGCTGCCGCGGCGTCGGAGGCGTACCTGCGGATTCTGGTCGATGCCTCAGCTTCCATTCTGAGTAGCCGTGCGAGCGTGGAGGATGCTGCGTTCAAGCGCGTCGGGCTGGCCGTAGAGGCATTGATTTGGGCGCTCGCTACCCACACTGAACTTCGAACGCTGCCGAGCGCCAACAGCGAGCTCGCTCGCGTCTACAACGAAGCCGTGAAGTACGTGGCCTTGTTTGCCGGAGATGCGGCGACCACGGTGTATTCGATGGCAACAGCGCTTGGGGTCTCGCAGCCGCACCTCTATCGCGCTTTCGTGGCGACGGGCGAGACTCCGTCGGTGTACCTTCGGCGCGCCCGCGTGCGCCTCGCGGAGCGGTTGATCGCAGATGGCGTGACCGCCGGCATGGCGGCGAGAGGGTCCGGCTTTGGAACCGTCAGGCGCATGAGAAACGCACTCGCCAGCGGAACGATTCCTGCCACTGAGGAGGCTGCGCCTCACTGATCGAGTTCGTTTCAGGTGGGGCGTTCGGGGACCCTCCCTCTCTATAAATGCAGGTGATACCGTGCGGTATCACTACTTGGAGGTTCGCATGTCTACTCAGCTTGAAGACCGCGCCAAGGAGGCGCGTTTGCTCCGTCGTCGTTCCGAGCTCGACCGGCTCACGTACATCCGCAAAGTCGGTGAGCTGGCAGCACTGGGTTCCCAGCGCGAGATCGCGAAAGTGCTCGGGATCGCGCAACCCAATGTGTCGAAGACGATGAAGGCCGCTGCGGCTGCGCCGCCGCTGGTGAAGGGGTTCTCGGGTGCTGATCCGTTCGAGATCGCGGAGCGGTACTCCATCGGTGAGTTGACGTTGTTCCAGCTGGTCTATGAGCTGCTGCGTTGGGACTACTTGCCGACACAGCGCACGGATGGATACAACGACTTGCTGTTCTCGGTTCCGGGTTCGTGGGATGACATCGTGCGCGCCGAGAGTGAGGGACTGATCGGCCTGGATGTGTACGGATTCGTGCAGCGGGAGACCGCTGCGCTGGACGCGCGCCAGGAGGCCGCGGGGGAGCCCTATCGCGGGTTCACTCACGAGGAGGCGAACGAGGCCGCACAGCGGTTCGTTGAAGCTGCCTCTGGTGATGTGCTGGCCGGGTCTGCCTAGTGGCAGATGCGTCGCTGGTGGAGCGTCACCGCCGAGGTGTGGTCGAGCTCTCGCGCGAGGGCGCTGCGCTCGCGCCGAATGCGCCTACGGCCACGATTCGGAACCCTGAGTGGTTCGTGACGCAGCGCGGGGTGTCGACGCCGACGCCGCAGCGCCGCGAGCTCCACAAGGCACTGAAACGCGAGTACCTGGAGAAGTACCCGGACGTGCGCAATGAGTCGCGCGCCATGGTGCTCGCGGGTCCTCCCGGTGCTGGCAAGTCGACCGCCAAGAGCGAGGTGCTGGGGGAGCGTTCGGAGCAGTATCTGACGGTGGACGCGGACGAGTTCAAAGCGATGCTGTTGCGCGAGGCGCTGGCTGATGGCAGTTACGAATCGTTCATCAAGCCGGAGGCTGTGAAGTCGCTCGAAGCGACCGGGGAGCAGTTCTTCCCGCTGGAGCTTGCGTCGCTCGTGCACGAGGAGTCCTCGATGCTCGCGAAGAAGTTGCGCGACGAGGCGCTGCGCGAGGGTAAGAACGTCATCATCGACACCGTGTTGTCGTCGGAGACGAGCGCCCGTCAGCTCGGGCAGCAGCTCGCAGCCGAGGGGTACACGGCCGAAGTGTTGGACGTCGAAGTGTCCTACGACATCTCGCAGGGACGCATCGCGAAACGATGGCAGCAGTCCTACGAAGAAGCCACCGAAAAGGGCGGGCTCGGTGGCCGCTGGGTGCCGAGCGAATACGCGCGCAGCGTGTTCAACGGACCGAACGGCAAAACCAAGTCCGAGGCTGCCGCGAAGGTGCTCGCTGAGGAGTGCCCGGTGGTACAGCGCTACCGCGTCTATCGCACCACCCAGGAGAGCACGCACGAGCGTCCCGCGGTCGCGTCCTGGGAGGTCGACATGAAGCGTGCAGCGCCGGGCGCTGCGCTGACAACTCCGAAGGCCGCCGCCGCCGCTGAGCACTACAACATCGCTCATCCGCAGCCGCCACAGATCGATCCGAAGCGTGGTTCCGATCTCGGCCGGTAGATGCCGCTACGGACGTCACGACCCCCTGCGCCGGTAGCCCGGTGCAGGGGGTCTTTCGCAACCGCCCACGGTCGCGAGGACGTGCGCGTTACTGCTGGTCTGTGTGCTGCTCTTCGCCGCCATTGGTGTCAGCTCTGGAGGAGGTTGCCGCCACCTTTGGTTTCCGAGCCGAGCGGGCGCGAACGCGCTTCTTCTTCTCGGGTTCCGTGAAGCCGATGTCGCGCAGGGCATCCGCGCTCCAGCCCGCCTTGATCGCCGCCGAGTAGGCACGCACGTCGGCTGCTTCCGCGTCACGCTGGAGCTCCGCGTGATGCGCTTGCAGTTCCGCGAGTTCGCGCGCTGCGTCCTCGCGAGCATCGGTGATCGATTGCCGCGCTGTGGCGAGCACTCGGATTGCCTCGATGCGGTCTTGTTCCGCGCGCTTCGCGCGCTCCACTGCTTCTTCAACGCTCACGCTATTACTCATGCTCTCCATCGTAGAGACGCGGAAGAAGAACGTCGAGTGATGCGCGCTCTCTGGGTCAAGCGCTGTGCGCTTTCTCGCGGGCTCGGCCCGCCACACCTCACGGCCCCCGTCTGAAGACATGTGCCGCTCCGCAGGGTGTCCCAGAAGGAGCAAGCTATAGACTTAGCTGTGCTAAGTTGGCTTGGCCCTCGACATTCTGTCTCTGGCTTGGCACACTGGTGGTGTGGTCCCAACGTTGTTGGTTCGCTGCGCTAGGCCGGAAAGGGGAGTGGTGTTCATGGATGACCAGGCTCCTCGCGGACGGTTCTTCGACCGTCGCCGGCGCGCGAATGTCGAGGGTGGTCGGCAGCACCGTCACGAGGTGAAGGTGACGCCCGAGGAAGAGGGCGCGCTGCTGCGCAAGGCAAACGCCAAGGGCATCACCATTCCCCGGCTGCTCGTTGAATCAGCTTTGGCCGAGGACGGCGCGGAGATTCCTTCGGATCGTCGCTCGCTGCTGGTCGACATGTTCGCCGCGCACCGAACGCTGGCGAGCTTGGGGAACAACCTCAACCAGATCGCCAAGGCCACAAATGCGGAGGGTTCGGTGCCACCCGAGCTGCGGGAACCGCTGCGGCACACGCTTGATGCTGTCCGGGCTGCCGCTCTGGCGATGTATGAGGCCATCGACGAGATGCCGAAGCCATGATGCCGAACGTTGTGCGCGGAGATCGCATGTCGGGTCTGATGGCCTACCTCGTCGGCCCTGGCCGTTCCAACGAGCACGAGGAACCGCATCTCGTCGCGGGCGACAACTCGCTCATGGCTTGGTACGACGATGCCGAGTTGAGCCGTGAGTCGGCCATGCAGATTGCGCACTACCTCGACCAGCCGAGGCAGGTGTACGAGACCGAGGTGAATGGCGGCCACGTGTGGCACGCGTCCTTGTCTCTGCGCGCCGACGAACGCGAGGTTACCGATGCCGAGTGGGGGCAGATCGCGGAAGAGTTCGTGCGTGAGATGGGGTTCGATGACCACGAGGGCACGAAGGCCCCGTGCCGTTGGGTGGCGATCCGTCACGGCGTCTCGACGAACGGCAACGACCACATCCACATCGCGGTGAATCTGGTTTGCGAGGACGGCACGAAAGCGCCTATCCACAATGACTATTACCGTGCGCAGCAGGTTGCTCGCGCGCTGGAGACCAAGCACGGTTTGGAGGAGCTGGAGTCGATGCGGCAAGAGCGCGCGACGCGCGGTTACGACCCCGCGGAGCGCGAGGCACAGGCGCGGTCTCGTGCACGAGCTCGTCACGAGCGTGAGCGCACGAACGGCGACCCCAAGTCGCCCGGGTGGGAGGCGCTGTCGGGCGATGACCGGCGCACGAAGATCGCGGCCGAGCTGCGTACAGATCAGCCCCGCTATCTCCTCTCTCTTCGTGTTCGAGGTGCTGCCGCGGCGTCGCAGGACGAGGGCGAGTTCGTGCGACGGATGCGCCGCGTCGGGCTGCTCGTGCGCCCACGTTTCGCGGACGGTCGCACGGACGTGGTGACGGGGTACTCGGTCGCTGCGCGACCCACGTACGGGGAGCGTCCCATTTGGTACGGCGGCGGTCAGTTGGGCCGCGATCTGACGTTGCCGAGGTTGCGCGCTGAGTGGCCGGATACGCCCACGGGTGCGTCTGATGCTGCGAAGGAATGGGAGGCTGCGTACCGCGGTCGCCGTGCTGTTTCGCCGGGGCGTGAGACGCTGGAGATCGACCCGGAGATGTGGGAGCGACAGAGCAAGGAACTTGCTGAGACGGTCGAACGTCTCCAGCGAGTTCCGGTCGAGGATCGTGAGACGTGGGCGCGGGTTTCGCGACACGCAGCTGGTGTGATGTCGGCGTGGTCGAACGCGACGGAGAAGACCCCCGGTCACCTCGCGGTCGCGGCCGAAGCGCTGTCGCGTTCCGCGCAGACGTATCGGCGGCCGGAGCGGGAGCCGAAGGTGAATATGCAGGCCCTTGCGGGCACCGCCACGCTGGTGGCCGCGGCTGCTCGGGGTGGGCAGGGCATCGTCGCGCAGACGGCCATGATGCGGCAGATGCTGCGCCTCACTGGCGCGCTCTGTGACGCCGCCGAGGCGCAGGGTCAGTTGAAGCTCACGCAGCGGCTGGAAAGTGACACCCGGAAGCGCATCGAGACGTTTGGTGCCCGCCTGCAAGCGGGGGCGAAGAAGGCGCAGGCGGAGACGCAGGAATCGCCAGCCAGGACGTTCGCGAGTGAGAAGGCACGCATTGCCTACGAGCACGCGCAGATCGGTCAGGCGCACCCACCAGGGGACGCCGGGCGGTCGCCGCTACCCAACACGTTGGAGCAGCCGACGCGCACCCACGAACCAACACCGCAAGCCGATACCGGCGTGGAGCGATAGGAAGGGAACACAGACCATGGCTGAGGAATCAGACGGCATCGAGGAAGCCTTCGAAGGACAGATGCGCATGGTCGCGATGACCGCAGCGCGAGCGGGGGAGATGTTCGCCCGAGCTCGCGAGGATGCGATGCGCCGCGCACAGCAGAAGAGCGACCGCGAAGCCCGCGAGCTCGCGTCTCGGTTCGAGGCGGAGAAGCAGTTGGCCCGTGCGCAGTACGCGGACGTGCACCGCGCGGAGTGGTGGGATCGCGCGACACCCGACGAGATCGGGCAGCGCTTCCAGACGGCCCGTGCGTGGCAGCAGGAAGACCCGGAAGCAGCGCGCGCCGAGCAGCAGATGCGCGGTGAAATCAAGAGTCGCTACGACATCGACGTGCCCGCGGACGGTCGCGCCGTCAGCGGAGCGGAAGTCGGCACGGCGGTGCAGGGCAGCGTGGACCAGGACCGGGCCGCGGCCGAGCGCACGCGCGCGGAACGCGAGCGGGCCGAAGCACTGTTGCTCGACGCTGACGCGAACCGGGACGACCGCGACGCGGACGCCGCGCGCAGCGCCGCCGAGTTCGAGCCCGACGCCGAGGAGCGCGAGCGCGCCATTGTCGAAGCTACGCAGCGCGACACGTCGTCGACGGCTGCACGCGACAAGGGCGAAGTGCTCTACGACAGCGCCGAGCGACGCGACGCGACCGCCCAGGAGCTCCAGAAGCAGGGCATGAGCGAGAAGGCCATCGCGGCCCGCATGCACGAGGACATCGGCCAGGCCACCCCACCGGGTGCGGCGGTTAAGAACGGCGGCCCGAAGAAAGCACCGAAGGCCCGCAAGGTGAGCGGGCCGCAGAGGGCCCAACAGGCCGAGCTTGGCCGCTGATCGTCTGATGTGCGAGCCACGACCCATGCTCGGCGCTTAGGATCAAAATCGTGGAAATTCGTAAATTGCGAGATCGAGCTCACCTCCTGATGCAAACGGTCGGGAGATACTCGCATCCCGTCGACGCCAAGACGATAATCAACACGGCCATGCGGCGTGATGAGCGGCAGAAGATCCACCCTTCCGAGGGGCGCTTAGACCTGCGAGCACTCAATCTTTTGTATAAGCTCGGTTATATTCAACTCGACCCTTCGGGCTATGGCTACCAACAGACTGCCGAGGGAAAGCAGGCCCTGTCGAGTGATCTGCAGGTTCCCATTCAGGCTGAGTGGCTCGAGGAATGGCTGGAGATAGAGGATCTGGCCGACGAGCAAGATGCACGCCGGATCTCTAGCGAGGTCACGCTCAGCAGCCTTAGTGTCGAGAACTGGCGGCAGTTCAAGTCCGTGGAAATATCTTTTCATCCGAGATTGACTATCCTCACCGGTGCCAACGGTGCAGGAAAGACTACTCTGCTAAATATCCTGGGTCCACATTTTGCATGGACGGCGCAACTACTCACCCGAGGTCCCGACTCGCGTGAGCCGACAGAGCCTCTCAAGGTGGGGATGCTGAGATACACGAACGGCGTCGTCTCGCCCCTAGTGCAGCAAGTGAGCCAAGGGGTTAGTAGTGCCCCGATCGCGATTCCGCACATACAAGCTGTGCCTGGCGTTTTCATAAACTCGCATCGGTCAATTAGCTCTTATCAGCAGTTGAAATCTCTCCCGTCAAAATTCTCTGAGTGGAGTTCTTTGCAGGAAGAGTTCCGATCTGAAATACATCAAAGATATTCTGGATCCGGCTCTCAGAGACCTCCACTGCACCGCATGAAGGAAGCGCTGATAGCCGCGGCTATGTACGCATACGGCAACCCAGCTGTAGAAGCAGATGACTCGGCAAAGGAAGTGTGGGAGGGGTACCAAAATGTGCTGCAGAACTTTCTCCCAAGTTCCTTAGGTTTCTCCCGCCTGAGAGTTCAAGCTCCAGAGCTATTGATTGTCACGCACGGCGCCGAATTCCCCCTCGAGGCCGTTTCTGGTGGTATTGGTGCGATGCTCGAGCTGTCCTGGCAAATCTTCTTACGACAGCGAGGTCAAGATGCATTCACTGTATGCATCGATGAGCCAGAGAATCATCTACATCCGGAGCTGCAACGATCTATCGTCCCCTCGTTGCTTGCCGCGTTCCCCGACGTGACGTTCATCGTGGCGACGCATAGTCCCCTCGTCGTCACTTCTTCGCCTGATTCGAATGTCTATGCACTGGCCCGCAATGATGAGGGTCAGATAGAATCTCGTCTAATAGAGACCATGAGCAAGTCCGAGACTGCCGACGCCACCCTTGTGTCAGTTTTGGGTCTCGATACAGCGTTGCCAATATGGGCCGAGCGGAGGCTCCAGGATCTTCTCGACGCCCTCCCTGTCAATCCCTCAATTGAAGATATGCGGGCCTTGAGGGGCAGGTTAGAGGAGCTGGGTTTGGATCGGCAGTTCCCCGCTGCCGTTGACTCATTGGGGTTTGATGCGTGATTAGGCTTGAAAAGTTGTCGGCTCCAGTTTGGCTCGAAGACAACAAGGTCACGCGCACGAAGGAGTATCTGGAAGCCCCCTCAGGTGCGAAGCCTACTCCCTGGCGTGCAAAGGAAGTGGTGGCGCAACTGAAAGTGGAGTCTGCGGGGAAGTGCATGTACTGCGAGTCCTTCGTAGACGACGTCTCCTACGCAGCGGTGGAGCATGTACGGCCAAAGTCGAAATTTCCAGATCAGGTCCTTGAGTGGGGTAATCTCGGTATCGTCTGCACTCGCTGCAACACGAACAAGGGGAGTTACTGGACTGATGATGAGTCCTTGACGTTGATTAATCCATACCAAGATGACGTTGAGGCTCATCTCTCATTTCATGGCCCTATGACTATGGCCCGAGTGGGGAGTAGTCGAGGTGAGAACACGGTTCGCAAGTTGCAATTTTCTCAACGTGTGGATCTGCTCATTTCTCGAGCTGCTCAAATGGAGAATCTCTACACGCTAATCACGGCATGGGCGACCGCAGAAGACGGATCAGAGCTGAAGGAGCTTCGCGCCGAAGACGTGCGTGCTGCCATCGGCAAAGGTGTCGAGTATGCGGGCGTTCTGCGGGCGTTTGCGCGGCGGAGCGGATTCCCTGTTACAGGAGACTGATGAGTGTTCTGCATCATTGCTGCAGGATTGGCCGCTCAACACCGCGGATTGGTCCAAATGACCACGCTCCTGTTCCTGTCGACCGCCGGTTGGTCACGGGGCGGGTCTCTCCTCGAGTCAGTCTTGACTTGCTTGCTCCACGGGCACGTACGGTAGCGGTTCACCCGGACGGTTCAGGTTCTCGGGGTGGTCGTGGTCGGCGCCGGCGAACGGGCCGTCCTTGTCTAGCAGGACGCGCATGTGCGGGTCGGCGTGGTTCAGATACCAGACGCTGAGGCCAGTCGAGGAGTCCTTGCGGAGGTACTCCCATGCGCGCCACATCGCGCCGAGACGTGAGAGCGCTTCTGGGTACTCCCAGTAGCGGCCTGCCCACACGCGTGCATGACCGTTGATGTGCCGCGCGTACCCGCGGATCAGGAAGCCACGCACGAACTCATCCAGCGAGCGGTAATACAGGTCAGGCTCCTCGTCGTCGCTCGAGTCTTCGTCCGTTTCCACTTCGTCGTCTACGTCGCCGGGAGCAGGAGCGAACTCCGCCGCTTCAGCCCCAAATTCTTCCCAGTTTCTAGGCATTGATGCCCTCCCGCCCCGGGCGCGCCTGCGCGCCGCGCAGCTCCTTCTCGTGGTCAGTGATCGTCTGCTGCCCCTGCGGGTCGTACCTGCGGATGGACTCCTTCACCGCATCCGCGTGTCCGCCCGCCATCCACGGAATGGTCTTGGCCAGCACGGGGCGGGAGCCGGAGGCGAAGACGATCGCTCGCCCCTTGGGGAGCGCGGTGAGGTCGTCGACGTCCATGATCCGTTCCCGGTTCACGTTGTTTGAGACGGTGCGCTGCCCTCGTGTGTAGGAGGTGGTGGAGGTTTGGCGGTCTCGGTCTCCGATGACTTCCGACATGCTCTTCATGAACGCGGGCTCGTCGACGCCGCCGCCGTAGACCTTGATGTTGGAGGCGGACCAGAGCTTGCGCATGCCGGAATCTCCCCACACATCGACACCCTGTGACCAGGACTGCAGAATTGTCATGAGGATGATGCCGCGCGAGCCGTAGTGCGAGTAGAGGCTCGGGAGCTGCGCCCACCGGCACACGTTCGCGGCCTCGTCGAGCACGCCCACGAGCGGCACGCGCAGGCGTCCACCAGGGGACTGGCGGCCGAGCTCTTCGGCGGCTTCCGTGACGGCCACGGTCAGCGCTGTGACCAAAGGGCCGGCGGTGCTCTCACCCTCCATGGAGAGGCTGTAGAGCGTGCCAGGCGTGCGCACGAACTCGGCGGGGTTGAAGTGCGGGCGCGCATCGTGCTCACCCTGCGGGTTCACCCACGCCGCCACTTGGCGGTTCGTGAGGCACGCGGCCATCTGCATGGCCGTGCCGTAGATACCGCCGCGCTGCTTCTCGGGCGAGCGGATCACGCCGCGCAGCTGCTGCGCCAGCAGCGGGTAATCGTGGTGCTGGAGGATCACTGCCGATTCTTCATCGTCGGGCTTCGCCAGCCACGTGTAGACGTCGGTGATCGGGCGCTGGTCGAGGGCCGCGGCGAGGAGGAGCCCTGCGAGGAGGTCTTTACCTGCGGGCTCGAAGAACGCGTCCGTCTTGGCCCCGGCTGGCCGAGAGCCGTTCGCGAAGTGCGCGGCGAGGTTCTTCGCCTTCACCTCGTCGGTCACGTACGAGAGGGGGTTCCACCACCACATCGGTTGCTCGTTCGCGACGCCCTGCGGATCGAAGACCCATACCGGCCCAACGTTCGCGCGGACCCCGCGAGTGGCGTCCACAACGTCGCGCTTGTTGGAGGTCACCAGCACGCCTCCTGGAGCGTCCAGGATGGCCGGGATGGCACGCGAGGTCGTCTTGCCCGTGCGAGGCCCCCAGATGTCGATGTGCATGTCTTCGACGGAGCCGTAGAGCGTCTGCCCGTCGATGACAGCTTTGCCGACCTCGACCCCCACGAAGCCGTTGACACCGAGACGCTGGGCGGTGCCCTCGGCCGCCTTGCGCTTCAACCCGGCGATGTCGCGGCCCCGGCCCATGGAGCGGGCCGCGTAGTCGACGCGGCTGCGCTTGCGCCCGCTGCGCAGCCGCGCGACGAGGAACAGCGTCAGCAGGGCAGCGAGGATCACGCCGCATGCGATGGCGACGACGGTGCCCCACACCCCTGGCCAAGCGAGATCGCCACCGAGGAGGCCGAAGAGGAGCTGGAAGGGATCGACCGGGAGCGTGTCTCCCGTGGCCGCGAGCTTGTGCCCGAGGCGCATGGAGACCCACACGATCCCGAGGGTGACGACGACGAGGCCGATGCCCACGAAGAGGAGCTGCGTGCCGCCCGAGAGGCGCGCCCCGTTGTCGTAGCGTTCCCGGTGCTGTGAGCTCATGATGCTTCGCCTGCCCTGTCACCGACGCGGGATTGCTCGTGCCAGCGCGTGTTTGTGTCGCTCATCAGGTCGTCGGCGGCGGTGAACTGGACGTCGACGGGGATGCCTGGGCGCCCACCGACTTTCACGAGGAACTTCCCACGCCCGGGAGGGGTCGCTTCCTGGTTCGTCGTCGGGTCCCACGCGGGCGGGTCCTGCCAGCCGACGAGCAGTTCTTGCTCTGCTCGGGAGAGCGGGATAGCGGACGTGAGCTGTGTCATCTCCGCGCCGGGGAGTCCACCGCAGATGACCATGCCCGCGCGCTCCACGAAGCCCTTGGCCTTCATCCGGTCTTCCTCCGAAGACAGCGCGAGGAGGTCGCTCATCGTGTGCGTGACCATCGCCATGCCGACTCCTCGAGTTCGGTTCAGACGGGTCAGTGCGTCCACCCGGTCGACCATGCCGCGGCCGGCGCGGAGTGCTCGCCAGAGTTCGTCGAGCACCACGAAGTAGTGCCGGCGCGGCTCCAGCCCAGCGTCAGCGAGGGCGTTCGCGACGTTGACCGTGCCGAAGCCGGCGGACCAGCACGCGAGCAGCGCAGCGGCCTGCAAGTCCATTTCGGAGTCGTCGATGGATGAGACGTCGTAGACCACGGGTCGGTCGCGGCGCATCGGGTTCGTGGTCGGCTTGGAGAAGATCTCCCCGAGACGCCCGCCGCCCGTGAGGCCGATGAGGGAGGCTTCGAGATCCTCAGTGATCTCCTTGTACCGGACATCGCTGCCGCGATCCAGTGCCACGGCCCGCACTTCCAGGGGCGGGTCCTGGATGACTTTGAGGAGATCGCCCAGCACGGGCACCCCCTCGTGGTGCTCGTCGAGCACCTTCAACGCCCGGTCGAGGATGGTCTCTTCTCGGTCGGTGGGAGGAGCGCCGCGCATGATCGTCAGGAGCGCGGAAACCATCGTGTGCCGGCGGCCGTGAGCGTCCGCGAGGACCTGGAGCGCTTCCTTCTCGTAGCCCTCCGAGCGCAGCCGGCGAGCTGCTTCCGTGGACTCGCCGGGGTCGAGGATGTTGAGGTAGCCGCGGCCGCGGCCCAGTTCGATGACCTGTCCGCCGAGTGCCTGGATCATGACCAGGTAGTCGGGCTTCAAGTCGCCCAGAACCATGGGGATGACGCCGTAGCCGGAAAGGCCGGCTGCCATGCGGCGGATGATCGAGGACTTCCCGAGGCCCGGCTTGCCGAGCACGAACACGGACGGGTTGGAGATGAGCTTTGCTCGCTGGAACCAGGAGATGGGGTCGCAGCAGAGCGTCGCGCCCGTGTGAATGTGACGGCCGAGCGGCACGCCCACCATGGGCGTGCCGGTCCCGATGGCGAACGGCCAGAGCCCGCACACCTGGACGGTCGTGCCGCGCCACTCCTGCGGAGCCTGCACATACGTGGACTCGCCGCGGCCCCTGCCGAGCCAGCCCCGCATCCCCGGCCGCTTGGGCCGGGGAGCCGCGGGCTCAGTCTTCTCGTTCTTGGCTGCCTTCGAGCTCTTGCGCTTCGTCTCGCTCGCTTTCGCGTCGCGCCTGGCGAGTGTCATAGCTTGTCCCTCAGTTCGGCTGGCACCTTGACGTGCTTCTGGAGCACCAGGCCCAGCGGCAGGGCTGCCGCAAACGCGGAGTCCTGCGATCCGAAGACCGGACGCACCCGCAGGCGCGCGGTCGCGGCCAGGTTGTCGATAGCGGCCCTCGCGTCGGCCACCATGTCGAGATCGTCGACGGTTGCCGTCACGAGCACTCCGAACTCGACGAGGCCCGCGCCGGATGCTTCCTCACGGGCCGTGGCTTCCGCGGCACGGATGCCGAGGCTGTCACGTGCCGAGGGCTTCGCCGTCGCGGTCGCGCGGAACTGCGCGGCCGAGAGGTCGGCTTCCACGATGGCGGCAGCTCGCGCCGAGTCGATCGGCCGGTACAGCAGTGTGATGCGCTTGCGCGCGATGTCGCGGTGCGGGGCGAGCAGCTTCGCGAGGACCCCCGACTGGACGCTGCCGCGAGGAGCCGAGGTCATCGACCAGGTGACCGAGTAGGCCGAGTCGTGGCGGTAGCCGCCCCAGTCGGCCTGCGCGGCCGTGGGGCCAACGTCGGGCCAGGTCAGCTCGGGCGTCTCGCCGTTCGCGTGCGCCTCGTCGATCAGGGCGGCTGCAGCCGGGTCGTAGGCGATGCGCACGGTCTCGCACAGCTCTTGCGCTGCGACCGGGTGCGCAGCTCCAGCGCCCGTCGCTTCGAGCCCCGCCGTGAGACCCGGGATGCGAGCTGCCAGCTCCCGCGCCATGTCGTCGGCGCTGCGCTTCTTGCCACCAGATCGCACCGTGGCGGAGAACGTCAGCGCCACATACGCCTTCACCGTCGAGGAGCCAGACGGGTACGAGTCCACGATGTCGGTCAGCATTCCGCGCGCGAACTCAGGCGCGGACGCATCGATGTTCGTGGCGACCTCGCGGCGCAGGCGCGTGCCCGAATCGGGGGCAGTCTCGATGGTCACGGCCGCGGCCTCCAGGCCCGGTTCGTCCCCGATGTTCGAGAGCCAGTGCCCCCAGTCGGCCACCCACGAGTCGACCTGTTCGGGGTCGACGAGCGCTGCCCCATCGGGCTCGGTGCCGAGCACGATGGAGTACGACAGCGTGGCCGGGGTGTAGATCAGCGCGAACGGGCGACCGTACGAGTCGCGGTGCTCGCTGAGCCTTGTCGGTGCTGCGAGGCCGGGGAGCTGGAACGTGCCCCAGTCGGTGCGGCCGATGGGGCCAGACCGGTACACGTTCGCACCCCGGCTACGGGCTGTGGCGAACCCGAGGCGGGTCGCAATGCGGCTCACCACGGACTGCCCGTGGGAGTCCTTCGTGACGACGGCGAGCATGAGGATCGAGAGCACCCCGAAGGTGATTGCCGCCTCCAGCACGCCGACGAGCATCACGATCAGCACCACCAGGACGAGGCTGCCGAGCATGAGCGCGGTTCCCACGGACCCGAGGCCCATGAGGCCGGGGGAGGTTGGACGCCGCCAGTTCCCGTAGGTACGGGGGGCACGGTTGTTGGGATCAACGGCTACCATCTGGGCCGCCTCCTTCTCCAGTCGATTGCTCACCGAGGTCCTTCACGGCTCCTGCCGCGGCCTTTCCTGCCTCTGCTGCCTTACCGAGCGTCACGCCCGCGGCAGCGCCGGCAGCCATGCCCACTGGGCCGCCTGCGGCTCCAGCGGTCGCGCCCGCGGCGGCCCCGCCACCAGCGCCTGCCGCGGCTCCAGCTCCAGCTCCAGCACCGGCTCCAGCTCCTGCGGTTGCTGCGCCGGCACCGCTGCTCGCGGCTCCCGTCGACGCTGCGCCGGAGGATGCTGCGGCCCCGGACTTCCCACCGGCTGCGCTCTGCGCGCCAGCATTCTGGGCTGACGAGGACGCGGACTGGCCGCCAGACTTTCCACCTGTGGGCGCTGATGTCGACCCGCTGTCGCCCTTGTCGCCGGTCTTGCCGCTGTTGCTGTTCCCGCCGCCAGATGCGAGACGCCCAAGTGCGGCTGCGCCGCTCGGGAGCGCGGCCAGGGCGCCGGCAGCGAGCATGCCGCCACCAGCACCTGCGGCCATCGACCCGACCATGGGCGTCACGAACCGCATCAGCGCGGGCATCGCGAAGAGCGCGATGATCATGAGCATGAGGCCCGTCAGGATGGCCAAGATGCCCGTGCCGTCGTCCTGGAACACGTCGGTGCCGGCCAGCTGGAACGCCGCTGCGTACACGATGGCTGCGGCTGGCTTGTAGAGCACGAGGGCGATGATCCAGCCGACGCACTTCTTGAACCAGCTCTTGCCCATCTCGGTGTTGGTTGCGGACGAGGCGAGGGGGAGGATCCCAACCAGAACGACGAGCATGCCGCCGCGGGCGACCATGAGCACGATTTGAAAAGCAGATGCCAGGATCGCGATGAGGCCGAAAACGATGACGAGGATTGGTCCGAGCGCGCCACCTCCGGGGACGAGCATGACCGCCAGCAATGTGGTGATGTTCTCGCCGAAGCAGGTGCTGCCTTCGACATCGACTTCGCAGTTGGTGGAGGCGTTGAGCAGCCATACGGAAAATTTGTCGGCGGCTCCGATCAGGACGCCAATGATCGCCGTTCCAAATGCGGTGATGACGATGAGAGTCATGAGGCTGGAGACCAGCTCCCGGCCTGGTTCGCTGCGTCTCTCCCAGGCCATGCGGATGCCCCCGACGAGGACGGACAGCACGGCGATCGCGCCTAAGAGCCACCAGAGGGATGACTGGATGAAGAACGCCGCTCCGCCAGAGCCTTGTGGGCCTCCGCTTCGCACGATCTGCGAAACGATGGCACTGGCCGCGCTCATCAGGACAACGCCGCCGAGAATGAAACCGAGCTTTCCGACGGCCATGAATCCCTCGCCAGCGCGCATGCGCGTGGAGATTTGCATGGCGAGGAAGAGTGCTGAGATGACGGCGAGGGCCAGTCCGAGCCAGGTGACCCAGCCAAGTAGTACTTCGATCTCGGGGCTGATCGGGGGAGCTCCGACGTTGACCTGGTCACCGGTGTCGGTGAGGTTCGGGGTGCCGATGTAGACCCAAATAGTGCCGAGAGAGGCGAGGATCTTGCCGACGCCCTCCGAGACCTTTTCTGCGGCGTCCGCCATGGCGCCATCTGCGACACCGCCAGCGATGTCCGCCGCGACACAGTTGATGCTCAGTGGTCCGCAATCCTGCGTGGGTGGTTCCAGTGGGTTCGCCATCGGACGCATGGGCATCACGCTCCCCAGGCGGTGTACCCAGCGAGGTCGGGGATGGGCGCTGCGTCCATGGGCTTCGCGATATTGGAATCAATTTTCCAGTCGCCGTTTTCCCACACCAGGTAGTACATCGCCGACACGATGATGTTCTCGCCATTCCCACTGAAGCGGGCGGCGATGTCCACAGTCGCTCGTTCTCCGTCGTAGCTCAGGATTCGGTATCCCGCGATCTGTAGTCGCGTGCCTGGCCCGGCATCTGCGCCTGCTCCCTGAGCGAGAAATGAGTCACGGTATTCGCCTTCGGAAAGCACGACATTCATCCACTCTTCGGCCGTTGCGACATCGCTTCCCTGCGAGAGGGCGTTCGCGGCGAAGAACAGAGCGCCGGTTGGTGAGTGCTGATAGCACGTCCGCGCCACGCCCTCTGACGAAGCAGGTCCGTAGGTCGCCGACGTCGGGTACGGGATCGCCATTTGGTAGGCCCACTCTGCTTCTGGAGCAGTGGGAACACTCCCGGACAGCTCCACACCTGGAAGGCCGCAGATGCTCTCGGAGTCGGCTGGGACTGCCGCTTCGACTGTCTCAGGTGGTGCCGCAGGGCTGCTGGATCCTCCCGGTGTCGACGACGCCAGAGGTGCCTCGTACTCGTCCCCGTTCAACGCTCCGACGACGGCCAGGGTGATGCCGAGGGTCGCGACGATCGCGACGACGATGGCGGCGACGACGAAACCCGGGCGCGTGAACGGGCTGGAGGTGTTTTCTCCGTTGTTGGCCATGTTGCAGCGCGCCCTAGATCAAGAACCCGATCAGGGACGTCGCCGCCGAGATGATGATGACGCCGCCCAGAGCCATGGCGATCTTCCCGGCGTGCTCGCCACCTTCGCCGCGGCGCGAGTTGACGGCCATCATGGCTCCGGCAGCGACCAGGCCAGCGATGCAAACCGCGAGAGCGACCCACTTCAGCCAGCCCAAGAGCGTGGTGATGCCTTCGGTGCCTGGGGGCTGAACGGGCGGGGAATCGGGCAGTGCGACGGGGGTGTTCGCGGCGAATTCTCCGATGAGGGCGGCAGCGGTGATGAGTTCAGGGCTCATGACGGTCCTTTCAGTGGGCGGTGCTTTGGGCACCGGTGAGCGTTGCGGTCAGATCGGTGACGAACGCGCGCACGTCTTTGTGCGCGGTGGCGGCGTCGAGGGTGTCTCCGAAGCGGAGGGCGTCGCTCCAGGGCAGGTGCCACACGCGGGGGACACCGCCTCGGACGACGGCGGCGAAGTCGCGCAGTGGTTTGGGGAGCTTGCCGGGAGCGTCGGCGACGATCGCGAGCCCGACCACATCGACGAACGGCACAAGGCCGGCACCCCACTGCGTTGCCGCTCGTTGCGCGGCGAGCAGACCCTGGATGTTCGAGCGAGCGACGATCACGACTCGAGCGCGAACTGAGGCGTTCGCGATGCGCGGCCAGGCATGCTCTGCAGCGGCCCAGGAGGGGGAGAGGGTGGCGAGCGAGGATTCGCCGGCGCCGCCGTGTGCGCCGACGAAGTAGAGCTCCGCTGCTCGAGGGTGGTCGCGTACCTCGAGCTGGTCTGCGCGATCGGGGGCTGGTACTCCGAGCTGCGGTGCTGAGGGGCCTTGCAAGCCTGCCCAGGAGCTGATCGGGGGCGGCTGCACCTCGACTGCAGGTGTGACGGGCTGGGAGACCCATGGGTTGTTTCCGACCGTCATTTGTTCCCTCCCCGGATAATGAGCGCACACCTGCGTAGACAGGAGTCGCATCTAGCACTGCGCATCTGTCTACCTGAGTCCATCACAACACACAGGAGTACACAAGAATGCACATTAGAGCATTTTGCTATACGGTGGTCCCATGTCGCGCAGAACAGTCATCGGCATCGTGATGACGAATGTCGAGGGCCCGAGTGGGCTCGAGGAGATGTTCCGTGGCTACCCGCGCGTGCTCACGGTCCCGGAAGTCGCGGACCTGCTGCGCATGACGAAGACGAACGTCTACCGCTGGTTGAAGGACGGCACGATCCCGGCATACAAGCTCGGCTCGAGCTGGTTCATCCCGCAAGACCAGCTGCGCGAGGCGCTCGAAGCTGGCTCGAACGCGAACCCCAACAACACGAAGTCCCTCGCGGATCTTCCCCTGGGCGACGACCCCGACGAAGAGGTGGGCGCCGATGACAGGTGATGTTGACGGCCTCGCTGCGGTGCTCAAGAAGGGAACTCTCCCGGGGTACATGGTCGCTCGGACCTGGTTCGTAACGCGGTACGGCCAGGAGCGAGGGCTCCGGACCGGATCAAACCACCCCACCACAATCCCGGCATGAAGCGAAGGGCAGAACTCCCCCTATGACTCACCACGCACGCTCCACCGCAGGCCTCGCTCTCATCGCGATGCTCGCCCTGACCGCGTGCGCGACTGAGCCACCCGCCGATCCCGGAGCCGCCCCGACGGCCACAACGACATCGACGATGGTCGTGCCAGACCTCGACCAGTTCACGCCGCCACCCGCGGGCATCATCGACGACAAAACCGGGCAGACCACGGGACCGAAAGCCCCGGCCGTCTGGGATGACGCGTCTCGCGCGGCGGTGATTGCTGCAGCTGAGACGGCGATGACGGCTTACGCGCGTCCGAGCGTGGATCCGAACACGTGGATCGAGGACCTGACGCCTCTGCTGACGCCGAAGGCGGCGAAGGACTACAACTTCATCCGCAACGGCAACCTCCCCGCGACCCAGGTCACGGGGCCTGGCGTGATCGTCAACGACGACAGCGTGTACCTCGCGCACGTCGAGGTGCCGACCGACGCCGGCACGTGGACGGTGATGATCGTGCGCGAGTACGGCGACTCCCCGTGGCTCGTCGAACGCTTCACGCCTCCCGAGGGGATGCACTGAGGGTGGAGGGGAAGAAGGGTTCCGGCGCGATCATCGCGATCGTCGCCGTCCCAGGCGTCGTCATCGCGCTCGTGCTGAGCCTGGTGCTGCTGCTCGGCACCAACGCGGACGCCTGCAACCCCGCATCCGGCAGCGCCAGCGGCGTTTCCGTCGACCCGAACAGCGTGCCCGACGGGAAGATCGCCGGCTACGAAGGTGAGCAGCTCGTGAACGCCGCGAACGTGATCCTGGCCGGCAAAGACATGGGGTTGAGCGTGCGGGACCAGACCACCGGCGTCATGACGGCGATGGGCGAATCGACGCTCAACAACATCGACTACGGCGACTGGGAGACCAGCGGCGTCACCAACCCCGACGGCAGCCCGACGACGTCGATCGGCCTGTTCCAGCAACAAGACCACTGGGGGAGCAGGGAAGAGCGTCTGGACCCGTACCGCGCCTCCCAGATCTTCTACTCCGCGATGGAGATCTCCGTCCCTTTGCCGGAGCGGGACTCGGTGGAGCCGACGCTGGTCGCGAACCGCACGCAGGTCAACCTCGACCCGTACTACTACGAGCAGTTCTGGGACCCAGCCGTGCAGGTCGTGGAGGAACTTTCCGGCACCACGACCGGCCTTAAGAGCGGCGCAGGCGCCCAGGTGTGCTCGGGCGTTGCCGGCACCCCGGGCCAGGTCTCCTCGACCGGCTGGGCAGCCCCGGGAGAAGGTCCCATCACGGACCCGTACGGGATGCGTATCCACCCCATCTACGGTGACCAGCGGCTGCACTCCGGCACCGATCTTGCGGCCGGCGGCTGCGATGGCCCGATCTGGGCGGCCCAAGCTGGCACGGTCACGTTCCGCGGCTTCGACTCCGGCGGCAACGGCACCATCACTCTCGATCACGGCGAGGGCATCACCACCAAGTACCTGCACTCCTTCGAGAGTGGGCTGTTGGTGAATGTTGGTGACACCGTCCAAGCTGGGCAGCAGATCGCGATGACCGGCACGAGCGGCCAGTCCACTGGCTGTCACCTGCATTTCATGGTGCTCGTCAACGACGAGACCGTGGACCCCGAACCTTTCCTCGCCCAAGTGGGCATCACCCTCGGATAGATGGAGCACCCCATGGCCACGAATCAGGCAGTCCCCGTCGTCACCGCCTTCACCGACGCATCCGGCACCGGACACATCGCAGTGGACGGCGTCCAAGAGCCGTTCGACGCCCCCACGGTTGACGTGGCGCGGGGGTACATCGTCGACAAGCTCAGCGCGATCGCCCGCACCCGAAACGAAGTCGTCCGCGCAGCGACCACTGACCCGGACGGCGTGTGGACGCTCGTCGTAGACCCGCAGGGGCGCGTGCAGGCCGAAGTGCAGCACCGCAACGAGAGCATCGATGAGGACACCGCGCAGTCGCCCTCGAGGCCGCGCCGCGAGCCGAAGCCCATCACCGCACCACAGTCGATCGTCGCGACCGAACCCCCAGCACCCATCGCCCCCGTGCAACTCCCCGCCCCGGCGGCTTCCGCTGCTCCTGCAGCGCCGAGCTACGAGGCTCCGAGCGCCTTCATCTCGACACCACCCGAACCCCAGGCGACACCGGCGCCGGTCCCCAGCTATGCATCACCTGCGGCCCCCCCGACGGCATCTGCTCCAGCGGCCAGCTACGCGCAGCCATCCGCGGCCCCCGCCGCGTCTGCTCTGGCGCCCACCTACGCGCCACCCCAGGCAACACAGACACCTGCACAGCCCCAGCAGTCGCAGCCGGGGGATCCGCAGAACCGCCGCGACGCTCGCCGATCGTTCCTCACCCAGGAACAGACCGAAGAGCCCGCAACGAACGGATGGCGCGGCGCGCTCTCTCGCGTCGGTATCCGCCTCAGCCCGTCCGAGGACGAACGGGCCGAACGCGCTGATGTGCAGGCCGTGAGCCAGCACTGGCCAGGACCTCGCACGATCGCCGTGGTGAACGCGAAGGGCGGCAGCTCGAAGACGCCCACGACGATACTGCTGGCTGCCGTGTTCGCGCGCTTTGGCGGCGCCGGCGTGCTCACCTGGGACAACAACCAGACCCGCGGCACGCTCGGCTGGCGCACTGAACAGGGCCCGCACGAATCCACCCTCCTCGAGCTGCTCCCGCAGGTGGACCGGCTGCTGTCGACCGGAGCGCAGTCCGCGGACCTCGCGCACTACGTGCACCACCAGACGCGCGACCGGTTCGACGTGCTCCGCTCGCAGCCCACGAACCTCGCCCACGAGCAGCGCATGGCGCCAGCCGACGTCGACGCGATCCACGCCGTCGCGTCGAAGTACTACCGGCTCGTGTTCATCGACTCCGGCAACGACGAGTCCGACCCGATGTGGCTGCGCATGATCGACCACACCGACCAGCTCGTGCTCGCCACCACCACCCGCGACGACCACGCCGAAGCCGGCGCCCTGCTCCTCGAGGCGCTCGCCCAGCGCAACGAGAAGTCCGCGCAACTCGCCAACCAGGCCGTCGTCGTCGTGAACCAAGCCAACGCGAAGGGCAGCAAGGCCGACGTCGACCACGTCGCAAACGGCTACCGGGGCCTGGTGCGCGACGTCGCGACCATCCCGTTCGACCAGGCCATGGTCGATGGCGTCCTGCGCTACGGGTCGCTCGGCGCGAAGACCCAACGCGCGTGGCTCGCCGCAGGAGCGGCCGTCGCGAGGGGACTCTGACGATGCCGCACACCCAGACCCTGCAGCAGGCGCAGCAGCTCGCCTCGTGGCCGCGCATGGTCGCACTTGTTCGACCTGACGGGAGCGGTTCGCTCACGATCAACGGCACCGAACGTGCCTGCGCTGCAGCGTCGCTTGAGGAGCTCCGCACCGGCGTGATCGCCCGCTGCGTTGCATACGCGATTCAGCTCGGTCGCCCCGTCCGCCTCGACGTCGACGAGACCCCACATCAGTGGACACTTGCTGTCCGAGCCGACGGCATCGTGCAGGAAGTCGACGAGACCGGCTCCCTGCCGACAGCGGAAGGGCTCGCGCCGATCGAGGGGCGATGCCGCGTCTGCCGGCACCTCGAGCCCGTCATCGCGGACGCGTGCTCCCAGTGCGCGACTCCCGAGCCGCACCGTGTCGAACTCGATGCAAACGTCAGCGAGAGTGCCCAACTCGCCACGATCCGCGATGACGAGAGTCAAGCCGAGCAACCGCCGGCAGACGAAGCTCCCAGAGAGCTCAAGCAGCGGCTGCAGCTGACGCTCAACGGGCACGCTCCCATCGTCGTGAAGGGGTATGCGGCCATCGGACGGGATCCTGAGCCGGTCAATGGGCGGACTCCCATCCGCGTGCACAGCCCCGAGCAACTCGTGTCCCGCACACACCTGTTCGTCGACGTCGACGAGGCGGGCCGCATCATCGTCACGGACAACAGCTCAGGCAACGGCACTGAAGCGCAGACCGAGCCGCCCATGGAGCTCGCCGCCGGCACGCCATATGCGCTTCACTCCGGTACGACGCTGCACTTGGGCGACGCCACGTGCCGCATTGATCTCATTCCCGCTCGGGCCAATAGCGACTGACGGTAAGCACCGTCATCTCTGAAATTCTCAGGGGAATCGGCACGCTGAATCGAGTGGGATTCCCAGTGGCTGCGGGTGACCCGCTTTGGGCCGCACGCACGCGCGTGTCCGCCCCACCCAGGCTGGTCTTGGTAGCGTCAGGAACTTCGAGCGAGAGCGCATCCGGAATCATGCTCCGCAACGAATTCACCACGAGCACGCAGCGGAAGAGTGCCGCGTGCGATCGTCGACTAATCAGAAGGAAGCATCCTCATGGCTAAGAAAGTCATTTACCAGCTCACCGACGACCTCGACCAGAGCACCATCCCTGACGGCGAAGGCGAGACGGTCACGTTCGGTCTCGACGGCACCGCCTACGAGATCGACCTCACTGACGCGCACGCCACGAAGCTCCGCAGCGTGCTCAACCGCTACGTGGAAGCTGCCCGCAAGACCAGCGGCAAGAGCGGCTCCGCGAAGAAGGCATCGGGCCCGAAGCGCGACCTCAACGCCATCCGCGAATGGGCCCGTTCCAACGGTCACAATGTCGCCGAGCGCGGACGCGTCTCGGCCGACGTCGTTGACGCGTACGACGCAGCTAACTAGCGACGCGGTGACGGCCTGAACGCGTCGAGCTATATCTCACCGAATCTAAGTTTGAGTCTAGATAGCCGTAGACACTCCTAGATTTCGTCACTGAGAGCGACGTGTCCAAGTGGCCCGACGACGTCCCCGGACGGGGATGAACCTCTCCGTTGGTCACCTGAATCTACTTTTGTAGCGCCGTGGGTGCGACAATAGTCACATGTCAGTTTTTAACTCTCTCCGTGCGCTGGTCGACGTCACGTCGAACCAGTGGGGTCTGGTGACGGTGAAGCAAGCTGAAGCTCACGGAATCCGGCGCGACCAGTTGAGCCGACTCGAGCAGCGTGGCCTGCTCGATCGGGTTATTCGGGGGGTGTACAAAGACGCTGGTGCTGGCTCTGATGAGCTCGATGAGCTGCGAGCGCACTGGTTGGTCCTCGAACCGGGGGCAACGGCCGCTGGGCGTTTGGCTGCGGGGCGAGAGAGCATCGTTGTCAGCGGGTCCACCGCGAGCTACCTCCATGGCTACGGAGATTTGCAGCCCTCCCCATTCGAATTCAGTACTACGGAGCGACGACAGTCGAAGCACGCGGGGCTCCGGATGCGGCGGCGGGAGCTTGCTCCCCGTGATGTGACGCTGCGCGCTGGTCTTCCGGTAACGACCATCGAGCGGACTATTGTCGATCTAGTGGCGGACCACGAGGACGTGAGTCTTGTTGGCGATGTCCTGCGAGACGCCGTTCGAGCGCGATCGATCGATTTCGCGGTCCTGGCGCAGTACCTTTCGCCGCTGGCGCGCGCCAATGGTTTCGCGAAGGACGATGGCAGCGCGTTCCGTGAGCGTCTCCTCGAGCTGTCAGGCTCAGACGAGCGCACGCAGCTGACGAGGATTCTGAACACACCAGCCTTTGCGGAGGTCCTGCGCGCGGTCCTTAAGGTCGAGACTCCGAGTACAGGCATGGGCGCCTTCGGGGATGCCCCCGCCGAGGTCGTCCTTGTGACGAGGCTGCTGGCGAGTGCGCTCGCCTCTCCGGGGTTTCGAGCGCTTGTGGCGGACTCGGCGGCGTCGCTCGAAGAGTTGCAGCCTCTGGTGGATGCCGGCATGTATTCTTCGCGACGATGACGCAACCTTGGGTAGCTCCTGCCATGGCGGGTTACGTGGACGAGTCTTCAGCACCTCGAGGCGAGGGGCAACGTGAGTACCTCATCTGCGCGGCGATCGCACCCACGGCGGAGACGGAGGCGATCCGTGAGCGATTGCGACCCCTGCTCAGGCCGGGGCAGCGAAAGCTGCACTGGACGGATGCTGGTTCCGGCGACAGGCGAAAGATCGTAGAGACCATCGCGGCGCTCGAGCCGATGAACGTCGTCGTGACGCATCTCAGCGAAGCGCAGCGCAAGGAGGAACGGTTTCGACGTAAGTGCTTGGAGTTGCTCTACTTCGAGCTCGTCGGCACAGAGGTGTTCGATCTGACGCTCGAGTGTCGAACTCGCGCACAGGACAAGAACGATCGAGCGCACATCGTGGCGCTGCAGGGCAGTCACGGCCTCGATAGGCGTATGCGCATCGCGCATGTTCGAGGGGAAGCAGAGCCGATGCTCTGGATCGCTGACGCAGTGCTCGGCGCCATCAACGATGTGCATCGCGGCGAACCTGGGTACCTGCGCATTCTGGAGCACACGATCGTGTTGAACGAGCGGACGGCCAGTTCCGTTGTCCCCAGGCAAGACGAAAGGCCCTAGATCCAGTCGTCCGGCTGGTCTTCTAAGGCCTTCTTCCCGATCCGTCGTAACGGTGGGCGTGCTCTAATTTACTCTCACAAGGGTGCGCATGCAACCACTCCGAGGGGTCCGGCGTGGTTCGGGGGCCCAGAGGGTCGCAGCAACGTGTGCCTCACCTGCAGTGAGGTCGACTCTGCTGTCGAAGGCATCCAGATTCGGCTGCAGCGGACGTTCATGGGGCCGAAGCCTGTGACGACTCGATCGGGCCGCTGTAGTGACGTGTTCCTGCACCTTTGTGCCGAACTGGGATGGGCCGGATTGTCGATCTGCACCGCCACTCCCCTGGCCAAAATTAAAATCCGATAACCTTTATTATGACATTGTGCGACCGAGGCTGCTGGTGTGCTTGAAGACTCGACCTTGCGCTGCACTAGGCGTTTGGTCTAACGGATCCCCCATCTTTTATCGTTGCTGGTCACCCTAATCCTCAGAGTGATGTGCAGTTCAGCTAGTCACGTTCTGGTCTTCTGCCTGTCATCTCTGTGAGTTGCAGGCGCGGTGAGGCGCTTGAATCGAGTGTGCTGCTTAGCTCAGCGGGCGGAAGCTGCGGCGACGTCATCCGACTACTAGCTGATTTCGTGGGTTCTCAACACCACGAGGTTCGCGAGGTGTGTCAGGTCCGAGCAAGCGAATCCAGTATCGAGTGTTCGCCTCGCAGAGAGGTGCTGCATTCGCGGGCGTCCGGCTGGCAGCCACGAACTTCTCGCGGTGCCAAGGCGGGCGCATCTGGCCG
The DNA here is from genome assembly GCF_002931515.1 of Pseudoclavibacter sp. RFBG4. Classification (NCBI taxonomy): domain Bacteria; kingdom Bacillati; phylum Actinomycetota; class Actinomycetes; order Micrococcales; family Microbacteriaceae; genus Pseudoclavibacter; species Pseudoclavibacter sp. RFBG4. The sequence continues at coordinate 14,137 of NZ_PSYC01000035.1, read as the reverse complement.
GATCCTCGATTAGTTGCATCTGATCTAGTGATTTAGTGGTGACGAGTATAGTTCTCCGGGGACGCTGCCGTCTCAGATTCGGTGTGCTCTATTCCTAACCATGGTCGAGTCCGGGGGTGACCTACAATCCGCCATACGCCCGTCGTGCAGGAGAAATCCTGATGTCAGGCCCAGACATGTCGTACCATGACTCATGTAGTTGAACCTAACCATGACGTACCTAGGGAGTCTGTCCATGAGGTTTCTATCTCAAGACCCGGATATTGAAACGATTGTCCGGAGAATAAAAGACGGCGACTACGATCTTCAGCCTGACTTTCAGAGGGGTGAAGTGTGGACTACGCAGAAGAAGAAACGTCTCATTGACTCTATACTCAGGGGCTGGCATATTCCGCCTATACATTTAGTTGCTCGAGAGGACGAACGCAGTGACGTCCTGGATGGTCAACAGCGGCTCACAGCGATACGCGATTTCGTTCAAGGAAAGTTTCCTATTGATGGGAACATCGAGCCAATCTCCGAGGCATTGGGGCGTCTGGATGGATTGCGCTTTGGCGAATTGCCAGAGTCAACCGCACGCACTTTTCGTAAATCCACTATCCGAGTTTTCGAATTGGTCGACTTTCAACCTGACGAGCCACATGAGCTATTCTTCAGGTTAAATCAACCCACAAGCTTGACAGAGGCAGAAAAGCGCAATGCCTTCGTTGGTACCGCTAGAAATCAAGTGCGGGATTTGACAGCGTGGGCTACGGAAAGTCAGTTACTCACTGAGAGAATCGGCTTCTCGAATGCACGCATGGCGTACGACGATATGCTTGCGAGATCGCTAGTTACTCTTGAAGTGCACTCTCTCGATACGAAGATAACGGCCTCTTTGGTTACGTCTCGTTATAGAGAAGGTTCTCCGTTCGCGGAATCTGATGTCGCAGCAATGCAGCACGCAATGCAAATTGTTTTGCCAGAACTTTATGCCGTCGGAGTCGAGGGTACCGTATTGCGACCCAATCGAGCGACTCTCCACACTTGGCTGACTACAGGTGCCCAACTTCATCTATCCAATGCAAGCCCCGATCTCAACGCCGTGTTTGTGCAGACCGTGACGAAGATCGAGGCTGCCCGCTGGCTGAAACAAGATGCAGTGGGTTCTCTCGATCAGAGGCTGATTGAAATTTTCCAAAACAGGAGTACCGCCCGCGTGGCTGACGTCTCGTCAATCATTGTTCGCGACTTAGTCACCTGGATGTTCATGGTCACAAGCCTTGAGACGGCTCCCACTCTCCCAAAGCTGCAGCTGGCTGCCGCGGCTTGGGAGCATGTGGTCAAGACGAGCAATCTTGAGGAGAGTCTCTTGAAGTTTGCATCTGCTTTCGACTGGGGGAAGGTGGGCTGGGAGTGAGACACGCAGAGGTTGCCGCAGCCATACAGAAATTGACGAAACGTAAATATACCTCCTCTCTTACGCGAGTGGAGCTACACCTTTTAGATGTGGCATCAAATACTCAGGCCCTGAAATTTCACATCGCCACAGGACTGGGCGTTGTCACCGGCGGCAATGGTGCGGGTAAGTCTACCTTGCTCAGGGCATTGCGAGCATTCGACCAGAGCACGGTTGGCGATTGGCCGGACTATTTAAGGTCGGTAGAAATTAGCGGAGAGAGCAACGGGACGGCTTGGAAAGCTCTCGCATCGCGAAACGATGGGTTGCTTGATCAAGGAATCACTATCACTGGAGACCATCCCAAGGTGACTTGGATGGATCCGTCTTTAGAGTCCGAGCGTGTCAGGGCACGGTTGGGTCTCGATAGTAACTTCAAAGACCTGCTAGAAGGATTTGACCCAGCTCGCCTTGACCAGGCATGGGTGGACCACACATCTAGGCTGCTACGTCGGCAGTATGATTACATCGAGGTAGTGGAGTTTGACGGCGAGGATGACTCAGTTATGCCTTGGTTCAAGGTATCTAGTCACGGAAGCACCTATGACACTCTAAGCATGGGTAGGGGGGAGCTCTCGGCCATCCATCTGGTGTGGAGGCTTTCGCGGATCTCGAAAGGGGAGATCGTTGTGATTGATGAGCCAGAGGCTAATCTGGCCACCTACTCACAATCGAAACTGAAAGATCTTCTGGCTTATATAAGCACGAAGGGTGACACGCAATTTATTGTTGCCACGCACGCCCCAGACTTTTATTTGGGGCTTTTGGGTGACTGCGTAACAGTGGCGGAAGCTCTTCCGGTTCGCGCTGCCAGAGGTCCCATGAGTTCGCGCGCGGCTGCTAGGGCGCTTGGAGTTCCTGCGCGCCCGTCCCTTGTGGCGGTAGCCGAGGACGCGGCTGCGGGCGCGCTTCTCGACGCCATCATCCACGCGGTTGATCCCGCGATCCAAGATTCAGTCCAGCTCTGTCATGCGACGGACGGCGAGTCCCAATTAGCGCGGATGGAGAACGAGCTGGTTACAGTCGGCGGTGCGCCTAAGATTCGAATCATCCCCGTCTTTGATGGGGACCAAAGAAAACGCGGCCAGTCCTCAGATCGACTCTACTTGCCTGGCGATTTGGCGCCTGAGCAGAATATTCGCAGTGTCTTGACCAGGATGTTGCCTGTTCTAAGGGACGATTCGCTGCGCGAGGCCGGTGTCTCCCATCCTCAAACTTTCAGGATGAAAATATCCCAACTCGACGGGTCGGACCACCACGACTGGTTCGTGGAACTTTCGCAAGAATTCGGTAGCTACGCTGTTCTTAGCGCCGTACTTGTTAACTTGTGTATGAAGGATAAAGACTTTGCACTCGACGCTGGTGACCTAGTGCGCAGGATTCGCGCACTGGCCTAAAAGCACAGTTATCGACGACCACTGACGGGCGAGGCGGAGACGGTACTGGCGACGTGGTCGGACCGCAGGATTTGTACCCTGCTGGCGGGAAACCCCGACCAAGTTGGCCATAGTCTGACCCGATCAGCAGGCAGCCGGACTTAGACGGCAGACGTGCGCTGTATTCGCAGCAAACTCGCGAGGGCGAGGGTTGCCTGCTTGTAAGGCCGCTCCGGCGGTCAATCGTCCCCGATAATGGCCGCCGAGTCCGTATTTTTAAGCAGGTGGGCGGCAGGATCCCTCGCAGCATCGTCCTGGTACTCCTGGCGCTCTTTCTCGGCCAGCGCCCGGATGTCCTCGCGGAAGCCCTCGAAGTCGCGTACATGAGTGGACGCCGGATCCTCGAGTTCGTGGGAGGCGCGAATCCTTGCGATTCTTTGCGTCGCTTCGTCGAGCCATGTGCTGATTGCAAACGCGTCCGCGAGCTCCCGTAGGAGGCGCTTTGCTGCTCGCTTTGTGATGCCGCGAGTATGAGTCTTCATGAAGTTCTTCACCGTGCGCTTGATCTTGTCGTCGCTACGGTTTTGGTCTTCCTCGACCGCTGCCGTGTCTAGTACGTCAGCAAGATGCACCAGCAAAGTCCCAAAGCGCTCGCGCATCTCATCTGCTCCGTCGACATCCGGGGAGTGTCCAAGGAGCAGGACGATTTCTCGTGCGAGACCAACTTTCTCGATGTGCTCACCTTCGAATCTATCGCGATAGAGGCTGTCGAGCGCACTCCACACCGAGCGCTCGGCATGAACTGCAGATTCGAGATCGGCCAGGGGGAAATTATCTGGGTCGATGTCATCAATAGGGACGAAACGAGTGAGGTGGGCGAGTGCGGCTCGATGCACGAGTGAGATCGGAATTAGGTCTTCAATCTCTGTGACCACCACGCCGTCGAAGTTGAGGCCGGATCCTGATGCCCACAAGTCGAGGCGGACAATGTAATCGTCCTTCAGAACGCGCTTTCGTCGTGCTTCGCCGCGCTGCAGGACTCGTTGTGCCTCCCGTCCGGACGAATCCCCGTCGAGTAATGCGACACACGGCGGCTTTAGAGTGTCGCGACCGCGAGCTAGGTAGACCATATACGGGATACCGTCTGCTCCGCCCGCAGCGACGATCGTAACCTCGTTGAGGTCGAGGCTCTGGGAGTGGCTTCGTTGGCGCTGAACGAGATGGGCGGACATTCCTGCGATCAGCAGCTGATCCGCTAATCCCTCGACGAACAAGTTTTGTCCGCCGATAAAAGCTGTCTCCGCTACGTAGGGTCCCAGCGACGATCGCAGTGGCTCGTAGCGGTTGTTGGCTGCGTCGCGGACGACGCGCGTTCCTTCATCCTCCGAACCTTTGTCGAGTACTCGAATCCGCTCAGGGGAATTTTTGTCGATGAGGAAGGGCGAGTGCGTCACATAAACGACTTGACTTCCTTGGGACCCGTCCTCTGGAATGGCGTAATCGTGGAGAACGCGCAGCAGGTCCTGCTGGCCCACACTCGATAAAAAAGCATCGGGTTCGTCAAGCAACAGAATGTCCGGCTCCGGCTGCGTCAGACGATGAGCAGCCAACTGCACAAAGTAGCTCAGAAAGTACCGGAGCCCTTGACTACGTTCTTGAAACGAGTATGTGGATCCCGTGCGGTCGCGGATTGTGAACGCGAGCTCTAGTTCTCTTGCTTCGAGGATGAGATCGAATTCGCGATCCTGAGTCCACCACCTCTGCACGTTCAAATTGTCGCGGATGGCCGTGTTCATGGCGCCGACGATTGCTTCCACTTGTCCCTCGCGGCCAGAGGCAAGCGCATCGCGAAGTTCGATAAAGGCCTCAGGAGCGATGCGCGCCGCGTCAACTAGTAGCATGCGTGCGAGATTGAATTCCTTCTTTCGACGCTGTTCTGCTTCCTCAGAGTCTGCGTCGGCGGGAGGTGCCAGCGCCGGCGTGACCACCTCGCCCACTGAGGCATCGGTCGGGTTCGCGAGTCCAAATATCTGATCGAAGATGCTCGTTCGCTGTCGGCGGTCGTGCAGTCGAGTCCGCCTCTGTCCGGTGAGCTCCGCGATGGAGACACTGTCCGGAATGGCAATTCCAGTTTCGAGTTCGAAAGTCTTCGGTAGCGCTGCGACGAGCTTCGTCAGCTGTGCCGCCGGGAGTTTTATGGAATCGCCGTCGACTACGATGAATGGGGCGTCGGAGCCGGGCCGGTACAGTCCGAACTGCCGAGCCTCACCGAGGACGGGTACTCCAGCAATTGCCTCGCCAGGTTCAAGGTCAAAAATTGCCCCAAATTCGGGCAGTCGGATCTGATTGGCTTGCACCGAGTACTCCTCGCTGTAGCGGCAGAAGTCCTCCCGACGGATTGGGTCGCCGGTAAGCGCAGCTTGGATCGCCTTCAGCAGCTGGCTCTTACCAGCTTCGTTCGCCCCAACAATTGCCGTGATGTCATTCTCTAGCGGGACGCGGACGAAGGGGTACCATGGTTCGGACTCTTCCCAAGAGGCTGGCGCCTGCCCTTCGCGTGCTTTGCGCTCGAAATCGAAGTTGAACGATCGGAAGAACCTGACATCGATCCTGTTGAGTTTCATTTCACTCCTGGTAGCGGCCGTTTGGCGACGTGGTGTTGACAGTAGCGTCCGCGGCCGACAAGGTGCCCAGCTTTGGACTCGGGTCATGGTGCCGTGGCCGGTCTTTTGCCTTGCGAACTGCGCCCGCAGCGGCACCGGTAGGGAATCAGCGGACGAGCTTCACAGCAGTTGCCTGGTCCGTGACGCAATGGCGCGAGCATTGACAGGAGGGTTCGCCTCAGCAGTGCGTCGATGATCGCTGGCAGCGCGGCTGGTGGTCTCACCGGAATGGGGTCCCCACAGATCCATACTCGTGTCATCCCACGATCTGATCAGTTCATCTCAAGTTGCTCGGCGCACTCTCCCGAAAGAGGTGGCCGACGTCGATGGCGTAAACCGGTGGTGATGAGGACGACGGCAGGGCGGAGCTCCGACAGTGCCGTCTGTGACCAGGGCCCAGGGCATTGGGCGTTCCAGTCGCGGTCAGATCGTGCGACGCCTGATCTCACCGGAGTGCTTGCAGGGTCGTGAGACCTGTGCCCCTTGGGCATCGACTCTCCTGACTAGGCACCGCTCTCATGGAGCCGGCGCCGACTCTGCTCTGAGCCAAGCTGTTCGCAGGTCAAGAGCCTTCCTCGTGGCTCGAGGGGTGCGATCTGCGACACACCCGCGACCTTCCGACTTAACATGCCATTTAGGGGACATGCTCTAGTTATGTCCAGTCCCAACGCAGGCATCAGGCGCAACCGACGCCCCGCCGGTGAGAAGAGCTTCGAGAAGCGGGTCTTCCTCAGCGAGGCGACGCTCGCCGCATTCAAGTCTGCGGCGCACGAATCTGGCAATCTCTCGCTCTCGCTCTATCTCGAGCGGCTAGCGGCACAAGTTCTCGAGGAACAGGGCACGCTCCCCTTGTTCCCAGATGCCGAGGAGGCCCACACCGAAGCCGCATAGACGAAGAAGCCCGCCGCTTCCGCGACGGGCTCCCAAAAGTTTCGTAGCTCAAACCCTCACAGCTGCCAGGCCCAGAGGTTCGAGCTAATCCCTACTCAGCACCGGCTACCAACCGGGGCTTCGTAGTACCCGCTCCGAAGAGGAGGTGCCCTCATAGTACCTAAATCTGTCTCGTTTGTCCCTGTATTGACGCTGAGTCGTGCGCACGAGGGTGTTCCAGCCACTCCGAGTGGGTGGGAACTGGCCCGCGCACTGAGCCCACGGCCCCGTATTCGCGTCGCGGATCGCCTCGCTGACGGCGAGTTGCTGAACGCGTACAGCCGCGACGTTTCGGTGTTCGCGGAGCAGCCGCAGAGCCCCTGGGCGATGTACCTCGCGACTGATGCCGGCGCCTATCGGTTCCTCTGCTTCGACTTGGATGCGAGCCGCGGCAATACGGTCTACGACGCAGGCAAGCTCACGCTGTGGTTGAACGAGCTCGGCATCGACCACGTGCTCACGAAGTCCGGTCCCAGTGAAGGCCGTCACGTCTGGCTGGCTCTTGAGGATGAGGCGTCGGCCGAGACCGTGCGCGAGCTCGCGCAGCTCGCCGCGCAGCTATTCCCCTCGCTGGACCCCACTCCCCTCATGAACCCGCGTACGGGCTGCGTACGTCCCCCTGGATCGCCTCACCGCAACGGTGACTCCTCGCGGCCGGCGGGCCCAATCGATGCGCTGCTTGATCCATCGGTGACGCCGGACCAAGTGCGCGAGCTCCGCGCGTTCCTCATCGACGCGGGAGCTGAAGAGCTTGCTCCGGTCACGTCGCTCACTAAGGGCATGGTCGTCGATGCGGACGGCTACCCCCACATCACCGGCACGCGCCGACCGCTCAGCGCGCGCGTGCGCCTGGTGCTCGACACTCCCCCAGCCGACGATGCGTCCTACGCGCTCGCGACCGTCCTGGCAGGTTGCGCAAACGCCCGGTGGACGCTCGCGGAAGTGCGCGAACTCGTCGACGATGCGCCCGGGTTCGAGCACGTGCGCTCGCAGCGCCATAAGCACGGCCACCGCATCCCTCGCACGCCACAGGGGCGGGAACGCGCGTTGGTCTCCGCATGGCGGCACGCCATCACCTACGTGGCCGCGAACCCCTCTACGGGTGACGGCAGCGACGAAGGATTCCTCACCCGCTGCGCCGCCACCGTGGAGGCCGTCGACGCGGCACAAGTGCGCGCGAATGCGATGCCAGGGCTCTGGGGTGGCGACCGGGCATCGTCCTCTCAGCGGTCGCGCACGGGCACGCACAGCACCCGCGCCGTCCTTGACGCCCTCTGCCTCTACATGGCTCAGGCTGCGCAGCTCACGATCGAGGCCGACGTGCGCCGCATCTCCGCCGACACCGGGTACGGCCGCACCACCGTCCACGAGGCACTGCGCCGTCTCGCCACCCCCACCGACGAAGCCTCGCCGGAGTCAGCGTGGATCGTCCGAGAGGGAACCCCGGAGGGCGCCCACGCGCAGCGCTACCGCCTCTCTCGGAAGTTCTCCACAGAGACTCAAGCCAACAACCGGACACAAGTGCTTGCACGCCCCGGCGCTGCCCTCCCCCTCCAGGCTCGAACGCAGCACATCGCCCGCCTCGCGAAGAACCTGCAGGCGCTAGCTCATGATGCGTTCACGGCGCCGCACAGCTTCGGCCGCACTACCGGTCTGGTTTACAAATACGTTGACGAAGGTTCTGTGGTTACGGTCGACGACCTCACCCGCAGCACTGGTCTCGACGCCGCTCGCACTCGCACAGCTCTTCGCACGCTCCACGCTCACGGACTCCTCCAACGCCTTGATCAGGGCTGGACCCGAGGAGAACAATCAACTGTTGAGGCGGCTGCACGCATGTTTGGTGTCGCAGGGCACCTCGAAGCTCGTCGAGCGCGCTACACCGAGGAGCGGCACTGCTGGGCGTGGTGGCAGGCGGAGGTGCAATGGATGTCGAGGCGAGGGAAGCGTCGTCGTCGACGCCGTCCCCCCACCGCGGCGCAGCTCCTAAGTGTGAGCGATCGTCCGGAGTACCCTCGTTATCCGCGTAACGCCGGACGTGGCGATCATCGTCTGGCGCTTGCCCTCGTGCGAGCCGGCTCCATTGATGTACCGGTCTTACGAGCCGCTTAGAAGTCCGGGCGAGTCATCATCATCGAGTGCTCGGAGCTTGCTTAAAGGACGGCGGCTTCGTTCGCGCAACGGTGCGTTGCGCGAACTGTTTACGGAGTGTCCAGTGCGCGCCGAAGATCCACTTCCGACGGAAGCGCAGCCTGCTCGGCGGGAGGGAGCAGATCGTAGCTCGCGATCGCGATCGGGTGGCTGCTACCGGCGAGTGCATATCGCACGACCCGGTCGTTCTTGTCGGTGCAGAGGAGTAGTCCGACGGTGGGCGCGTGTGCGGGCCGTCGAAGCTGGTTCTCGACGAGCTCGACGTAGAACCCGAGTTGGCCGGCGTACTCGGGTTTGAACTTGCCGACTTTCAGCTCGACCACGACGTACCGCAGCTGCTCCACATGGAAGAACAACAGATCGACGAAGAACTCGTCGCCATCGACGTCGAAGGGCATTTGCCGGCCAACGAAGCTGAACCCACTGCCCAACTCCCCCAGCGTCTCGATGATGCGCTCGACGAGGGCCTGCTCGAGCTCGCGCTCAGCGTGACCCGGCTCGATGCGAAGGAAATCGAAGACGTAGGGGTCCTTCATGATCTGCTGCGCGAGGTCGGAGGAAGCAGGATCCAAGAGGCGATCGAAGTTCGTTGGAGCGGCGCCGAACCGCAGGTGAGCGGTGGTCTTGAGGTGATGCTCGAGAGTGCTTCGAGTCCACCCGTTGGTCGCCGCTTGACCTGCGTACCAGTCCCGCAGTTCCGGGTCATCGAGCTTATCGAGGAGCACGGTGATGTGTCCCCACGGCAATTGCGCAACGGCCTGTTGCGCAATCTCGGTGACGTCCGTCCATGCGCGGGCGAAGGAGCGCATGTAGACCAGGTTGCGGGGCGAGAAGCCCCGGGAGTCGGGGAACTCCGCGCGCAGGTCAGCGGAGAGCCGCTGGATGATCTTGGTGCCCCACTGAGCGTCGTCCGTGCGCTCGGCGAGGACCTGACCAATCTGCCAGTACAGGAGGGTGAGCTCCACATTGACTCGGCGTTGCGCTCGGTAGCGGGACTCATGGACACGTTGCTTGAGGCGAACGAGCACGCTCGCGTAGTCGTTCGGAAGTGCCAGCTCGTCCATACTCGAAAGCCTATCCGCGGGCCCTCTGGTCAATCGGCATCGTCGAGTCCGCTCGGCAGGAGATCTGGTCACCTGCCGAGCGGAGGAGCTGCTCTCATACGGGTCTGGGACGGAGGCTAGACGCCGTGTGCCTCGCCTCCGAGGGCAGTCGCGATCTGGGGAGCGATCTCTGCGGAGTTGGTGATGCCTTCGCTGGAGTTCAATGTGAGGGCTGCGTTGCCGTAGGAGACGTAGATGCCTCCGAGAGAGTCGCTTGCCTCACCCCAGGTCGTGAGCGTCGCGGTGTCGGGGAAGACATTGATGCCGGCATCGAAGCCGTTGATCGTGATGTCGAACCGTGCCTTGGCGCCGGACAATCCGGTTTCTGCGCGGACGGGATCGGTGTGTTCGATGCCCAGCTCGTCGAGCGCCCCAACGAACGCTTGGACAGAGGCCTCGATTTCGGAGACTGTCTCGGCAGGTGCTTCCGGTGTGACCGGCGCAGCCGTCTCAGCTGGAGCTGAAGATTCTGTGCTGGCTGCCGGCGTTGCGTCTGTTGCTGTGCCGCTGGTGCATCCAGTCAGGGCCAGCATGGTGATGAGTGACGCAGACGCGGTTGCTGTGACGATTCCGTATTTCATGGGGTCGCTTTCTGGAATGAGGTGTGAAGAGTTGAACTTGGTCAGGGTGGCGAAGCGGTAGTGGGCTGTCGGGGCCGGCGTCCCGGAACGCCTGCTGGCAAGCGGTCACTGCCCGCTGATGAGCAGCGCGAGTGATGCAAAGGGTGTTGTTACTGGCAGGGTTGATCAGAGGGAGCGGGGCGGCAGCGATTCCCGGGCATCATCCGCAGGAGACCACCGCGTACGGTCCGGTCGACGTGTTCGTGAGAACGACCTCTCCGTTGCGGTACATCGTGCAGGTGATGCTGTCTCCGTCGAGCATTTGTGCGTTGAAATTGCCGCGTTCGTAGCGGTCGTACCCGTTGTCAGGGAACGTCATCGACCACGGGACTGAAGCGCCGGTGTCTTGCGAGATGGAGAACGACCCTGGGGGTGCCCACGTGACCATCGCCGTCGATCCGTTCCCAGTGACTTCGAACGTGATGGTTGGCCCAGTGAGCGTGTAGGTCACCGTCGACCCTTCCGCGACCTGCGTTCCCGCCGCTGGCTCCTGGCCGGTGATCGTCCATGAGCCTCGTGCAGTCGGAGTTGCAGACGCCGGGGTGAGGCCGAGCGCCTTGAGTTCGGAGTCTGCCGTTGTTGAGTTCTTACCGGAGAGATCTGGCACCGTCACAAGCGGCGCTTGGACCGTGAATGCAACGGACGTCCCATGCTGAACGCTGGCGCCCGCCGCGGTCGCCTGGGCGGACACTGTCCAGTCAGTTTCGTACCCAGTCGGCGATGCTTCTCCGCGCAGGCCGGCGTCGGTCAGTGCGGAGGTCGCCTCGCTGACAGTGAGGCCGGCAAGATCCGGTACCGCAACGTTGGGGACTTCCAAGGTGAGTTTGACTGCATCCCCAGCGCGCCCGTTCGTGCCAGCGGATGGGTCTTGACTGAGCACCTTCCACGACTGTGACTCGGTCGGCGTGAAGGGGATCGAGATTGACACTCCAACTTCATCGGCCAGGATCAACGCGTTCGCGACGTTGCTAGCGGCAAAATCGGGGATCGAGACGGGGGCTGCTTCCATCTCGAGGTCGACCGAGGTGCCGGCCCAGAGCATCGCAGCGGGGTTCGACAGCTGCGTCTTGACGACCTGGTGGTCTTTGTCGAGGGTCTTCACCCAGTCGATGTCGCCAACCTCGAGGCGAGACGTGTCGAGCTGTGTGGTTGCTTCAGCGAAGGTCGTGCCCACGAGGGATGGCACGCGGGTCAGGTTCGACAACACGAGCACAGCCACGACGGCAAGCACTGCCGCCGCAGACGCAGCTGCTATCCACTGGGCTCTCCGAGACCGGAACACACGACTCGTCTTTACCCAGACGCGCGCCGCACGTGCAGCGAACGGAGTCGAATCGCTGTCCTGCTTGGGTGCGGGTGTCGACCAATGCGGCTTCAAATCGGGTGTCATGCGGTGCTCGCTCTCAACACAGGTGAGCCGAGAGCTCACTGCTTACGCTTATCGAAGCGGAGAGGCGCGGAAAATCCTACGACCGGGTCGCACCCGGGTGATTACGATTGGCTCGCTGCGAGCGACGACTTCTTCCTAGATGCGCTCGATCGGCACGGTGAGTCCAGGCAATGATGGTGGATGTATGCCTGCCGTGATCTCCGGAAGATCGCTCACCTCGGAAACCTGAGCGGTCTGGAGACGGCGGTACAGCGTTGCCCGCGAGATGCCGAGGTTCCGTGCGACCTCTGCGACCGGCACGTCGGCTGCGACCAGGTGAGCTGCGTTCTTGAGCTGGCTCTCGCTGATCTTTCGTGGGCGGCCGCCCAGGTCGGAGCCGGCGGCTCGGCGTTTGCTGACGGAGTCGAGGACTCGTTCGCGTTTGATCTCGAGCTCCATCTGCGCGAGGGCGGCCATGACGGTGAACACCATGGATCCCATGGGCGTCGACGTGTCCACGTCTCCCCCGCCCAAGTTAAAGACCCGCAACGCGACTCCTTCGTCGCGGAGCTCTTCGGCGAGCGTGAGCATGTTGCCGGTCGAGCGGCCGAGACGGTCAAGCGTCGTCACCACGAAGGTGTCGCCACGTTCGAGAGCCCGCAACGCTTCGTCGAGTGCGGGCCGAGATGCGTTCGCGCCCGACGCTCCTCGATCGACATAGAGGTCATCGGCGCGGACGCCGGCGGCGCGCAGATCGACTTCTTGCCGATCGGTGTCCTGGTGGCGGGTCGAGACACGGGCGTAGCCGATGAGCTTGGTCATTCACGCACCATACGTGTCGCAAAACCGACCCCTGCGACATGTCTGCGGCGGGTCGGTTATGGAGCATAGTTTTGAGAATCTGACTCCCGCGAGATTCCGCCACTCACTCCCCCGGTCTGGTGTCTCATGTGGGTTGTCGCGAAACCCTAGGGTTTCGAGGCGCTCGCTTCTCGTTCTCGCGTGATCCTTGGGAGGAAGCGCACGAGCGCGACCATGCCCACGAGCTCGACGAGCGTCTGCATCACGATGACCACCGGTGTCAGCGCTAGTGCTGGTGGCAGGGCGAGTGCGAGCGGCAGCACGACGAGGGAGTTGCGAGTGGCACCACTGAACGCCAGCGCTCGGGTCGCGGGAACGTCGAGTCGGAAGACTCGTCCTGCCAGGAGCCCGACGAGCACCATGATCGCGAGGAACGCGACGTAGATCGGCACGAGCACGAGCAGCCGCGGCCCGGCAGCACCGACCGCTCCAGCTTGGGATGCCACAACGGTGAACAGCGTCGCCATCATGAGCGGCACCATCAGGTTCATCGTGGTGCGCTCGATCACCTGGCCGCTGCGGTGTCGTTTCGCGAGGAACTGGACAAACGCGGCGGCACCGAGTGGCACCACGATCAGCAGCAGGAAGGCGCGCGCGAACGGGGCGACATCCACCACGGCCACCTCATCCGGGCCGAGGAAGATCAGCAGGTAGAGCGGCAGGAGCAGCATCTGCGCGAGCATCAGGAGCGGGGCAACTGCCAGCAGTCGGTCGGACGCGCCGCCCGCGAGGCCGGCGAACACGATCACGTAGTCGATGCACGGCGTGAGTAGCACCAGCAGCACTCCGAACAGCAACGCGGGCTCGTCCGCCACGAACCTCGACAGTGCGTAGGCGACGAGTGGCACGATCACGAAGTTCACGACCCCCACGGCCCCGAGGAAGCGGGCATCGCGAAGTGACCTCCCGATGGCAGCGAACGGGACGCCCAGGAACGTCGCGAACAGCAGCAGCGCGAGCACCGGTTCGATCGCGAGTTCGAGATGGTGCACCCCGGGCACGAGGAGGCCGAGCGCGCCGCCAGCGGCGATTGCCGCGAGATACAAAGCGATCTGGTGGCGCTCCAGGACTGCGACGAGGCGCGTCACGAGACGGGGTTCGAGGTGAAGTTGATGGGCACGGCTTGACGCTAAACGTTCGACCCGCTCGAAGGTCAAGCCTGTTCCGCGCTCGTAAGCTCCCGGCATGCGTATCTCTGAGGTCAGCAGGCGGAGCGGGATCAGCGCGACCGCGCTGCGCTACTACGAGAGCATCGGCCTCGTCACACCCCACCGCTCCAGCAACGGCTACCGGGACTACGACGCCGCCACCCTGCACCGACTCGATCTCATCGAAGCGAGCAAAGAGCTCGGACTCCCCCTCGCTGACATCAGCAGACACCTCGCTTCCCTGGAGGTCGACTCCTGCACCGACGTGCGCGAGCAGCTTCGACCACTCCTCGCTGAACGCGTGCGACAGATCGATGAGAAACGGGCCCGGCTGGACGAGCTCCGAGAACGACTCACGGCCGCAAATCACGGCCTTGCCGACTGTCCTGACCGCGACGACAGGTGCTCCACGGAGTGCATCTTCCGCACCTACGACGAGAGGGCTGGAATCTGCTCCACCAACCCGGAGTGAGACGTA
>NZ_PSYC01000075.1:0-1165 GCF_002931515.1 Pseudoclavibacter sp. RFBG4 | reverse complement strand
GGGGATGGCGCGGGGATCGCGCGGGGCGTCGCGGTTTGCAGGCACATCGGGTGTCGAGAGCGTCGTCTCCACAGGCGGGAGATGGACGGGGCGCAGCCGCGCGCATCCGTCTACCGTTCCTACATGCGACCCAAGACGCCGCTCCCGCCCGAGTTCGCCAACACGACGTTCCGCTACTCCGATGCTCTCGAGAACGGGATCACGCGAGGTCAGATCAGAGCATCGACGACGACCGGCCCACACCGCGGAATCCGAACCACCCGCGAGATCACGTCACCGCGAGACGCCGACCTCGCCTACGCGAGAGCCTCACCGCGGGACGTCGCGCTGGCCAGCGTCTCCGCCTGCCGGGTCTGGGGAATCCCGCTCCCGCTGGCCATCGAATCGCGCAGACACACGTTCGTCGCCGTGCGGAGTCCACGGCACGTCCCAACGGGAGTCGCGATCACGGGCATCAGGCTGGCTCCGCACCTGTTCAGCGACCGCGAGTTCGAGGGTGTCCGATTGCTGTCGCCCTGCGTCGCCTGGGCGCAGCTCGCCGCTCAGCTCACCCCGCGCGAAACCCTCGTGCAGGCGGATGCGCTCCTGACACGCGCAGACAACTACCCCGGACGGCGCCACGGCGGCTCGCTGGCCACGCTGGACGAGCTCCGTGCAGTCGCAGACGCCTGGGGCAAACGTGCTGGCGTCGCCCAGCTCCGTGCTGCCGTCGAACTCGCCAGACCGCAGGTCGAATCGCCCGGAGAATCCCGGCTTCGCCACGCCCTCGTCTCTGCCCGCTTCCCGGAACCCGTCCTGCAGCACCGCGTCTTCGACGGGCGGCGGTTCGTGGCGCGGATCGACCTCGCCTACCCTTCGCTGAAGATCGCGCTCGAGTACGACGGCGAACACCATTTCACCGTGGCGAAGGCCGTGGAGGACATCGAGCGACGACGTGAGCTCGAGAGTCTCGGCTGGATCGTCATCCAGATCACCCGACACGACATCCAGGACCCGAAGCGCCTCTTCGCCCGACTCCGCTCGGCGATGCGTTCACGCTGAGGCCCTCGCCCAAAGCCGACTTGTGGTCGTTCTGGGGCGAGAATGACGACCACAAGTCAGCCCTGCGCGATGCGGGCGCGGAGCGCGGAGCGCGGAGCGGGGAGCGGGGAGCGGGGAGCGGGGG
>NZ_PSYC01000010.1:0-1210 GCF_002931515.1 Pseudoclavibacter sp. RFBG4 | reverse complement strand
AGTCGTTTTCGGGGAAGCCGAGGTTGATGCCGCCGTGCTTGGCGGGATCGAGCCAGCGGCTGGTGACGGCTTTCTCGCGGGTGTAGAAGTGGAAGCCCTGGAGGCCGTAGGCCTTGGAGTCGCCGAACGCGGAGTCTTTCCAGCCGCCGAAGGAGTAGTAGGCGACGGGCACGGGGATGGGCACGTTGATGCCGATCATGCCGACCTGGATCTCGTTCTGGAAGCGGCGGGCGGCGCCGCCGTCGTTGGTGAAGATCGCGGTGCCGTTGCCGAACTGGCCGGTGTTGATGAGCTCCACGCCTTCCTCGAAGCTCTTCACGCGCACGATGCCCAGGACGGGGCCGAAGATCTCTTCCGTGTAGGCGCGGCTGGTGGTGGGCAGGTTGTCGATGAGGGTCGGGCCGAGCCAGAACCCGCCCTCGGCGCCTTCTGCCGCGATCTCGCGTCCGTCGACGAGCACGTCGGCGCCGTCGTCGTGGGCGATCTGGATATAGGAGGCGATCTTGTCGCGGTGCACTTCCGACACGATGGGGCCCATGTCGGGCTCGGCGTGGGTGTCGGTGGGGGTGCCGTCACCGATGCGGAGCTTCGCGATGCGCTCCTTCACCTTCTCGATGAGCTCGTCCGCGACGGGCTCGATCGCGAGGACGATGCTGATGGCCATGCAGCGCTCGCCCGCGGAGCCGTAGCCGGCGTTGATGGCCTGGTCGGCGACGAGGTCGAGGTCGGCGTCGGGGAGCACGAGCATGTGGTTCTTCGCGCCGCCGAGGGCCTGCACCCTTTTGCCGTTCTTGGAGGCGGTCTCGTAGATGTACTGCGCGATGGGGGTCGAGCCCACAAACGAGATCGCGGCGACGTCGTCGTGGTTGAGGAGGCCGTCGACGGCCTGCTTGTCGCCGTGCAGGACGTTGAAGACGCCGTCGGGCAGGCCCGCTTCCTTCCAGAGCTCCGCGAGCCAGATCGCGGCGGAGGGGTCCTTCTCGCTCGGCTTGAGCACGACGGTGTTGCCGACCGCGATCGCGATGGGGAAGAACCACATCGGGACCATCGCGGGGAAGTTGAACGGGCTGATGATCCCGACCACGCCGAGGGCCTGCTTGATGGAGAACACGTCGACGCCGGTGGAGGCGTTCTCGGTGAAGTCGCCCTTCATGATGTGGGGGAACCCGGTCGCGAGCTCCACGACCTCGAGGCCCCGCTGGATCTCGCC
>NZ_PSYC01000074.1:0-1213 GCF_002931515.1 Pseudoclavibacter sp. RFBG4 | reverse complement strand
GACCGCGTGCAAAGCCTCACGGGCTCCCACGTGGACCAGGTCACCGTGCGGGTCACCGGGCTCGACATCAAACCAGAGGAGCGAGTCAGATGAGCAGCCACACGTCGCTCTACTCCCGCATCTCCCGACGCGAGACGCACTCCCCTCGGTCGGCGCTCGCGATCGTCCTCGCCGTGCTGCTCATCGTCGTCGCGGCCTGGGTCGGCACGGAGGTGGTGCTCGCGCTCCTCGCCCTCCCGGCGCTCCTCGTCGCACCGGTCGATATGTTCACCTCCACGCTCGGGGTGCTCGAACAGCCCGCCCAGTACGTCGGCCCAGCCGGCGTCGTCGTGGCCATCATCGGGCTGATCCTGCTCATCGCGGGGCTCGCCCCCGGTCGCCGTTCCCGCCACGTCCTGCGCTCGTCGCGGACCGCAACCGTCGCCGACAACGCGGTCATCGCCTCCGCGCTCGCCCGCCACGCGGCTCGAGCTGGCCACGTCAGCCCGGACAACGTCACCGTCTCGGTGTCCCACCGCCGCGCCGACGTGCGCCTCACTCCCGCATCCGGGGTGCCGGTTGACGCGGCTTCCATCGAAGCGGCCGTCACCCGGCAGCTCGAGCAGTACGAGCTCACGCCACGCGTCACCGCCAAGGTGCGCGTCGCAGAGAACGGGAAGGTCGGCGCATGAACAGCACGAACCGAGGCCTGAACCGCCTCCTCATCGCCACCCTCGGGGTCCTCCTCCTGGCCGTCGGAGCCGCCGCCGCCATCGGCGCCTGGCTGCCGGGAGCGAAGGACACCTGGACGCCCATCTCCGAAACCGTCAACACACAGGTCAGCAGCTGGCTCCAGCAGACACCCTTCCCCGGCACCGACTTCAGCTGGCTGATGATCGCCGTCGTCGCCATCCTCGTGGTGGGCATCATCCTGCTCCTCGCCTTCAGCCTCCGACAAGGGCAGGGGCGGACCGGAACGCTCATCCACGACCGCAGCTCGGACACGGGACGCACCATCGTCGACGTCTCCGTCGCACGCGACGCCCTCGCTGACGCACTCGGCGAACGGGACGAGTTCCTCTCGACCAGCGTCTCCGCGTACTCGGTGAAGCGAGCCCCCATGCTCAAGGTCTCCGCGACCTGCCGACGCGGCGTCTCGCCCAGGGACGCGACGGCGATCGTCGAGCAGAACCTCGAGGCGCTCGATGCGCTCCTCGGCCAGAAGGTCCCGGTC
>NZ_PSYC01000073.1:0-1260 GCF_002931515.1 Pseudoclavibacter sp. RFBG4 | reverse complement strand
AAACCCATGGGTGGTGTCAGCCGGTCGTCGCAACACCTGGTCTTGGTGGATTCGAGAGTAGCTCTTCGAGGGCAGCTGCAGGGGTTCTACCGCCGAGGGTTTTTCGTGGTCGCTGGTTGAGTTCCGTCGCGACTTCGAGCAGCCGTGCAGGGCCGTGAGCGTTGAGGTTCGTGCCTTTCGGGAAGTACTGTCTCAGCAGTCCATTTGCGTTCTCGTTCGAGCCTCGCTGCCAGGGAGAGTGGGGGTCGCAGAAGTAGATCGCCATATCCGTTGCGAGGGTCACGTCGAGGTGTTTCGCCATCTCGGTTCCCTGGTCCCAGGTCAGCGACCGACGAAGATGGGCCGGCAGCGTGCTGATCGTCGCGATCAGTCCGTCTCGGACCGCGGGAGCGCTATGTCCGTTCGGGAGATGAACGAGCATCACGTAGCGGCTCGCGCGCTCGACGAGCGTGCCGATTGCAGATCCGGATGCCGACCCAACGATCAGATCGCCTTCCCAGTGCCCGGGGACGGCTCGATCTCGTGCTTCGGCGGGCCGTTCGCTGATGAGGATCTTGTCGCGGATCTTGCCCTTGTCGGTGAAGCGCAGGCCGCGAGGTTTGCGGGCAGCGCGCCCGGAGCGGAGGTGTGTGTGCAGGTCAGCGCGGAGGTGTCCGCGCCCCTGGACGAACAGGGCTTGGTAGATCGTCTCTGGTGCCACGCGCATCTCCGGACTGGATGGGAACAGACGGGCCAGGTCATCACTGATCTGCTGTGGACTCCAATTCTTCACCAGACGCTCCTCAACGAGCGCCGCGAGGACCGGCTCGTCGAGCCGGCATGCCTTGGGTCGGCGCGCGCGAGCCTCGCACTGCTTCTGGGCCGCGTGCGGCCGGTATCCATGTCTGCCTGGCTTGCCGTTGCGTCGCAGCTCGCGCGAGATGGTCGACGGCTGCCGTCCCAGCTCTCGCGCGATCTCACGCACCCCGGCGCCCTGCGGGCGCAGATCCGCGATCCGTAAGCGATCATCGAGCTCGAGATACCGACCCGATCGCGGTTTGTCCTCGACCGGGAATCGACCGCCGGCCGCTTTGATCCACCGATACCCCTGGCGTCTGTGCACGCCGAGAGTTTCACACGCCGCTGACGAAGATCGCCCCTCCCGCATCAGCTCCCAGAACTTTCGCTCGCGCTCCCGCGCAGCACCGCTCGATGGCATCCGCCCACCCCTTACTCATCGGGGTGTTGCAACGACCGACAGAAACCGCCCATGGGTTTTGA
>NZ_PSYC01000022.1:0-129171 GCF_002931515.1 Pseudoclavibacter sp. RFBG4 | reverse complement strand
GGCCGGGGGCAGCGCGACGGGCGAGTGGATGCGCGAGAGCGCCCCACTCGCCCGTCGCGGCGTGTCCTCCGACGCAGCTCGCCTACTTCGCGTCCTCGCGCTCTGCGGCCTGCACGGCGACGGCTTCCGTCTTCGCCTTCAGGATCAGCTTCTCGCGGGTGCGGGTGCGCAGGTGCTGGACGGCGCTGATGACGATCGCCCCGACCATGAGCACGTAGATGGCGATCGTGATGGGCGAGTCGACCAGGATGCCGAGGTCGCCCTCGCTGACCGCCAGCGCTCGCCGCAGCTCGGTCTCCGCGAGGGGTCCCAGGATGGCCGCGATGAGCACGGGCGCGAGCGGGATCGCGTACCGGCGCATCACGAACCCGAAGACGCCGATGGCGATCGCGAGCCACAGGTCGACCGCCGAGGAGGCGATGGCGTACACGCCCAGCATCGCGAAGCCCGTGATCCCCGCGTACAGGTAGTGGCGCGGGATGAGCAGCAGCTTCGCCCACACCGCCGCGAACGGCAGGTTGATGATGAGCAGGATGAGGAGGCCCACGAAGAGGCTCGCGAGCAGGGGCCAGACGAGGTCGCCGCTGCGCTCGAAGAGCAGCGGTCCCGGCTGCATCCCGTACTGCTGGAATGCGGCGAGCATCATGGCCGCCGTGGCCGACGTCGGGAGCCCGAGCGCGAGGAGCGCGCCCATCGCGGTGCCCGCCGTCGCGTTACCGGCGGCTTCCGGCGCCGCGACACCCTGGATGGAGCCGCGCGTGCCGAAGTCGGGGTCGTTGCGGCGCTTCGCGAGCCGCTTCTCCGTGCCGTAGGCGAGGAACGTCGGGACCTCGGATCCGCCGACGGGGATCGCACCGAACGGCACACCGTAGGCGGTGCCGCGCAGCCACGCGGGCAGCGCCTGCTTGAACTCGCGCAGGTTGAGGTACGGCGAACCGGACGCGGGGATCTTCGTGAGCCCGCCCTCGCGGTGGATGCGGCTGGCGACGTGCAGGACCTCGCCGATCGCGAGCAGTCCGACGGTCACGACGATGATCGAGATGCCGTCGAAGAACTGCGGCAGATCCATCGTGAAGCGGGCCGCACCAGACGGGCCGTCGACGCCGACCAGGGCGATCGCGAGGCCGATGCCGAGCGCGATGAGGCCGCGGATCACGGAGTCCGCGACGACCGAGGAGATGGCAACGAAGGCGAACGCCGCGAGCGCGAAGTACTCGGCGGGGCCGAACTGGGTGGCGAGCTGGACGAGGAACGGCGAGAAGAACACGACGAGCGCCGTCGCGATGGTGCCGCCGATGAACGCGCCGATCGCCGACGTGCCGAGTGCCTTGGCGGCCCGGCCGTCCTTCGCCATCCTGTGCCCCTCGAACGTCGTGGCGATGGCCGAGGAGTTGCCAGGGGTGTTGAGGAGGATGCCGGACGTCGAGTCGCCGAAGAGCCCACCGAAGTAGATGCTCGCGAACATGATGAACGCGCCGGTCGGGTCGAGGCTGAACGTGACGGGCAGGAGGAGGGCGACGGCCATCGCGGAGCCGAGGCCGGGCAGGACGCCGACGGCGGTGCCGAGCACGGCGCCGATGAGCAGCCACAGCAGGTTGATGGGGGTGAGGGCGACGGTGAAGCCCTCGAGGAGGTGGGTCAGCTGATCCATGGGAGGACTCCGCTCAGGATTCCGGACGGCAGCGTGAGGCCGAGGCCCGCCGAGAACGACAGCTGCACAAGTGACGAGAAGAGGAACGCGACTCCGATGTCGAAGAGGTGGCGCTTGCTGCCGAGGGCGTACGCGACGACCCAGAACAGCACGGCGGCGGTGATGATCCAGCCGAGCGGTTCGAGCAGCAGCGCTGTCCCCGCGAGTGCGGCGAAGACGATGCCGAGCGTCTTCCAGTCGGTGCCCGTGCGCTTCTTGCGCTCTTCGCCCGCCGCGGCCGTGACCACTCGGATCTCGGACGTCGTGTCGATCTGCCCGATGTCCTCGAGCAGCTCTGGCGACATCTCCAGCATCTGCCCGGCCTCGTCCTCGTCGTCACGGGCCGGCTTGCGGATGACCGTGATCGCGAGCGCGATGGAGACGATGAAGAGGAGGATGACGACGATGGTCGGGAAGAACTGCGGGCCGGGGACTCCTGCCGTTGCCGGCACATCCATGGTGGCCGTGCCGATGGCGAAGACGCAGGCCAGGACGAAGATGAACGCGGCGACGCCGAGCTCGCTGCGACCGTGCCACCACGAGCGGCCCTTGGTCGAGATGCTGCCCGTTCCGGGCCCGTCCGTCTCACGCGGGCTCTGCGCCTCGCGTGGATTCTGCAGCGTGCTCATAGTCCGAGCTCCTTCACGAGTGCGGTGACCTGATCTGTCTCACCGACGAGGAAGTCCTCGAAATCGGTGCCGGGCTGGAAGCTGTCCGTCCAGTTGTTCCGGTCGAGCGCTTCCGCCCATTCGGGGCTGTTCTCGAGCTCGGTGACGATGTCGATGAGCTCGTCGCGCGTCGCGTCGTCGATGCCGGGAGGGGCGACCACTCCGCGCCAGTTGACCATCGCGACGTCGACGCCCTCCTGCTTGAAGGTGGGGATGTCGATGCCATCGACGGGCTCCGGGGCCGAGATGGCGAGCGCCTTGAGGGTGCCAGCTTCGATCTGGTCCCTGAACTCGTTGTAGCCGGACAGGCCCGCGGCGGTGGTGCTGGACAGGAGCGAGGAGAGCACCTCGCCGCCGCCCGAGTAGGCGACGTAGTTGACGTCCTTGGGGTCGACGCCGATCGACTTGCCCAGCATTCCGCTGAGCAGGTGGTCGATGCCGCCGAGCGAGCCGCCGGCGATCGAGTGCTTGCCCGGGTCCGCCTTCATGCCCTCGACGAACTCCTCGAGGGTGGTGTACGGCGACGAGGCCGGCACGACGAGCGCGTTGTAGTCGTCGGCGAGGCGCGCGATGGGCACGGTGTCCGCGAGGGACTCCCCCGTGTTCGAGAGGACCGTCGCGCCGACCATGACGCCGCCCGTCACCATGAGCAGGTCGTCGCGGCCCTGCATCTGCAGGAGCTGGCTGAGGCCGATCGTTCCACCAGCGCCTGGCACGTTCACGACCTGGGCGTTGTTGACGATGCCGTTCGCCCGCATCGCCTGCTGCGCCTCGCGGGCGAAGGCGTCCCAGCCGCCGCCTGGGGCTGCCGGGGCCATGATCGTGAGCTTGCTCCTGGCCGAGGCTCCGGCACCCGCGCTGCTCGCATCCACGACCGCGAAGCCGAGGACGGCGACCGTGATGATGGCGAAGAGGGAGGTGAGCAGCTTGTTCGGGAGTCTTGTTCTACTCAATGGAGTATTCCTTCCGTTGGCAACGACTCTGTCGCCGCGCTGGTCTGCGCTTCTGTCTACGATTGCACCGGCGGTGACCGTCTGCGGGTTCTGGCCTTTGTGGTCTTTGTGGACACGCGGGACCGTCGCCGAGAGCCGGGACACGAGGGGGTGCAGGGATGGACAGAGCGCGGATCGGTGGCCTGACGTCGCTGCGCGGCCCACGCGTGATCACGCTCGTCGCCGTGCAGTTCTCCATCGTGGCGATCTGCATGCTCACGACTCTGCTCGTCGCCCTCCAGGTGCAGCACACCTCGATCCGCGAGGAGACCGGGGAGCGCACGCTCGACGTCGCCATGAGCCTCGCCGAGCTGCCCGCCGTCGTCGAGGCGGTCGGGTCCCCGGATGCCGGTGCGACGCTGCAGCCGCTGGCGGACCTCGTCTCCGAGTCCGCAGGCGTCGACTACGTGGTCATCACCGACGATGCGGGCATCCGCATCACGCACCCCGTGCCGGAGCGGCGGGGTGAGCTCGTCTCCACCGACCCCAGCATCGCGCTGGGCGGGGAGACCTTCGTCGGCACCGAGGTCGGCACGGTCGGCCCCACCCTGCGCGCGAAGGTGCCGGTCTGGCGCGATGGCGTCGTCGTCGGCACCGCCTCGGTCGGCATCCTCGAATCCTCCATCTCAGCGCAGCTCGAGGAACGCATCTGGCAGGTCGTCCCCTGGGTTGTCGGTGCGGGTCTGTTCGGTCTCGCCTGCGCCGCGGGAGTCTCCCTCCTCCTCGGCCGCCGGTTCGACCAGCTCACCGTCGCGGCGCAGGAGTTCGAGACGCAGCGCCGTCTGGCGTCCGCGCTGCGCGAGCAGACGCACGAGTTCTCCAACCGCCTGCATGTGCTGTTCGGCCTCATCGAGGTCGACGAGCGCGAGGAGGCACTCGACTACATCCGCACGCTCACGCCCGTCGATTCGCTCGCCGCGGCGCCCGCTCTCGAGGAGACGCTCGCGGATGCCCCGGTGCGTGTCCGCGCCATCCTCGCCGCCGCGAGTGCGCGCCTCTGCGAGCACGGCGGGCAGCTGCAGGCCGACGTCGAGATCGAGGACCGCGCGGGAACGGGGCTCTCCTTCGGCGACGACGCCGCCACCGCGCTCAGCAACCTCGTCCGCAACGCGGTCGATGCCGTGGAGGCGCAGGGCGAGCAGGGAGTCGTCCGTGTCGCCGTCGAAGAGGAGGCTGGTGGGCTCCGGATCCAGGTCGACGACAGCGGGCCGGGCATCGCTCCGGGGCTGCGCGACCAGATCATAGAGGCTGGCTTCTCGACGAAGACCGCGGAGACGAGGGACGGCCTCGAGATCCCTCGCGGCGTCGGCCTCGGGCTCGTACGCCGCATCGCCGAGGCGCACAGCGGTGCGCTCGTCATCTCGGACAGCGAGCTCGGCGGAGCCCGCTTCGTCGCGACGCTTCCGAACTCGATCACGCGGGCTGACGCGGATTCGGAAGCGGCGAGCACTGGGAGGATGGACCAGTGACCACGATCCGCACCCTCATCGTCGACGACGAGACCGCCGTCAGGCGCCTGCACGAGCGGATGCTCGCGGGCGTCGACGGCTTTGAGGTCGTGGCGGTCGCGGGAACCGGAGAGGAAGCCCTCGAGGTCGCCGCGAGCACGGACATCGACCTCGTGCTGCTCGACGTGCACCTGCCCGACTTCAGCGGCGTCGAGGTGCTGCGTCGCCTGCGCCACCTCCTCGGGGACTCGTTCGACGCCATCATCATCTCCTCGGCCAACGACCGGCTCTCGGTCGCTCAGCTCGCGACGGCGAGCATCTCGGACTACCTCGTGAAGCCCTTCTCGAAAGCGAACTTCGAGGCGCGCCTCGCGAACTACCGCGACACCCGCACCGTCGCCCCGCACCGGGCGCCCTCGCCGGCCCAGACCTCGCCGCTGCGACAGCAGGACATCGACGGGATGCTCGCTCGCCGTGCGGGCGCGCAGGCGACTGGCGGCGACCGGCAGGGTGCGCAGGCACCGCCGCCTGGCCGCAGCCGCCCGCTCCCGAAGGGGCTGTCGGAGCCGACCATCACGCTCGTCGCGTCGCAGCTGCACCCCGAGTGGCAGTCGGCGCTCGAGGTCGCCGAGCGCTGCGGCCTCTCCCGGGTCACGGCTCGCCGCTACCTCGACCACCTCTGCGCGCGCGGACTCGCCCAGGTCGAGCCGGTCTACGGCAGGCGCGGGCGCCCCGAGCTGCGGTATCGCCGGCAGGACTGAGCTCAGGGCGTCAGTGCGTCAGGGTGTCGGCGTCGGGGACGGCGCTGCGCCGTCGAAGCTGATGCTCCAGGTGGTCTCCTCCTCGTACGGCTCGATGCGGATGATCGTCGGGCCGGCCTCGAACGGCCGCGTGAGCGACGTCACCTCGCTGATGTTCTCGTACCAGCCGTCCGCGCCGAACGTGTCGATCGTGACGCTCTGGTCGGGCTCGAACGTGAAGGTCGCGTCGCCCCCGGCACCGTCGTACAGGAGCACTTCCTGGCCCACCCCCGAGTACTCGTCGTCGAATGAGGGGAGCGTGTCGACGGAGACGAGCGTCACGGTCCACTCCCCCTCCGCTTCGATGTCGATGGCCCGGAACTCGTCGTCCATCCAGTCGTTGATGACGGCGAGGCCCGAGTAGTCGGAGTAGGCGCTGATCGAGGAGCTGCCCATCTGCTCGCCCTCGGCGTCGACGTCGTAGATGCGCAGCTGCTCGCCCTCGAACTCGACCTGCAGCAGGCCGATGTCGTCGGCGCCGTCCGGCAGGACGACGTCGAACCTCGCGTTGCCGGTGCCGGAGACGCTTGCCGTCCCGTTGAGGTCGAGGGTGCCGGTGCCGCCGGACAGCTCGGTCACGGCGCCACGGATCGAGCCGCCGGTCGACCCGATCAGCTGGATCACGAGCGCGATGACGGTCAGGAGGAGGGTGATGACGCCGACGGCCCGCCGCCCGCCACCCGCGCGCAGGAGGCCGATGCTCGAGATGAGCGAGACCACGACGAGCACCCACGCGATGAACGTGATCCCCGAGATCGCGAACGTGAGGGCCAGGATCGCGGCGATGAGCCCGAACCAGGCGCCGCCGCCCTTCTTCTTCGCAGTGCCCGTCCCGGTTCCGGCCGTCGAGGCGGACGCCGCGGCCGGTGCTCCTGGGATCTGACTCGGTGGTGCGGATGCGAGGTCCCCGAGGCGCTTGGCGATGCTCCCCGACCCGCCAGCCGAGGCCGCCCGCTGCACGTCGCGAGCTCGGTTCCCGAGGAGCGCGCTGCTGTCGGTGGCGACACGCTGCAGCAGCTCCTGCCGGTCCAGCTGCCCGTCGGCCGACTGCGTGAGCTCCTCGCCAGACCCGCCGCCCTGCACGACGAATCCCGGCGTCTGGGAGGCGGCATCGCGTCTGATGGCCTCATCGAGCTCTTCGAGCGTGCGCGGCGGGTCGGGCAGCCCAGGCGGGGTGTCGAAGCTCTGCGTGTGCTCCTGCGGAGCGGCGTAGGGATCCTCGGCCGCATCCTCGGCGTCACGCTCCGCCTCGCGCCGCTGGTCCTCCAGCCGCTGCTCGTCGCCCCTGCTGTCCTGCGCCGCCCACTTCGAGACGAAGTCGGGTGCGCGGTAGCCGGATGGGGCCTGGTAGTCGCGCTGCGAGTAGTCGACCTCGCCGTCCTTCTCAGGATCTTCTGGCGTCGAGTTGTCTGGCACGTGGGCTCCTCGGGGCGACGGACGGGGCAGTGATCGCGCATCCATTGAACTACATGCACTCGACCGGCTCCGCGAGCGAGTAGATTCTCGGGACCGCCGCAACAGAGGGAGCGAGATGTCGCAGCCAGCAGACTTCAGCCGCGAGGAGTTCGACGTGAGGCTCGCGAACACTCGGGTCCGCATGAGCGACGCCGGCCTCGACGCGCTGCTCGTCACAGACCCGGCGAACCTCTACTACCTGACCGGCTACAACGCCTGGTCGTTCTACATGCCGCAGTTCCTCTACGTGCCGGCCGAGGGTGAGCTCCTCCTCGTCATGCGGGCGATGGATGCGCATGGCGCGCACCACACGACCTGGCTGCCGAGCGAGCAGGTCGCCGGCTACCCCGAGAGCCTCGTGCACCGTGCAGAGGTGCACCCCATGGACTGGGCGGCGACCGAGCTGCGGGAGCGGGGCCAGGCAGATCGGCGGATGCGGGTCGGCTACGAGTCTGAGGCGCACTTCTTCTCGGTCCGCTCGTTCCTGACGTTGCAGCGCCGCCTCCCCGAGTGGGACCTCGTCGACAGCGGGGAGCTGGTCAACTGGGTGCGTCTCGTGAAGTCGGAGGCGGAGATCTCGCTCATGCGGACCGCGGCCGCCGTGAGCTCGAACGCGATGGCGGTCGGCATCAACGCGCTGCGCGGCGGCAGACGACAGAGCGACGTCGCCGCGGAGATCCAGGCGGCGCAGGCCGCGGGAGTCGGGGCGTCTGAGGGCGACTACCCGTCGATCGTGCCGATGATGCTGGCCGGAGAAGGGGCGGATACGCCGCACCTCACGTGGTCGAGCGCCGAGATCGTCGCCGGGGAGGCGGTCTCGCTCGAGCTCGCTGGCGCGCACCGCCGCTATCACGCTCCGCTCGCGCGAACCGTGAGCCTCGGCACCCCGAGCGCGGAGCTGCAGCGGGTCGCGGCGACGACCCTCGACGGGTTCGAGGCGGCCCTCGAGCTGCTGCGCCCTGGCCAGACCCCGGATGCCGCCGTCGCGGCCTGGGACGCCCAGCTCGCGAAGCAGGGGCTCAGCAAGGCCTCCCGACTCGGCTACTCGATCGGCATCGGCTACCCACCCGACTGGGGCGAGCACACGGTCAGCATCCGCTCTGGCGAGGAGACCGTGCTCAAGCCCAACATGACGTTCCACCTCATGGCCGGCATGTGGATGACGGGCTTCGGCTTCGAGGTCTCCGAGTCGATCCGCATCACCGAGACGGGCGTCGAGGTGCTCACCCGCGCTCCCCGCGAGCTCATCGTGAAGGGTGATGCATGAGCGGCGTCAGCCAGACGGAGGCGTCGGCGCTCTCGCGGCTCGACTTGGAGAGCATCGTCGCCGACACGGCGGAGCTGATCCGGGCACGCGGCGAGAATCCTGGCGAGACGGAAGCGGCGACCGTCGAGGTCCTCACGTCGCTGTGCGAGCGGGCGGGCGCTCAGGTCACGCTCACCGAGGTCGCCCCGGGGCGGCACAATCTGCTCGCCGAGCTGGGCGGTGGCGACGGACCAGCGCTGCTCTTCCTCGGGCACAGCGATGTCGTCCCAGCTGGCGTGGGCTGGCTCGGCGACCCCTTCGAGCCGCGTCTCGTCGACGGCATGCTCATCGGCCGCGGCGCCGTCGACATGAAGGGCGGCCTCGCGGCCGTCGTCGCGGCGATGTCGGCGGTGCACGCCGAGCGACCCGAGGTCCGCCTCGCGCTCCTCTGCACGGTCGATGAGGAGGACACCGCGACCGGCGCCCTCCGCTACATCGCCGACGCTCCAACCGCCCTCGCGGTGAGCGACGACGAGGAGATCGCGCGATACTCGGCGTGCATCGTCGCCGAGCCCACGGGCCTCGACACCGTCGTCGCCTGCCGAGGCGCCACGAACTTCATCATCACGCTGCGCGGCGCGGCAGCGCACGCCGGCAACCCGGCCGACGGGGCCAGTGCCGTCGCCGCGGCCGCCATCGCGGTGCAGGCCATCGAGGACGACGCCAGGCGCATCGCGCAGCAGAGTGCCGCCGTCCCCGGCCTCATCGGCACCGGCAGCTGGAACGTCGGCATGATCGCCGGCGGGCACGGCACGTCGATCGTTGCCGAGGAGTGCACGCTCTACGTCGACCGACGCGTGCTCCCCGACGAGGAACCGGAACGCATCCTCGAGGACGTGCTCACGCGCATCCGCGCAGCCATCGCGGGGAGTGGGATGCTCAACTCCGAGCGCATCACCGTCGCGGGCCACCTCGACATGGCCATGCCGGGGTTCCTGACACCACCCGACTCCGTGGTGCCGGCCGCCGCGGTGCAGGCCGTCGCCGACGCCGGTGGATCCTCGAGCATCGGCGGGTGGAGCGCGGCCTGCGAGGGCGGCTTCATCGCCCGTCACCACGAGATCCCCGTCGTCATCCTCGGGCCGGGTGACGTGAAGTCGCAGGCGCACCAGCCTGAGGAGCGTGTCCGGACCGACGAGCTGCTCGTCGCCGCGCGCGCATACGCGTTGATAGCGCTTCGTCTCGCGGAGGCGTCCCGGTAACACCCAGGTCCGCGCGCTGTGCTTGGACATCACCCGTGTGGAAAATTCAGCAAGGAGCACCCCCATGTCCTCTGATCAGTCCAGCAGAGGTGGCCCCGGTGCCACCCTTGCACCCCTGACCCGCGAGATCGACCTCACACCAATCCAACGCAAGACGGCACGGAGATCGGTCGCCGGTTCCGCGATCGGCAACGCCATCGAGTGGTTCGACTACGGCATCTACGGCTACCTCGCGATCTACGTGTCGCAGCTGTTCTTCACGTTCAGCGACGACCAGGGTGGCGCGCTCGCCCTCATCCTGACCTTCGCGACCTTCGCCGTCTCGTTCCTCGTGCGCCCCCTCGGCGGCATCGTGCTCGGACCGCTCGGCGACCGCATCGGCCGCCAGAAGGTGCTCGTCTTCACGATCATCATGATCAGCCTCTCGACGGCGGCGATCGGCCTCCTCCCGTCGTTCGACTCGATCGGCTTCGCAGCGCCCATCCTGCTCATCCTGCTCCGCATGCTGCAGGGCTTCTCCGCCGGCGGCGAGTACGCCGGTGCGGCGATCTTCATGTCGGAGCACGCGCCTGACGACAAGCGCGGCTTCTTCGGCTCGTTCCTCGAGTTCGGCACCCTCGCCGGTGCAAGCGCCGCCGCCATCCTGTGCACGACGCTCGCCTTCATCGTGGGCGACGACGGGATGCTCGAGGGCTGGTGGCGCCTGCCGTTCCTGCTCACGCTCCCCCTCGGCCTCGTCGCCCTGTGGATGCGCCGCCACCTGAGCGAGTCCGAGACGTTCGTCGACGACGCCCAGGAGCCAGGCGAGAAGCAGACCGCCATCGGCGCCCTCGTGTCGCTCCTGAAGAACTACCCGATGCAGGTGCTGAAGCTCTTCGGCTTCGTGATCCTCATCAACGTCGCCTTCTACCTCGTGCTGACCTACATGCCGACGTACCTGTCGACGACCCTCGACCAGAGCACCGCCGAATCGACGTTCTCGCTCGTGGTCATCCAGCTCCTCATGATGGCCGTGATCGTGCCGTTCGGCGCACTCTCCGACCGCATCGGCCGAAAACCGCAGCTCATCGCCGCGAGCATCGGCTTCACCGTCTTCTCCGTGCCGGCGGTCATGCTCATCCAGACCGGGTCGCTCATCGCGCAGATCGCGGGCCTCGGCATCCTCGGCCTGTTCCTCGTCATGATCATCTCGACCATCTCGTCGACGCTGCCCGCGCTGTTCCCGACCGCGGTGCGCTACTCGGGCTTCGCGATCGGCTACAACATCTCGACGGCGATCTTCGGCGGAACCGCGGCCTCGGCCAACACCTGGCTCATCGACCAGACCGGCAACGTCCTCATCCCGGGGTTCTACCTCGCGGGTGCCGGCCTCATCGGTCTCATCTCGGTGCTGACCTTCAAGGAGACCGCCGGGCGCTCGCTGCGCGGCAACGTCATCCCCGGCAGTGACGACGTGGAACGCGTCGCCGCCGGCGAGCACCTCGTCGGCAAGGTCAACAAGTAGGCAGAGACCGATCCGACACCCACGCGGCGCTCGTCGCGGCCTCCCGCCGCGACGAGCGCCGCTGTGCTGAGCAGGACGTCTCAGCCGGCGAGGACGGCGTCGATCTGGCCCATGGCCTCCGTCATGCCCTCCGCCATGCCCATCTCGATGACGCTGTCGAAGTCGGCCGGAGACGCGAAGACGGAGACGGTGGTCATGCGAGTGAGGTCGCCGGCAGCCTCGATCGTGACGGTGCAGCGCATGACGGGCAGCTCGAGGTTGCGTGAGCCGTCGTCGTGCGCGAACCCGTTGTCGAACGACAGCGTGTGGTGCGGTTCGATGCTGACGAACTCCCACCACTCCCCCGCCGTCGTGCCGTCCGGTCCCGTCATGTGCGACAGGACCTTGCCACCAGGCGAGAACTCGAACGAGTCGACCGTGGACGGCCAGGTCGGCGGGCCCCACCAGCGCTCGAGCTGGCGGGGGTCCTCCCACAGCCGCCAGACGCGCTCCGGCGTCGCGGCGTGCTCGGTGACGACGGTCAGCGTGCGCTGATCCGGATCCTTCTGCGTTGAGATGACGGGCATGATGCTCTCTCCTTCGTTCACCGCTCGCCAGCGTCGGCGCGCGGGGGTGGTGGTGCGCTCTCGTCGTCGTCGGCGAGGAGCGCGTCGATGCGGGATGCTCGGTCGCGCCAGAGCCGCTCGTAGGACTCGAGGAGCCGCGTCGCCTGGGCGATCGTCGCCCGGTCGGCATGGACCAGCTGCTCCCTTCCCCGCCGCCGTTTCGTCGTGAGGCCTGCCCTCGTGAGCACGGCGACGTGCTTCTGCACGGCCGCGAAGCTCATGGCGTAGGCCTCGGCGAGGGTGGTCACGGACTGCTCCTCGCGGAGCACGCGCGTGAGGATGTCGCGCCTCGTCGTATCCGCCAGGGCCTGGAAGATGCGGTTGACGTCGTCCTGACTGAGCTGTTGTGTAACCATTTGGTTGTACGTTACGCCGCACGGAGCGCCGAGGCAAGACCAGTGGGGGTGGTGGTTCGTAGACTGCACCGGTGAGCAATCCGAGCGAGAGTCCCACGCAGGCGTCCTGGCGCAGCGCACTCGGGCGACTCCTCGAGCAGCCTTCCGCCCCGGTTGAGGGCGACACCCACGAGCGAATCGTGCCGCTTGCTCTGCAGTTCGAAGTCCGAGAACTCATCCCGCGCACCATGTACCGCTGGAACGGACCCACGTCACGCCGCGCGTTCACGGGCGACGACGGCGCGGCCACGGCGCTCGACGAGCTCCGGCTCGGGGCACGACCCGTCATGCAGGGGGTTCGCGGCAAGTGGGTGAAAGGCGATCTCACCTGGGCGAAGCTGCAGCACCTGCGCGGGCGTCGAGACCTCGACCCTCGGCACCAGGCCTGGTTCGCGCAGTTCTTCGCGGTGCACCGAGCCGCGCGCCCGCCAGAACCGGGCCAGGACAGCGAATGGCTCTTCCTCGACGAGGCGCAGAGCCCCGTGATGTGGACGATGCTCCAGGAGGCCATCAGCCTGGACATCGCCTTCGTCGGCACGGGCAAGCGCGCCAGCATCACGCTCGAAGCCGGCTCGAGCCTCACGCTCGACGCCAAGCGGACCCCGGGCGGATTGACCGTGGCGCCACTCCTCACCATCGGGGATGCGCCCGCCGACTTCGAGACGGCCCGACCGGTCGGCGACCACGGCTTCTACGCCTTCGACGCCGACGAGCCCGACCGCATCCGCCTCGCCAAGAGCGACACGAGGCTCTCCCACCAGCAGCTGGCCCTCCTCGACCCCGGACGCGCCCGCAGGACCGAGTTCACGGTACCGAGCGACGACGCCGACGAATTCGAGCGCTCGCACCTGCCAGAGCTCGCGGCGCACCTGCGGCTTGGCAGCGCAGACTCGTCGGTCCGCATCCCTGAGCCGACACCTCCCGAGCTCATCCTCACCACGACGTTCGGCCCCCGGCACAGCATCGAGCTGCGCTGGCGGTGGGCCAACCCTCGGTCCCTCGCCGCACCGCCCGCACTCTCGAGCGTGCTCGAGGAGGGCATGCTCCCGCGCGACTGGATGCCGGAGGACGTCGACTCCCCCGGCGCCCTGCCCGCTCGGGTCACCCTCTCGCAGATCGAGGCCGCACGCTTCGCGGCCGAGACCCTGCCGCTGCTCGAACGACTCCCGGGCATCCGCGTCGAGACCGTCGGCACGCCGCCCGCCTACCGGGAGCTGCGCGGAGCCCCGAACCTGACCGTCACGACCGTGCCCACCGAGCGGCACGACTGGTTCGACCTCGGGGTCACCGTCACCGTCGACGGCAACGTGATCCCCTTCACGAAGCTCTTCAAGGCCCTCGCGCTCGGGAAGCCGAGACTGCTGCTCATCGACGGCAGCTACCTCTCCCTCAAGCACCCGGCATTCGAGCCGCTGCGCGAGCTCATCAGCGAAGCGCAGGGACTGAACGAGTGGGAGCCGAACCGACTGCAGATCAGCCGGAGGCACGCCAGCCTCTGGTCCGACTTCGAAGACCTCGCCGACGAGGCCGAGCCAGCCGTCGAATGGCGCGAGCTGCTTCGTGAGCTGCGGGAGGACGCCCCCTCGCCCATCGAGCCTCCCCGGGGGCTGCACGCGTCACTGCGCCCGTACCAGCAGGAGGGCCTCAACTGGCTCGCGTTCCTCTGGCGGAACAAGCTCGGCGGCATCCTCGCCGACGACATGGGCCTCGGGAAGACCCTGCAGACCCTCGCCCTGGTGCAGCACGCACGCGAGCAGGCAGCAGATGGGAGCGAGCCGGCACCGCTGCTGGTCGTCGCGCCGACATCGGTCGTGTCGAACTGGGTGTCGGAGGCCGCCAGGTTCACCCCCGAGCTCACGACCCGGATCATCGACGCGACCCAGGCCAGCTCAGGGCGCCGCGTCGCGGACGTCGCCGACGGGGCGAGCATCGTCGTCACGAGCTACGCGCTCTTCCGGCTCGACTTCGACGCCTACCGCGGCGTCGCCGAAGACACCGGATGGTCGGGGCTCGTCCTCGACGAGGCCCAGTTCGTGAAGAACGCGAGCTCGCTCGCGAGCGAATGCGCGAGGGACCTCGAGGTGCCGTTCAAGCTCGCCATCACGGGCACGCCCCTAGAGAACTCGCTGACCGAGCTGCACGCGCTCCTCGCGATCACCGCCCCTGGCCTGTTCCCCTCGGCGAGGCGGTTCGGGGAAGAGTACGTGCGCACGATCGAAGGCAAGCGGCACGGCGTGAGCGATGGTGTCGGTGCCGGGCTGAGCGAGCCCGCGAGCGCCGAGGTGCGAGCCAAGCGCCTCGCGAGACTTCGAGCGCGCATCCGCCCCTTCCTGCTCAGACGCACGAAGGAGCGTGTCGCACCCGAACTGCCGGAGAAGCAGGAGCAGACGCTCTTCATCGAACTCAGCGAGGAGCACCGCGAGCTCTACGACCTCTACCTGCAGCGCGAGCGCCAGAAGCTCTTCGGGCTGCTCGAGGACCTCGACAAGAACCGATTCATCGTGTTCCGCTCGCTCACGCTGCTGCGCCTCCTGGCGCTCGACCCCGCGCTCATCCAGGCGGGTCTCGACGGCATGCCGCCGAGCACTGTGCCCTCCAGCAAGCTGGATGCTCTGCTGGAGCACCTCACGGACGTCGCCGCCGAGGGGCACCGGGCGCTGGTCTTCAGCCAGTTCACCTCGTACCTCAAGCTCGTCGCCAAGCGCCTCGACGCGGAGGGAATCCCCTACGTGTACCTGGACGGCGCGACGACGAAGCGGGCAGAGGTCATCGCCTCCTTCAAGGAGGGCACGGCCCCCGTGTTCCTCATCAGCCTCAAGGCGGGCGGGTTCGGCCTCAACCTGACGGAGGCCGACTACGTGTTCCTGCTCGACCCGTGGTGGAACCCGGCGAGCGAAGAGCAGGCCATCGACCGTACGCACCGCATCGGGCAGGAGCGTCGCGTCATGGTCTACCGGATGATCGCGGAGGGCACGATCGAGGAGAAGGTCATGGCGCTCAAGGATCGCAAGTCGAAGCTCTTCAACGCCGTCATCGACGACGACGAGCTGTTCAGCACCGAGCTCTCGGCCGAGGACATCAGGGAGCTGCTGCAGTAGCCGAGGGAGCGTGGAAACACGAAGCCCGGCCGAGCCATCTCTGGCTTGACCGGGCTTTTGTCTGGAGGGGCTGACGAGAATCGAACTCGCATCATCTGTTTGGAAGACAGAGGCTTTACCACTAAGCTACAGCCCCGAATCGGGACGAAGAGAATGCTACCCCATCTCGGCGAGGTCCGTGAACCCCACCCTCCACCAGCGAGTCGCGGCCGTGGATGTGGTCCGCGTGGCCCCGGGAGTCCGGTAGCATTGCCTCCGGTTCGCCGCGCGATCGGCACCGGGGTGTAGCTCAGCTTGGTAGAGCGCCCGCTTTGGGAGCGGGAAGTCGCAGGTTCGAATCCTGTCACCCCGACCAACGTCCTCCTGCGGCATCGAGCCAGGCAAGACCCCCTTTCGAGGGGGTCTTTTTCGTTGGCTCATGCGCCACGCATAGACGACTCACATGTTCGTCATGTGACCCGCATATGCGGCGTCGTTATCTTCTTGTTATCTGCACGTTGGCGTGACTGAGGTCCTTCGCACCGGCGTCGGCCGAGGCGTTGCAGTGAAGGCCACCCGCGGCGCCCCAGCGCCCTCCGAGAGGAACACCATTGCAGTCAGATCTCGCACGCCCCAACAGCCCACACGCTGTTCCCCTCGCCACGATCGCGGCTGCGACCGGCGGGATCGCCTCCCCCGCGAGCGACGCCATCACGGTGACCGGGGTCTCGAGCGATTCCCGGCGCATCCGCCCGGGTGACCTCTACGTCGCGATTCCCGGGGCACGGATGCACGGCGCAGACTTCCTGCCAGCGGTCGTTCGGGCCGGTGCGGTCGCCGTGCTCTCCGACGAGGCCGGCGCAGCCAAGGCCGCCGAGTTCGACCTGCCCGCCATCGTCGTCGAGAACCCGCGCGAGGTCATGAGCGTCGCCGCCTCGACCGTCTTCGGCACCGAGATCGCCACGCCCCAGCTCTTCGCGGTGACCGGCACCAACGGCAAGACGACCACGAGCTACCTCCTGCACGCGCTCTTCCTCTCGCTCGGCATCAAGGCCGGGCTCTCGGGGACCGTCGAGCGCATCGTGGGGGACGCGCGTCTCGAGACACGCCTCTCCGGTCGACTCACGACGCCAGAGTCCGACTACCTGCACGGCCTCGTCGCTCGCATGACCGAGGACGACGTGCAGGCGGCCGCGATCGAGGTCTCCTCGCACGGCCTCGACGGTGGGCGGGTCGACGGACTGCCCTTCGAGAGCGCCATCTTCACGAACCTCTCGCAGGACCATCTCGATGTCTACGGCACGCTGGAGAACTACTTCGCGTCGAAGCTGGTGCTCTTCACGCCGAGGCACGCGAAGCGCGGCGTCATCGCGATCGAAGACGAGTGGGGGCGCCGCGCGGCAGCCGAGTCCCTGATCCCCGTCGTGACGGTCGCACGAGACACCGCGGAGGGCGCAGACGACGCCGACTGGGTGCTGCACATCGACGCCGAGGGCCTCGAACGCACCGACTTCACCCTGCGGGGCCCGAACGGCGAGGAGCTCACCTCCAGCATCGGCCTCCCCGGCGCCTTCACGGCGCTCGACCTCGCGCTCGCGATCGTCTCCGTCATCG
The DNA here is from genome assembly GCF_002931515.1 of Pseudoclavibacter sp. RFBG4. Lineage (NCBI taxonomy): Bacteria > Bacillati > Actinomycetota > Actinomycetes > Micrococcales > Microbacteriaceae > Pseudoclavibacter > Pseudoclavibacter sp. RFBG4. Next base: position 112,415 of record NZ_PSYC01000022.1, on the reverse strand, counting down.
GCACCGGACTCGCGTCGCTTGAGCAGATTCGGGAGGCGCTGAGCGCCACGGACGGGCTCCACCCCGTGGTGCCGGGTCGCCTCGATCTCGTCTCCGGCGAGTCGGAGCTGCGCGTCTACGTCGACTACGGGCACACGGCAGCGTCCTTCCGCGCGGTGCTGCACGCCCTCCGTCCCTTCACCCCCGGCCGGCTCTTCATGATCTTCGGCGCCGACGGCGACCGAGACAAGGGGAAGCGACCGGAGATGGCGCGCGCCGCGAGCGAGGAGTCGGATGTCGTCATCGTCACCGACTACAACCCGCGAACGGAAGACCCCGACGGCATCCGCCGCACCCTCGTCGAGACGATCCGCGCCGAGTTCCCCGAGCGTGAGCTCTACGAGATCGCCGACTCAGCCACCGGTATCGACCACGCGGTCGCGCTGGCCGAGGTCGGAGACCTGATCTTCGTCGGCGGGCACGGGCACCGGGCCGACGTCGAGGTCGACGGCCGCATCGTGCCGTACTCGGCGCGAGAGGCCGCCGTGGCGGCGCTGCGCGAGCACGGCTGGCTCGCGCCGGAGCCGCCGAGCAGCGCCTTCGGGGCGGCGGATGCGGTCACCGACGCACAGCAGCGCCGCGCCTCCTAGGATCCTGGAGCGCGTCCGGGGAGACGAGGCGCTGCCGCACGCACGACCTCAGCGGTCGGAGACCGCCTCGAACTCCCCGCGGTCTCTGGCCGCGAGGATCTCGGCGTAGTCGAGCGCGGACTGCTCGGCGTAGCCGATCGCCCACTCGGCCATCGCGCCATCGAACGAGCCGCTCTTGCCGAGGTACCCGGCGATCATCGGCGCGATGGGGCTCTGCGCGTGAGCGCGTGCGAGGAGCGTGCCGCACGCCTCCCCGTACTTCGAGAACTCCGACGGCGTGAGCTGGTCGAGGTCGACCGAGCCCTTCATGTCCCTGAACTGCCGCACGTAGAAGTCCCTTGGGACGCCGTCCTCATCCTCGAAGCGCAGGTAGCCGAGGAACGGATCGGAGACGGCCTGCAGGATGCGCTGACAGCTCACCACCCGGTACCCCTCTCCGAGCTCGTCGTACTCGCGGCGCGATCGCGCCTGGAGGAGCCTGCGCGGGTCGACGTGGCCGTAGGCCTCGAGCACCGACGGCGGCGCCTCCTTCACCTGCAGCACAAGCGCCTCCCCGCCTGGCCCCGTCAGGATCAGGATGAAGCACCGGGTGCCCACGCTCCCGACCCCGACAGCCCGCCGCGCGACGTCCGTGAGCGTGAAGTTGCCGAGCAGGAACGCCACGTCGGTGCCGACCGTCGCACGGTAGCGCTCGAAGAGCTCCTCGACGCGCGCCTCGGCCTCGGGTGAGATGTGCGTCATCACGGGCGGGTTCTCGACGATGAGCCTGGTGCCGTCGGCCGCCCGCTCCGTGAGCTTGTCGACGAACTTCTGCGACGTGCGCTTCCTGGCGCTCTTCGTCGCCTTCGCGAGCACGTCCTGTGCCTCCGTCCTGAACGAGGGATGCGCCACGTCGGTGTCGAGCCGCAGGTAGTAGCGGTCGAGGGCCGAGTGGCCCACCATCTCGCGCATCCCCTCCCGGTAGGCGGCCGCGGCCTTCCTCGCCGCCTTCCTCGTCTGCTCCTCGGTGAGTCCGAGGTCTCGGGCGCCGACGACCACGCTCGCCACGAGCCGCTTCAGATCCCACTCCCACGGCGCAGACGCGGCTTCGTCGAAGTCGTTGAGGTCGAACACGAGCGTGCGCTGCGGTGAGGCGAACAGCCCGAAGTTGCTGAGGTGCGCGTCGCCGCAGGCGAGCACCTGGATGCCGGTGCTCGCCCCCTGAGACAGGTCGTGCGCCATGATCGCGGCGGTGCCGCGATAGAACGTGAACGGGCTGTCGAGCATCCGCCCCATGCGCAGCGCCACGAGCTCTGGCAGTCTCGCTTCATTCTGCGCGGCGAGGATCGCCCGGGGGTCGCGCTCGCCAGGGACGAAGATGGCGTGCTCGACGTGCGGCTGCGTCTTGCGGAGCGCCTTGCCCGCCGCGTAGAGCTCGTCGCGAGTCGGCCGGGGCGCGCGATCGCGCTGCAGGCGGCTGAGGTGTGTCGGCATGAGGGGCCTTCCTCGTCGAAGTGTCGAGCTCCGGCTCGATGAGGCTCAGTCTCTCGCGATTCGGTGAACGCCGAGAGACGCCGTCGCGACCGAGCGTCGCGTGGTCACGACACGATGTCGTAGGTCACCCACGCCGTCTGCTTCGCGACCGAGTCGTAGAGGCGCCGAGCCGTCGCGTTGTCCTCCGCCGTGATCCAGCGCACGACGCTGAGGCCAGCATCCGTGGCGTACTCGCCGAGGTGCAGCAGGAGGGCCCGGCCCGCGCCGCCGCCGCGGACAACCGGGGAGGTGAAGAGGTCGTCGAGGTACAGGCCCGTGGTGGCCGAGAGCGGTCGAGCGAAGCGCCGCACATGCGCGAGGCCGCCCAGGTGCCCCTCCGGGTCGACCGCGACGAAGCCGTGCGACTCGTGGGCCTCGTCGCTCAGCCACGACCAGACGGTGTCGATCTTGGCCTCGTCGGCGGGAACCCCGTAGAACGCTCGGTAACCGCGATAGAGCTCCCGCCATTCCGGCTCGTCCGACGCAGTGACGGGGCGCACATTCCATTCAGTCATGCGCCAAGTCTCGCCCCAGCCCGCCGAAAAGCGCCAGCAGACTCGGCGGGAAGGCCACCCTGAACAGCTCACGGTTGGACGTTCCCCCCGTGGAGACGTAGAGTCTCCGCCGTGGATCTGTTCAAGTACCTCCGCCCAGCCTCGAGCACCCCCCAGGCCGAGCACCAGCCGCACGGCGTTCACAACGCGCGGGAAACCCTCCGCGCTCGGACCGTCGAACTCATCCGACCCGGCTTCGTCTCCCTCGACGAGGCCCTCGAGACCGCTGGCTCGTTCGCCGAGGACGAGGCGCTGCCCGTCAGGCCCGATGAGATCGAGCGGATCGTCACCGCCACCTGGGACGATCTCGCCGACTGCCAGCGTGACTGGGCCAGCGAGGGCGACTACGAGAAGCTCCGAGCCGCGTTCGCCGACCTCGAGCAGGCCGGCGTCGTCGCGCGCATGAACTTCGCCTGCTGCCAGAATTGCGGGCACGCTGAGATCGAGGCCGAGAGGATTGTCGGCAAGCACGTCGGCTACGTCTTCTTCCACCAGCAGGACGCTGAGCGCCTCGCCGGCGACGACGCGGAGCTGCTCCTCGCGTTCGGCACGTTCGCGGCCAGCGCCTCGCAGACGGCGGAAGAGCGCGCGGAGGCGGAGCACCAGCTCGGACGTCTCGTGGCCACGACCATGCGCAGCAACGGCCTCGCGGTCGAGTGGGATGGGCAGACGTCGTCTCGCATCGCCGTCTCCATCAGCCAGTGGCGCAAGCGCCTCCCGCTCGTCAGCGCCTGACCGCGTCTCGGACCTGACTGCCCTGCTCATCTGGCCGGGCAGTCCTCCCCCGCTCCCGCTTCCGCCTCCCCATTCTTGTCCGGAGACCGGCATCCTCGCGGCTCGCTCGCTAGGCTGACGCCCAGACAACCCCGGGGGTAGACGCAGAGTGACTGACGCAGGAGTGGGCAGACAAGCCCAGAGGCCACGGTTCCCGAAGACGCTCGGCGATCTCACCGACCCGAGCAAATGCCCTTCGTGCTTCGAGACCTATGGCGCTCCAGGGCCGTCCTGCCCCGCCTGCGGCTTCACCCGCGACTCAGCGGTCATCAGCCATCTTCTCGACCTCGGCGCGCAGGCGCGCGGTCCCCTCCTGGCCCGCGGTGAGTTCATCGTCGCGGCGAACGAGCAGGCAAGGGCGAAGGCCCACGCGGCGCGACAGGACCAGCTGGCTCGAGCCGAGCAGGCACGGCTCCGGGAGGAGGAGCGGGGCAGGAGCCAGGCAAGCGACGCGCTGCTCGCGGCCGACCACGCGAGGCTCCTCGGAGGAGCCGCAGGTCACCTCGGGGCGGATGCGTCTCAGGTTCCGGCTCCGGTCCCGGCTCCGCGGCAGGCGCAGGGGCAGGGGCAGAACACGCAGCAGCGCGGCCAGCACGTGCCCGCGCCGGCGCAACAGACGACGCAGCACCCGGCGCCGCAGCCGACGGAGACCTGGGCCACGCAGCGCGCCCCCTCCGGGTATCAGGCACCACCGGCCCAGCACCTGCCGCCCACCCCGCCAGCTCGACCGCCCAGGCCCCGACGCTCGAGCGTCCAGCTGCTGCTCCTCGTGCTCGGCATCGGGCTCCTCAGCATCGCCGCGGTCGTCTTCCTCACCTTCGCCTGGGTCGTCTTCGGCGTCGAGGTCAAGGCGGCCATCACCGCCGGCGTGACACTCGCGGTCATCGCGACCGCCAGCATCCTGAAGCGCCGGAGGCTCTCGGCCACGGCGGAGGGGATCGGCGCGCTCGGTGTCGTGCTGGTCGTCCTCGACGTCTGGGCCGTCCAGGCCACGGGTCTCCTCGGTGCCGGCGACGTGCCGGGGACGCTCTACTGGGGCATCGGCCTCCTCGTCGCGACGGTGGCCTTCGAGGCCTGGCATCGCCTCTCGCGCCTGCGCGCCCCTGGCATAGCCGCGAGCCTCACCGTGCTGCCCGCCCTCGCCCTCACCGCGGCCGGAGCCACCGCCACGTTCCTGTCCCCCGTGCAGCGACTGGTCCTCGCCCTCGTGCTGGCCGGTGCCGCCTCCGCGCTGCACGTTCTGCTGCGCGTCAGGCCTTCCGTCTCGGCAGCGATGCAGGGCCCACCCGCCGCCGACTCGTTCAGCGGTGCAACTCCGCGCTCGCTCGAGCGCTGGATCCTCGCCGTCACGGGCGTCGTCGCGCTCGCCGGCGGCGTGCTCTGCGGCGCGGCGGCGGCAACCGGCAACGACCCCTGGCTCGGGTACGCCTTCCTCTTCCTCATCGCGGCTGCTTCGGCGGCCCTGCTGGCCTGGCTCGTCAGCCAGGAACGCGGAGCACTCGCCGCGCGCAGCCTCCTCATCGCCTTCGGCATCCTGACGGCGCTCTCGCTCGGGGCCGTTCCCCTGAGCTTCACCGGGGCTGTGCGCCTCGCGCTCTCGCTTGCGCTCATCCCGATCCTGCTGGCCGCTGCCCAGGTGGTCAGGTCCCGACTCGCCGCGACAGCACGCCCGCAGTCCGCCGCGTTGCAGCTCGCGGTGACCTCGCTGAGCTTCACGACGCTCGCAGCGGCTGCGGTCCCGGTGATCTCGCTTGGCCTCTCGGTCGTATCAGCCGACTCCGTGCTGTCCTTCGCCGCCGCTGACCAGGCCGGAATGGCACAGGCGCTCTCGGGCGCCGAGCTGCGCACCTGGTGGGCCATCGCGGGCGGTGCGCTCGGGCTCGCCGTGGCAGCAGGGCTGCTGCAGCTCGTGCCCGGCCGGATCCGGCAGCTGACTCCCGCCTTCACGGCGGCGGGATCTTTCCTCGCGCTGTGCGCCGCCGCGAGCGCTCCTGGGGCGCTCACCGTCACCATCGCGAATCTGCTCATCGCCGCGTCCTCGGTCGCGGGAGCGGTCGTCCTCTCCCGCGAGCGGCTGGCCGCACCTGCCGCCGCAGTCCCGACCACTGCCCTCAGAATCGTGCTCCAGTGCGTCGCCGGCGTCGCGATCCTCGCGCTGCTGGCGGCGGGGCTCGCGGTGCGACCCGTTGAGATCGGCGCGGTTGTCGTCGGCGCTGCGCTCACCTTCGGGCTCCGGTTCTCGGCCGGGCGCACCTCGCCGCTCCGGCCCGTCCTCACCGCACTCACGGCCGCGCAGCTGCTCGCCGTCCCCCTGCTCGTCGCGTTCGTGCGGGACGCCTGGAGGACCCCGGAGCCATCGGGGACGAACCTCGCCATCACGTGCTCCTACCTCGGCATCGCGCTCCTACTCGCCGCCTCGCTCCTGCTCCCACGACCGTGGCTCTCCGCCGCCGAGCGCATCCTGCTCGCCTCCGCGGCAGCCCTCCCCGCCTTCGTCGCCTCCTTCGTGCTGCTCGCGCTCCTCAGGTCGAGCGCGGCGCGAAGCGACGACGGCGCCCTCCTGACGAACGCCACCTGGCCGCTCGGAGCCCTCTGGCTGAGCTGCGCCGCGCTCGGCGTGCTGCTGTGCGCCGCGTGTGTGCTCGTCGCCCTGCGCCGCCGGCAGGACGAGGATGCACCCGCCGTGGTGCCGCTCCTCGCCGTCCTGCCCCCAGCCCTCTGGGCAACCCTCGGGGCGCTCGTCACGGCGTTCGTGACGGCGCAGTTCCTTCCGCCGGTCGTGGCCTCCCTCGGCGTCGCCGCCGCCGCGCTGGCTGCCGGTGGCACCCTCGCAGCCCGACTTCGCGGCGCTCAGGGAAGCAGGGTCCTCTCCGCCGAGCTCGCAGCCACCGCCGTCGCGCTCGTCTCCCTCGTGAGCACGCCGTTCTTCACCGGCGACTTCGGGGCGTCCGCGGGAGCCCAGTACCTCGCGGCGACGATCGCAACCTCGGCCGCAGTGCCGGTGCTGCTCGCGATCTCCCCCGCAGGGCTGTTCCGCGCGCGAGGACGAGCCTCGATCGCCTGGATCGGCGTGGGCCTCCTCACCGCCGCCTGGTACGTCTTCGCCGCCGGCACCCCCGGCATCACGAGCTCCGAGGGCTTCCATCTCCCCGCCGGAGTCCCGCTTGTCGTCTCCGCGCTCCTGCTCTGGTGGTTCGGCCGGGCACGGAGCGCTGGCGTGCCGGCACGAGCGGCCGCCTTCGTCCTCGCCGGCGGGCTCGTGCTCTCGACGGTCGTCCCCGCGATCACGTCAGCTGAGACGACCACGAGCACGCTGCTGTACTTCCTCGTCGGCATCGTGGTCGCCCTGGGGGTCGCCCTTGCAACGAGCATCCTCAGCGTCCCGGCCCACGCGCGTCCGCTGCTCATCTCGCTGAGCGCCTCGGCCGCCGGCGTCGCCGTGCTCACGGCGCTCGCCCACGTCGAAGCGAACCTGACCAGCGAACTCAACCGACGCGGCCTGCTCACCGGGCTTCTCACGAACGTCGAGGCGCTCCTCTGGCTCGTGGCCTGCGTCCTGCTCGTCGGCACCGTGTCGTTGTTGCTGCTGCGTCCCGTCTGGGCTTCGGATGAAGTCAGCGCCCGCCGCAAGCTGCTCATCGCCCTCCTCGCAGCGACCGGCGGAGCCGTCGTCATCGCGCTCCTGCTCACCGCCCGGTTCGAGAGCGCCATCCTCCTGCTCGGACTGGCACTGCTCGCGGGCCTCCTCGCAGCCGTCCTGCCCGATCGCCTCGTCTCCGCGGCCGGCCGCGCCGGACTCGCCCTCGTCGGCTTCCTGGCGCTCGCATCCCACGGTGTCGCCGTGACGGTCGGCATACCCAGCGGGTCGAGCAGCCCCTGGATCCAGCAGCAGACGGGCATCACCGTGCTCCTCGTCGGCCTCGTCGCGGCAGCCATCGTCGTGATCGCCCGAGTGCTCTCCGCCCCGAACCTGCTCGTGAGACTCGCCAGCTACGCCACCACGGTCCTCGCGACCTGGCTGCTCGTGGACCACGTGCAGGCCATCGGTGTCGAAAGCGTCTCCCCCGTGCAGATCGCCGCCGCAGCCGGAGTCATCGGAGCGCTCACCGCCCTGGCCGGTGTGCTCCTGGCTCCCGAGGGAACGCGCCGAGGAGACGGGATCGCGCTGCGCGCGCTCGGCCTCCTGACGGCGCTGGCCGGCGTTCCCCTGGCAGCGGGAGCCTCACGCGCCCGAGTCGAAGGGTTCGCCGACTGGAGCGCGCTTCCGACCGCAGTCGCCCTGCTTGCGTCCGCTGCTATCGTCGCGAGCCTCCACCTCGGGGCGCGCTCGCCGTACGCGATCCTCCGCTACCTCGGCGTGCCGGTCCTCGCACTCGCGTGGGTCTGGGAGGTGCTCGGGAACTGGGACGGCTCCTCCTTGTTCGTGGCCTTCGGCGGAGCGTTCCTCGTGTTCTTGGCAGCTGGCACCGCGACTGCCGCGACCGGCCGTCTCGGCGACGAGCCCCATCCGTCAAGCGTCGAGAGCCTCCTGTGGCTGGCAGCGGCACCCGGCATCTGGCTCAGTGCAGGCGCGATCGCCGCGGTCGCGCAGCCCCTCGACGAAGCCGGCGCCCGCATCCTGTCGCTCTCGGTGCCGGAGTTCGCACTCGCCATCCTGACGCTCGCGCTGGTCGTCGTGTGCACCGTCGCGCCCGTTGCAGCGCGGATGCGCGCTTCGGCCAACGCATTGGGCGTCGGCTCGTCGATCTCGGCCGCCGTACTCGGCCCCGCCCTGGTCATCGCGGCGCAGGGACCCCTGACCCCGGTCGCCCTGCCGCTCTGGGGCGTCCTGCCTGCCTGCTTCGTGCTGCTCTTCGCGAGCGCGCTGTGGCGCCGCCAGCACCAGCTCGAGAACCCGCGCCTCGCCGCGCTCGCCTCGACGGTGCTCGTGCCCCTCTCCATCACGGCGCTGGTGCTCTCCGCACTCCCGAGCATCCTGCGACGCGAGGTCGAGAACGGCCAGCAGCTCGCACTCACCTGGGTGCTGGTGCTCTGCGCCGTCACGCTGGCGAGCCTGGTCCGCCCGGAGCTGCTCCCGACCCTGGCGCCGGCGCAGTCCGCCCCCGGCGCTCGGCCCTCGCTCCGCGTCCCCGTCCTCGCGTTCTCCGCCGCAGCCATCGTCGCCATCGTCGGCATCGTGGCCACCGAGGCCCCGGCCCCATGGCTCGAGCTCGCGACGGCACCCCTCGGCGCCACGCTGCTGGCAGGAGGCCTGTACTTCCTCGACCAGCGCCCCGCGCTGCGCAGCTGGGCCGCGCTCACCCCGGGCCTGGCCCTGCTGCTGGTCCCCAGCTACCTTGCGCAGTTCGCCGACCCGGCGCCCTGGCGTCTCATCGCCCTCGGCCTCGGCGCGGTCGGCGTCACCGTCTGGGGAGCCACGCGTCGCCTCCAGGCCCCGCTCGTCCTCGGCGCGATCATCACCGTGCTCCACGCGGTCACCGCGTTCCGCCAGCAGCTCGCCGTCGTCGCCGGCGTCGTCCCCTGGTGGGCGTGGCTCGCACTCGCGGGCACGGTACTCGTCGTCATCGCGACCACCTACGAGGCGAGGCTGCGCGACGCGAAGCGCGCCGCCGCGTCCATCCGCTCGCTCAGGTGAGCGCGCCGGCTGTCAGCTCGCGAAGAACGTCAGAGCTGGCAGCCGGGGCACCAGTAGAGCTTGCGGGCCTGCATCTCCTCGAGGGCGATGGGGGTTCCGCAGACACGACACGGCTTCCCAGCACGGCCGTAGACCCAGTGCCGGTCCTCGCGGTTCTCGAGAGCCGCTGCCTTGGCCTTCCCTCGAAGCCCGTCGATCGTCATCATCTGGCCCACCTCGACGCCGATCTTGAGGAGCTTCGTCCAATCGCGCCACAGCTCCCTGAGCTGCTCGTCGGTGAGCTGCGAGGTTGGCGTATGCGGGTTGATGCCCGCCCGGTAGAGCATCTCAGCCCGGTACACGTTGCCGATGCCGCTCACGATCTGCTGATCCATGAGCACGATGCCGATGGGCGTGCGCTTGCCTCGCGCACGCTCGAGGAAGCGTGCCTCCGCCTTCGCACCACGGTCGACGAGCGGGTCCGGTCCCAGCTTCTCGATGCGCGCAGCGACCTCGTCGCCCGTCATCAGCTCGCACGCGGTCGGACCACGGAGGTCGGCGCACGTCTCTGCCGTGAGGAGCCGCAGCCGCACGGCCCCGAGGGGCTCCGGCGGCCACTGCGAGAGCTCCTGCTCGCGCTCAGCCTCGGCCATCTTCAGTCGCGTGCGCCTCGGGGCCCCGATGCTCGACAGCGAGGTCTCGCCCCTCGAGTCCTCGATCGTCACACCGGGACGGGTGCGCGAGTACTCGCCGGTCTGCCCGAGCGTCGTCGAGACCTGACCCGAGAAATCCCAGGCACCATAGATGCCGAGGTGCACGCGCAACCAGACACCGCCCTCGAACCGCGAGAACATGTGCTTGCCGACCGCGAAGGTCTCGACCATCTCGCGGCCGTCGATCTCGGCAGCACCCTCGACGAAGCGCCCCTGCGGCGAGGACGCCGAGACGACACGCCCCGCATAGTTCGCAGTGAACTGGCGGGCTATTCGGTGGACGGAGTGACCCTCAGGCATTCCCCGCCGGCGTCTCAGACTCCACCATCGGCGGAACGACGGTGCCGACGGCGCCAAGCACCGACTTCCCGGCGATCTTGCCGGTCTGCTCGTACTCGGCGAGCTGCGAGATGCGGCGCAGGTGGCGCTCTTCTCCCGGGAACGGCTCGGCGATGAAGATGTCGATGAACCGCAGCACATCCACGATCTCGTGCTGCCTCGCGCCGATGGAGATCACGTTGGCATTGTTGTGCTCGCGCGCCAGCTGCGCCGTGGCGTCGCTCCACGCCAGCGCCGCACGCACACCCGTGACCTTGTTGGCCGCGATCTGCTCGCCGTTTCCGGAACCGCCGAAGACGACGCCGAGCGACTTCGAGCCGTTGGCCCAGTCGTTGGCGACAGCCTGCGCGGCGTTGATGCAGAACGACGGGTAGTCGTCGAGGGCGTCGTACTCGGACGGGCCGTGGTCGACGACCTCGTGACCCTGATCGCGCAGGTGCTCCTGCAGCTGCTGCGAGAACTCCAGTCCAGCGTGATCCGTCGCCACGTGGATGCGCATCAGTCGAACACCGGTCCGCGGGTGCGGCTGCGCTTGAGCTCGAAAAAGCCATCGACCGACGCGGCCATCACGACGCCGTCGAACAGGCGAAGCGCCTCCTCGCCCTTCGGCGCAGGAGAGACGACGGGGCCGAAGAAGGCGACGCCGTCGATGGCGATGATCGGCGTTCCGACCTCGTCGCCGACACGCTCCATGCCGGAGAGGTGGCTCGCGCGGTAGCGCTCGTCGAACTCGCCGGCGTCGGCCCGCTCGACGATCGACTCGGGGATCTCCAGCTCGGTGATCGCCTCCTGCAGCACCACGTCGCGGTCCTTGCGGCCACCCGGGTGGATGCGCGTGCCGAGCGCGTCGTAGAGCGCCTTGACCTTCTCGTTGCCGAGGTCCTGCTCGACGCCGGCGACGACGCGGCCGAGGCGGGAGGTTCCCTGCAGCATGTCGCGGTACGACTGCGGGATGTCCTTCTCCTCGTTGAGGAGCTCGAGGCTCATGATGTGCCAGGTGATGTCGAGGTCACGATGGCGAGCGACCTCGTCGATCCATCGCGAGGTCATCCAGGCGAATGGGCAGATCGGGTCGAACCAGAAATCTACTTTGATCGGTGCGGGCATACGCATAAGCCTACTCGGCAGGACTAGGCTGGCCGCGCCGCAAGCCCGGAACCTCCGGGCTCCCTCACACCAAAGGAGCTGGAATGCCCGGAGAGAACCTGACTCGCGCTGAGTCGGTCGAGCGTCGAGGAGTAGTGCTCGGCGTCGAGCACTACGACGTCGCACTCGACCTCACGACGGGTCCTGAGACGTTCCGCTCGATCACGACGGTCACGTTCTCGGCGGTTCCCGGCTCGTCCACCTTCATCGACGCCATCACGCGCCAGGTGCACAGCGTCGTGCTCAACGGCGAGGCGCTCGACGTCGCTGCCGTGAACGACGGGGTGCGCATCCAGCTGCCGAACCTCGCCGAGCACAACACGCTCACGGTCGACGCGGACGCGATCTACATGAACACGGGCGAAGGCCTGCACCGCTTCGTCGACCCCGCTGACGGCGAGGTGTACCTCTACTCGCAATTCGAGGTGCCCGACTCCCGCCGCATGTTCACGGTGTTCGAGCAGCCGGACCTGAAGGCGAGCTTCACGTTCCACGTCACGGCCCCCGCGGCGTGGCAGGTCATCTCCAACGAGCCGTCGCAGGCGCCTCAGCCCATCGACAACGAGCGAGCCGTCTGGCACTTCGCGACGACGCCGCGCATCTCGAGCTACATCACGGCGCTCGTGGCCGGCCCGTACACGGTCGTGCGCGACGAGCTCACCTCCATCGACGGACGCACGATCCCGCTCGCCGTGTACTGCCGCACGTCGCTCGCGCCGAACCTCGACGCCGACAACATCTTCCGCACCACGAAGCAGGGCTTCGAGTACTACGAGAAGGCCTTCGGGGTTCCATACCCGTTCACGAAGTACGACCAGCTCTTCGTGCCCGAGTTCAACGCGGGCGCCATGGAGAACGCCGGATGCGTCACGTTCACGGAGACCTACGTGTTCCGGTCGAAGGTCGCGGATGCGGTGCGCGAGCGCCGCGTCGTCACGATCCTCCACGAGCTCGCCCACATGTGGTTCGGCGACCTCGTCACCATGAAGTGGTGGAACGACCTCTGGCTCAACGAGTCGTTCGCGGAGTTCATCTCGACGCTCGCGACCGCTGAGGCCACCGAGTGGACCGAGAACTGGGTCACCTTCAACGCCAGCGAGAAGTCGTGGGCGTACCGTCAGGACCAGCTGCCCTCCACGCACCCGATCGTCGCGGAGATCCGCGACCTCGACGACGTGCAGGTCAACTTCGACGGCATCACCTACGCGAAGGGCGGGTCGGTCCTCAAGCAGCTCTTCGCCTGGGTCGGCCGCGACGCGTTCTTCGCCGGCATCAACGCGTACTTCCAGAAGCACGCGTGGGGCAACACGGAGCTGCGCGACCTGCTCGTGGAGCTCGAGACCACAAGCGGCCGCGACCTCACCGAGTGGAGCGCCAAGTGGCTCGAGACGGCCGGAGTCAACACGCTCCGCCCCGTCTACGAGCTGGACGAGCAGGGGAACTTCGCGTCGTTCGCCATCGAGCAGACGGCGACCGACGAGCACCCCACCATCCGTCCGCACCGCCTCGCGATCGGCCTCTACAACGTGCAGGGTGACGAGCTGGTGCGCATCCACCGCTTCGAGCTCGACGTCGACGGCGCGCGGACCGAGGTGCCGAGCTTCGTGGGCGGTGCGCTCCCGGACCTCATCATCGTGAACGACGACGACCTCGCCTACGCGAAGATCCGTCTCGACGAGCACTCGGTCGCCACGGTGCAGCAGCATCTGCCGAAGCTGCGTGCTCCCCTGTCCCGCTCCCTCGTCGTCAGCTCGCTCTGGGACGCGACCCGGGATGCGGAGCTGCGCGCACGCGACTTCATCCGCACCGTCCTCGGCGTCATCGGAACCGAGACCGAGTCGACGACTCGCCGCACGGTGCTCGGCCAGCTCATCTCCGCGGCCAAGTTCTACACGGCGCCGGAAGACCGGGCCGAGATCGTCGAGGTCGTCACCGACGAGCTCTTCGAGCTGGCGAAGCAGGCCGAGGCGGGATCGGACGCCCAGTTCAGCTTCGTCAAGTCGTTCGCCTCCCTCGCGGAGAGCCCCGCGCAGCTGGACGCCGTCGCCGCGCTCTTCGACGGCACCTTCAAGCTCGAGGGCCTCGACATCGACACCGACCTCGGCTGGGAGCTCCTCTACGCGCTCGTCGCGGGCGGCCGCGCCGGCGAGTCCGAGATCGCGGCGAGGCTCGAATCCGACCGCACGGCGGACGGCGAGCGCAGCGCGGCACATGCCCGCGCAGCGATCCCGACGGCCGAGGGCAAGGAAGCGGCCTGGGCGTCCGTCATGGATCGCTCGGACGCGACCAACGCCATCGTGCGCGCCACCGTGGCCGGCTTCGACCGAGTCGCCGACGAGGCGCTCCTCGAGCCGTTCGTCGACCGCTACTTCGGTCACATCTCGACGATCTGGGCCGACCGGAGCTTCCAGATCGCGGAGACCCTCATCGAGGGCTTCTTCCCCGCGGGCCTCGCGACGGCCCGCGTCCGAGACGCCGCCGACGAATGGCTCGCGAACAACGAGGGGGCGGCGCCCGCGTTCCGCCGCATGATCATCGAAGGCCGCGCCGGAGTGGTGCGCGCCCTCGCGGCTCAGGAGCGCGACGCGCAGCCAGAGTAGGCACAGCAACGCGAAGAGGCCGTCTCCCCTGGGAGGCGGCCTCTTCGCGGTGCAGCCGGCGCTGTGCTGCGGGTCGAGACGCTACTCGGCGAGTGCCGCCTCGATCGCCGCGACGATCTCCGGAGCGTCCGGCTCAGTCGTCGGGCGGAAGCGGGTGACCTTGCCGTCGCGTCCGATGAGGAACTTCTCGAAGTTCCAGCTCACGCGGCCGGCCTTGCCGTTCGCGTCCGGAGTCTTCGTCAGCTCCGCATACAGCGGGTGCTGCGACCGGCCGTTGACCTTGACCTTCTCGAACATCGGGAAGCTCACGCCCCACGTGAGCGAGCAGTACTCCTTGATCTTGTCGGTGTCGGAGTACTCCTGCAGGAACTGGTTGCTGGGGAATCCGAGCACCGTGAAGCCCTGCGCGCCGTACTGGCGCTGGAGCTCCTCGAGCTTCTCGTACTGCCCGGAGAGGCCGCACTTCGAGGCGACGTTCACCACGAGCTTCACCGGCTCGTAGGTGGCGAGCTTCTTGGCCTCGCCGTCGATGGTGGTGACTTCGATGTCGTTCACGTTCAGGCTCATACGTGTGGCAACCGGAGCAGGCGCCCGCCTATTCCGCATCGACGCAGCTCGGACGGGGCTCACACGAGACGGATAGGCGCATCCGCCTACACTCGAGGCGCTATGGCAGAATTCTGGACTTCCCTCACGACCGCGCTCGCCCCCTTCGACATCCCCATCACGATCGTCTTCTACATCCTCGGGGCGTTCGTGTTCCGGTGGATCCTGTTGCGGCTCATCGACCGCTCGGTGAAGCAGATCGTGAGCGGCGTCAAGAAGAAGCGCGGGGTGACGGACACGCAGGCCATCTCGGTCCGCTCGCCGCTGGCAGCTGTCAGGACGGTGCAGCGCACGCGCACGATCGGGTCGGTGCTGACGAACATCGTGAACGTCGTCATCGTGGTCATCCTCATCGTCATGATCATCGCGAAGATCGATCCGGGCATCCTCGCGTCCCTCTCCCTGCTGAGCGCGGCCGTCGGTGCCGGTCTCGGTTTCGGCGCGCAGCGCATCGTCGGCGATGTCCTCAACGGCCTCTTCATGGTCATGGAGGATCAGCTCGGCGTCGGCGACGTCATCGACATGGGCGAGGCGACGGGTGTCGTCGAGAAGGTCGGCGTGCGCATCACGCAGATCCGCGACGTCGAGGGCACACTGTGGTTCGTCCGCAACGGCGAGATCCAGCGCGTCGGCAGCTTCTCGCAGGGCTGGAACCGCATCGTGTTCGACCTCGCGGTTCCCTACGAGACGTCCCGCGCGCACGTCGAGCGGGTCATGCTCCATGCGGCGAAGGAGCTCACCGAAGACCCGGACTGGATGGACTACTTCATCGGCACTCCCGAGATGTGGGGCATGGAGTCCATCTCCTCAGACGCTGTTGTCCTGCGCCTCACCATCCGCGTCCGTCCCGGCACGCGCTGGGAAGTGGAGCGAGAGCTGCGGGCCCGCACTCAGGACGCGCTAAAGTCGGCCGATATCAACCTGCCGTCCCTGAAGGCGATCGTGCTCGATGGGGCTGACGGCCAGCCGACGGCCGGAGGAGCCGCCTGATGACGAACAACCCCATCCACCTCCGAGCCTCAGAGGGCGGGGGCTCGGCCCTGCCCACGCTCTACGACGAGATCGGGGGCATGCCCGCCTTCGACAAGCTCGCCCACGCGTTCTACGAGGGGGTGCGCGACGACGAGCTCATGTGGCGCATGTACCCGCAGGACGACCTCGAGGGAGCGACCTGGCGACTCGGCCACTTCCTCGCCCAGTACTTCGGCGGGCCGAGCGAATACAGCGCAGAACGCGGACATCCGCGGCTCCGGATGCGCCACAACGCGTTCCACATCAACCCGGAGGCAAGAGAGCACTGGCTGCGGCACATGCACGCGGCCATGGACCAGCTCGACCTCTCCCCCATCCACCGCCAGCAGATGGCCGACTACTTCGACCGCGCGGCGACCGCCATGGTGAATACCTTCGAGCCGAGCCCCGGAGCCGAGCCCGCCTCCTGAGCCCCGCCCGAACGGCCGTGGTCGCCCGACGCAGCCGCGCCTAGACGACGCCCTGCGCGAGCATCGCGTCGACGACCCGCGAGAAGCCGGCGATGTTCGCGCCGATCACATAGTCGCCCGGCTTCCCGTACTCCTCCGCCGTCTCACTGCAGCGCGTGTGGATGTCGCGCATGATCTCCGCGAGACGCGCCTCGGTGTACTCGAACGTCCACGAGTCGCGCTGCGCGTTCTGCTGCATCTCGAGCGCACTCGTCGCGACACCGCCGGCGTTCGCGGCCTTGCCCGGGCCGAAGAGGACACCCTCCTCCACCCGGAATCGGTCAGCAGCCTCCTTCGTGCACGGCATGTTCGCCCCCTCGGCGACGACCCGCACGCCGTTCTTGACCAGCGCCGCGGCGGCATCACCATCGAGCTCGTTCTGCGTCGCGCACGGGAGCGCGATGTCGACGGGAACGTGCCACATCGCGGCGGCGCTCGACAGCGCCTCCGCTCGCCCGCCCACCCGGTCGACGTACGCCCCGACGCGCTTCCGCTCGACGAGCTTCAGCTGCTTGAGCACCTCGACGTCGATGCCGTCAGGGTCGTACACCGCACCGGAGGAGTCGCTGGCTGAGACCACCTTCGCTCCGAGCGCCACGGCCTTCTCCATCGCGAAGATCGCGACGTTGCCGGAACCGGAGACCGCGACCTTCTTGCCTTCGAGGTCGTCGCCCTTGGTCTTGAGCATCTCCTGCGCGAACAGCACCGTCCCGTAGCCGGTTGCCTCGGGTCGGACCAGCGACCCACCCCACGTCATGCCCTTGCCCGTCAGCACGCCGGCCTCGAAGCGGTTGGTGAGGCGCTTGTACTGACCGAACAGGTAGCCGATCTCGCGCCCGCCCACGCCGATGTCGCCGGCAGGCACGTCCGTGTGCTCGCCGATGTGCCGGTACAGCTCGGACATGAACGACTGGCAGAACGCCATGATCTCGCGGTCGCTGCGACCGCGCGGATCGAAGTCGGCGCCGCCCTTCCCGCCGCCGATCGGCATGCCCGTGAGGGCGTTCTTGAAGATCTGCTCGAAGCCGAGGAACTTGATGATCCCGAGGTTCACCGACGGGTGGAAGCGCAGGCCGCCCTTGTAGGGGCCGAGCGCCGAGCTGAACTCGACGCGATAGCCGCGGTTGACCTGCACGTGCCCGTTGTCGTCGACCCACGGCACGCGGAAGATGATCTGCCGCTCCGGCTCGCTCAGCCGGCGGATGACCGCGAGCTCGAAGTACTCGGGGTGGCGCTCGAGCACTGGACCGAGCGTGTCGAGCACCTCGGTCACTGCCTGATGGAACTCCGGTTCCCCCGCGTTGCTCGCGAAGATGTCCTTCTTGAGCCGTTCGATGCTGCGGTCCATGGGTTTCCTCCGGGGGTGCGGCGCACAGGGTGCGCGGGTGCTGAGCGATCGACTCGCTCAGTGGGCGACGGCAGCGTTCAGCGTGCCGAGCTGGATCGCAGGAGCACGTTGCCCTGCGTGGTCTCGAGTCGGAGCCAGGCTCCGGCGGTGAGGATGCGGGGCTCTTCACCCGAGCGCAGGAAGCCGAGGCTGAGGGCGGCGAAGGCGGCTCCGCTCGTGAGGCCGCTCTGCTCGTCGATCACGCGCGTCCAGACCTCCGTGCGCACGCGCTCGACCAGCGCGGTGCCCAGGTTGCCCGGCACGGCATCGGCGACTTCGGCGATGCCCTGGTCTGCGGCGGCGATGAGCGTGGCCGCCGACATCGCCCCGGCTTGCGTCCACCCTCCGGTCGGTGCCGCGATGCCCGCCCACGATTCGCGCAGGCGCTCCGGCGGGACGGCGAGGTCGAAACCGGCGGCCGCACCCGCTTCCCCTGACGGGGCGTCACCGCCAGCCGGCCGACGGCGAGCAAGGCGATCGAGGAGGCCCCGGAGGGGGACGGTCACATCGAACGCTCCCGCGTGGACGTCGTCGTCAGCCGCCCCCTCGAGCTCGGCTCGCAGCGCGCGGACGCCGAGTACAAGCGGCGAGGTGTCGAGGAGCCCCTGCGGTCGCAGCACGGGAACCCAGAACGCCGCGACCGTGCCGGCCTGCACGATGCGCACGGCCCCGTCCTCGATGCGACCGGCTCGACCGAGGAACGATTCGAGGTCGCGTGCGGCGTGCAGATCGGGGATGCGGAGAACGGGAGACATTGCCCTCTAACCTACTCAGTTCTCCCGGGGCAGCGGGTCCCTAGACTGCTGAGATGGCAGATCTGGTTCCCGAGTCGCCCTCGCACTCGCCCGCGCCGCAGCAGCCGGCGCCGCTCTCGTTCGACGCCCTGGAGGCGCTGTCGCCGCTCGAAGCGTTCCTGCACACGCTGGACCTCACCGACACGGGTGCCCGCACTCGTGACGACATCTTCACGGGGCCGAGCCAGTGGATGCCCCACGGCCGCGTGTTCGGCGGCCAGGTGGCGGCCCAGTCACTGGTGGCGGCAGCCAGGACCGTGTCGGGCGAGCGCCCCGTGCATTCCATGCACGGCTACTTCCTGCGCCCCGGCGACGTGAAGCTGCCGATCACGTTCGCCGTCGACCGCATCCACGACGGCAACTCGTTCACGACGCGCGCCGTGAGCGCGTTCCAGAGCGGGCAGCCGATCTGGTCGATGATCGCGTCGTTCCAGGACGTGGACGATGGGTTCGAGCACGAGGTGTCGATGCCGGAGGGCATCCCCGACCCGGATGACCTCCCGAGTGAGGCTGATCTCCTGGAGACGGTGAAGGCGACGCTCGGCGCTGAGGCGCCGGAGTCCCTCGCCGCGTACTGGCTGATGAAGCGGCCGTTCACGATGCGGCACGTCAACGGGCCCGTGTACCTCGAGCCCGCCGCCGATCAGACGCCGGCGCAGGCGGTGTGGATCAAGGCGGTGGAGCGCATGCCGGACGACCCGCTGCTGCACCGCGCGGCGATCGCGTACGCGAGCGACTACTCGATCCTCGAGCCCATCATGCGTGGGCACGGCCTGACCTGGTCGACGCCGGGGCTGCGAGCTGCGAGTCTCGACCACGGCGTGTGGTGGCATCGGGATGCGCGGGCTGACGAGTGGCTGCTCTATGTGCAGGACTCCCCGGTCGCGCGCGGCGGGCGTGGCCTCTCGCGAGGCCAGCTGTTCTCGCGTGACGGCGCGCTCGTCGCGACGGTGGCCCAGGAGGGCATGGTTCGCCGCAAGCGCCGCTGAACCGCAGCGCCGGGGCCGGGGGCCAGGAGGGTCAGTAGCGCCCCGCGCCCGGTCAGGCGTTGCTGCGGCCGCCGCGGAACGTGAGGGGCTCGTCGAGGTAGGCGGTCCAGGCGTCGCGTTCGCGGTCGTTGATGCGCCGCGGCCGCTGGGTCGCCGCGTCGATGAACACGAGCGTCGAGGACGCGATGACGTACTTCGTGCGTTCGCCGCCCTCTGGCTGCGCGTCTTCGGGGCTCCAGATCTCGTAGTCGACCTCCGCGCTGGCGGCGCCCATCTTGGAGATCCACAGCTGCACGTCGAGGGGCTTCGTGGAGTACGGGATCGGGGCGAGGTACTCGATCTCGTTGCGGGCGATGAGGGTGAGCGTGTCGCCACCCTCCGCGGCCGCGTCGATGATCGCGAGGGGGCGCTCGTCGTCGTTGGATGCGCCGATGTTCCAGAACGCGCGGACGCGGGCCTCCTCGAGGAGGGTGAGCACGCGCGAGTTGTTGACGTGGTTGTAGGCGTCGAGGTCGCTCCAGCGGAGGAGCGTGGGAACGTGGAAGCGCATCGGAGTCGGTGGTCCTTCGGGTCTGCTTGGCGTCGGCGCGAGCCGACGTCGTCTGGCGGGGTGGGACGAGGAAACCCCGGGGTCGCACTGTGCGACCCCGGGGTTCCTGGTGGGACTAGTCCCTCGTGAGCTTGCGGTAGGTCATCCGCGACGGCTTCGCCGCGTCTGGGCCGAGGCGCTCGATCTTGTTCTCCTCGTAGCCCTCGAAGTTGCCCTCGAACCAGTGCCAGTGGCTCGGGTCTTCCTCGGTGCCCTCGTAGGCGAGGATGTGCGTGGCGATGCGGTCGAGGAACCACCGGTCGTGCGTGATGACCACGGCGCAGCCGGGGTACTCGAGCAGCGCGTTCTCGAGGCTCGAGAGCGTTTCGACGTCGAGGTCGTTCGTGGGCTCGTCGAGCAGCAGCAGGTTGCCGCCCTGCTTGAGGGTGAGCGCCAGGTTGAGGCGGTTGCGCTCACCACCGGAGAGCACGCCTGCCTTCTTCTGCTGGTCTGGTCCCTTGAACCCGAAGGTGGAGACGTAGGCCCGTGACGGGATCTCGACGTTCCCGACCTGCATGTAGTCGAAGCCGTCGGAGACGACCTCCCACACGTTCTTCTCGGGGTCGATGCCGCCGCGGGACTGGTCGACGTAGGAGAGCTTGACGGTCTCGCCGATCTTGAGCTCGCCACCGTCGAGCTCTTCGAAGCCGACGATCGACTTGAAGAGCGTCGTCTTGCCGACGCCGTTCGGACCGATGATGCCGACGATGCCGTTGCGGGGCAGCGAGAAGCTGAGCCCGTCGATGAGAACTCGCTCGCCGAAGCCCTTCTTCAGCTTGTTCGCCTCGAGGACGATGCTGCCGAGGCGGGGACCAGCGGGGATCTGGATCTCCTCGAAGTCGAGCTTCCTGGTGCGCTCGGCCTCGGAAGCCATCTCCTCGTAGCGGGCGAGGCGCGCCTTCGACTTGGCCTGGCGGCCCTTGGCGTTGGTGCGCACCCAGGCGAGCTCCTCTTCGAGGCGCTTCGCGAGCTTCTGGTCCTTCTTGCCCTGGACCTTGAGACGCTCCTGCTTCTTCTCGAGGTAGCTCGAGTAGTTGCCCTCGTAGCCGTGGAGGCGGCCGCGGTCGATCTCGGCGATCCACTGGGCGACGTGGTCGAGGAAGTACCGGTCGTGCGTGATGGCGATGACTGCGCCTGGGTACTTCTGGAGGTGCTGCTCGAGCCAGAGCACGCTCTCGGCGTCGAGGTGGTTCGTGGGCTCGTCGAGGAGCAGCAGGTCGGGCTTCTCGAGCAGGAGCTTGCAGAGCGCGACGCGGCGCTTCTCACCACCCGACAGGACGCTGACGTCGGCGTCTCCCGGTGGGAGGCGGAGGGCGTCCATCGCCTGCTCGAGCTGCGAGTCGAGGTCCCAGGCATCGACGTGGTCGATGTACTCCTGGAGGGTGCCCATCTCTTCCATGAGCGCATCGAAGTCGGCGTCGGGTTCCGCCATGAGCGCGGAGATCTCGTTGAAGCGGTCGAGCTTCGCCTTCGTCTCGGCGACGCCGAGTTCGACGTTCTCGCGAACCGTCTTCGTCTCGTCGAGCTCCGGCTCCTGCATGAGGATGCCGACCGTGAAGCCCGGGCTGAGGGTCGCGTCGCCGTTCGACGGGGTGTCGAGGCCAGCCATGATCTTGAGGATCGTGGACTTACCGGCCCCATTGGGGCCGACCATGCCGATCTTGGCACCTGGGAGGAACGACATCGTCACGTCGTCGAGAATGAGCTTGTCTCCGACCGCCTTGCGGGCGCGGATCATCTGATAAATGTACTCGGCCATGGGTTCCAGTCTAGGAGTTGGTTGGCACTCGGCGCGCGGCGCTTCGCTACCAGGTGATGGGCTGTGTGAGTCCGATGAGGCATTTGCCCGTGCTGACGGGGGCGACGATGTCCGAGGTGTAGCCGCGTGGGCCGCGCTGGCCGACGAGGCACTCCTCGCCGATCTTCACGGAGACGATGATGTAGTCGGCTTCGAGATCCACGTTCGTGCGGTCGAACGTGACCTCCATGGCGGCCTTGTCGAAGCCCGTCGCGGTGAGCCCGTCGACGAGCTCGACGGAGCTCGCTGAGCCATTGGTCGCTATCGTCTGCAGGTTCGTCTCGTCGAAGATCGGTTTGTTGTCGCTCGCCGTTCCGCCGGGAACGAAGGCCGCCGGTGGCGCTTGCGTCGCCTCGGCGGCCGCGGTCGTCTCGGCCGGGGGCTGCGCCTCCTGCGACGAGCATCCCGCCAGCACCAGCGCCGCCACCAGAGCCACTGGGGCGATGAGAGCGAAACGGCGCATTCGTGACCTTTCTCGGACGGGGCGGTCACCAGTGTAGGTGGCCAGGCGCTCAGAAGGGCGGCTGGTACTCGCTCTCGTCGGAGACGGGCGGTTTGTGCCACTCCACCTCGTCGGGTGCTGGCGCCGGTTCCTCTGCTTCCGGCGGGGCCTCACCCTGCATTCCGCCGTGCCCCTGCATTCCTCCCTGCCCCTGCGCCCCGCCGATTCGCTGCCGCTGGTCAGCGCCGCCCTCATCCTGGCGCACGCGCAGACGCTTCGCGAACGTCGAGGAGCCTGCCGTGAGGTCGTGACCGAGCGCATCCGCCACCACCTCGTGCTTCGTGCGAGGCCCGTTCTGCGAGTCGAACCTGCGCATCCGGAGCTTGCCGACGACGATCACCCGCTGCCCCTTCTCGAGCGACTTCTCCGCGTGCGTCGCGAGGTCTCCCCACGCGGCCACGTCGTACCAGTTGGGGTCGACATCCTCCCAGCTGTTCGTCGCCCGGTTCAGGCGACGAGAGTTGGTGGCGATGCGGAAGTTCACGACGAGCTGCCCGCTCGGCGTCGTCGTGAGCTCCGGCTTGCTGCCCAGGTTTCCGATGAGCGTGATGTGGTCGTGCATGTCTCCCCCTTGGATCTGGATGCGATGCGATCCGGCGCGGCGCTCGTGCCGGGAGCTCCGCGCCGGATCGTGGCACCAGTGTCGAGCTGGGAGGAAACGATCGTGCCCATGGGAAAGGCGCCTGTGCACGGCATCGCGTGCACAGGCGCCTTGTCGGCAGAGTGCCGGGGAGATCAGAGCATGTACTGCGTGAACTTCGCCCGCACCTTGTTCACCTTGGGCACGGCGACGAAGTTGCAGTAGCCCTGGCCCGGGTTCTTCGCGAAGAAGTCCTGGTGGTAGTCCTCGGCATCGAAGTACTGGCCGAGTGGCGAGATCTCGGTGACGATGCCACCACCCCAGAGCTCGTCGGCACGGTCGCGCGCGGCTTCGAAGAGCTCCCGCTGGGCGTCGTCGGCGTAGTACATCGCGGAGCGGTACTGGGTGCCGACGTCGTTCCCCTGTCGGTTGAGCTGACGGGGGTCGTGGAGCGTGAAGAAGATGTCGAGGATGACGTCAGCAGGCACCACGTCCTCGTCGAAGACGACGCGCACCGCCTCGGCGTGCCCGGTCGTGCCGGTGCACACGAGCTCGTAGTCGGGCTTCGGGTGCTCACCACCCGTGTAGCCGGAGATCACATCGCTGACGCCTTTGACGTTCCTGTACACGGCATCGAGACACCAGAAGCAGCCACCTGCAAGCACGAATTCGGTCATGCGGCAAGGCTACGCCGGTGCGCGAGAACTTGGCTGAGCCCTGCGCGAACACGGCACCGGACGAAGAATGTCGGTGGTCGCTCCTAGCCTGACCCCATGTTCACGACGCAGCTGACCCAGCCCACGCAAGCTCCCGTTCTGGCGCCCCGCACCGGACCATTCACCCAGCGTTTCGGCGAGCTGACCGCCACTCAGGTCCACGCCGCGCGGTGGCGCATCACGGGGTCCAACGGAGCAGTGCGCGGCTACGTCGAGGAGCACCCGCGCGGCTCGGGTGTGGTGTATGCGGCGAGCCGCATGAGCCGCACGACCACCACGTTCCTCACGCTCGACGAGTTCTCCGACTTCCCCGAGGCGGTGAAGGCGTTCCGCTACCTCTGAGCAGCACCGCCCTCACCCCGAGGAGGCGTCGTGGCCGGGAATCCTCAGGCTCGCCACCAGGTATCGGTGGGCAGCACCGGCAGCTGCCGCTTGTGCTCGGTCTTCCGGTAGAGGGCCTCGATGCGGGCTGCCGTCTCAGCATCGACCTCCCCACCCGTGAGGTAGGTGTCGATCTGGGTGTAGCTGAGACCGAGGTTCGCCTCGTCGGTCTGCCCGGGGGTGTCATCGAGCAGGTCGGCGGTGGGCGCCTTCACGTACAGCCGCTCCGGAGCACCGAGCTCTTCGAGCAGCTGGCGGCCCTGGCCCTTCGTGAGCCCCGCGAGCGGATTGAGGTCGGTGCCGCCGTCGCCGTACTTCGTGAAGAACCCCGTGACGGCTTCGGCCGCGTGGTCGGTGCCCAGCACGAGGAAGCCGCGCTCACCCGCGATGGCGTACTGCGCGACCATGCGCTGGCGGGCCTTGGAGTTGCCCTTGTTGAAATCGGTGATGGCACGGCCCATGGCCTGCAGGAAGGCATGCTGGAGACCGTCGGTCGCTGGCTTGATGTCGAAGCTGATGCGCTCGTCAGGCTCGATGAAGTCCAGCGCGAGCTGCGCATCGTCTTCGTCGGCCTGGATGCCGTGCGGCAAGCGGACCGCGACGAACGTCGCCTCGCCGCCCTCCGCGCGGACCTGCTCGACGGCGAGCTGGGCGAGCTTGCCGAGCAGTGACGAGTCCTGGCCGCCGCTGATGCCGAGCACAAGCCCCTTGGAGCCGCTTGCGAGCAGGTAGTCGCGCATGAAGGCGATTCGATCCCGGATCTCCGCCGCTGGATCGATGACCGGCTTGACGCCGAGGGCCGTGATGATTTCCTGTTGTGCGCTCATGGTGCGAACGATCCTAGCGAGCGCCTGTTTCGGTGGGGAGTCAGTTTCAGGGGCAAGCGCCCAGAGTGTCGACGCCGAGACCCGGAGCGAGGCCGCTCAGCTGCGCACGAGACGGGCGATGGCATCGGAGGCTTCCTTGAGCTTCTGCTCGCCTTCGGCCCCCCCGAGCCGCACGGCGTCGGCGACGCAGTGCTTCAGGTGGTCGTCCATGAGACCGAGCGCGACGTTCTCGAGAGCGGAGGTGATCGCGGAGATCTGGGTGAGGATGTCGATGCAGTACTGCTCCTCGTCGACCATCCGGTGGATGCCCCTCGCCTGCCCCTCGATGCGCTTGAGTCGAGTGAGGTACCTGCTCTTGTCCTCGATGTAGCCGTGATGGGCGTGGCCGCCCGCTTCGGTGGTCTCGCTCATGATGCTGCCTTTCGTGGTGTGGACTCGGGGGTGGCGCTCGGAGCTTCGAGGCCTCGGAAGGCGCGAAGCCGAAGGCTGTTGCCGACGACGAACACACTCGAGAATGCCATGGCAGCGCCTGCGAGCATGGGGTTGAGCATGCCGAGCGCCGCGAGCGGGATTGCCGCGACGTTGTAGGCGAACGCCCAGAAGAGGTTGCCCTTGATGGTGCCGAGCGTGCGACGGGAGAGGCGGATCGCATCCACCGCGGCGAGGAGGTCGTCGCGCACGAGCGTGACGTCGGCCGCCTCGATGGCGATGTCCGATCCCGTTCCCATCGCGAGACCGAGGTCGGCTTGGGCGAGTGCCGCTGCGTCGTTGACGCCGTCTCCGACCATCGCGACGACGCGCCCCTCTCCCTGCAGGCGGCGGATCACATCGACCTTCTCCTGCGGCAGCACCTCGGCGATGACCTCATCGATGCCGACTGCGGCGGCGACCTGCTTCGCGACGGTGGAGTTGTCGCCGGTCAGCAGCACTGGGGCGAGCCCGAGGCGGCGGAGCTCGGCGATGGCACGCTCGCTCGTCGGCTTGATGGTGTCGGCCACGGAGAGCACGCCACGCGCCTCACCGTCCCAGGCGACGATGACGGTCGTCTGCCCGAGGGCCTCGGCCTCGCGCTTGCGAGTCGCCAGCTCCTCGCCCAGCTCTATAGCCCAGTCGGCAAGCAGCTGCTCGCGTCCGATGACGACGAGGTGGCCATCGACGATGCCCTGCACTCCGGTGCCCTCGTGGTTCTGGAAGGCGTCGACGGCGGGCAGCGGGCCGACCTCTGCTGCGGCCCCGACCGCGAGCGCGCGAGCGATGGGATGCTCCGACGCGGATTCGAGCGCCCCCGCGAGCCTGAGGAGGTCGCCTCTCGAGACGCCATTGGCGCTCCACGCCCCGACGAGGGCCATCTTGCCGCTCGTGACCGTGCCGGTCTTGTCGAGCACGATCGTGTCGACTCGGCGCGTGGACTCGAGGACCTCTGGACCCTTGATGAGGATGCCGAGCTGCGCGCCGCGTCCGGTGCCGACGAGCAGCGCCGTGGGGGTCGCGAGGCCGAGCGCGCACGGGCAGGCGATGATGAGCACGGCGACGGCCGCGGTGAAGGCAGCCGCGGCGGGGAAGCCGGCGCCGAGCCAGGCGCCGAGCGTCGCGACGGAGATGACGATGACGATGGGGACGAAGACGCCGGAGATGCGGTCAGCGAGTCGCTGGACCTCGGCCTTGCCGGTCTGGGCGTCTTCGACGAGCTTCGCCATCTGCGCGAGCTGGGTATCGCCGCCGACCTTCGTCGCGCGAACCACGAGGCGCCCACCCGCATTGATCGTCGCACCGACGACCCGGTCGCCTTCGATGACCTCGACGGGGACGGACTCTCCGGTGAGCATCGAGGCGTCGACGGCGGAGCGGCCACCCGTGACGACCCCGTCTGTGGCGATCTTCTCGCCGGGGCGCACGACGAACTCGTCGCCGACGCGCAGCTCGCTGATCGCGATGCGGGTCTCCGCTCCCCCACGCAGGACGGCGACGTCCTTCGCGCCGAGCTCGAGGAGAGCACGGAGGGCCGCACTGGCCTGTCGCTTGGATCGCTTCTCGAAGTATCGACCGGCGAGCACGAACATCGTGACGCCGGCTGCGACCTCGAGGTAGATGTTGGCCGCGCCGTCGGAGGGGGCGATGGTGAACTCGAACGGGTGCGTCATGCCCGCCTCGCCCGCCGTGCCGAGGAAGAGCGCGTAGAGCGACCACGCGAAGGCGGCGAGCGTGCCGACCGAGATGAGCGTATCCATCGTCGCGCTGCCGTGGCGGAGGTTCATCCAGGCCGCCCTGTGGAAGGGCCAGGCTCCCCAGACGATGACCGGCGCCGCGAGCGCGAGCGAGGCCCACTGCCAGTACGTGAACTGGAAGGCGGGGACCATGGCGAGCAGGATCACGGGGACGGAGAGGACGATGCTGCCGATGAGTCGCTGGCGCAGGCTCGCGAGCTCGGGATCAGCCTCCGCAGACCCCTGGCTCGGTTCTGCCGCGTCCGGAGTCGGCAGCGCGGCGGTATAGCCCGTCTTCTCGACTTCGTCGATGAGGGTTTGCGGGTCGAGCCCATCCGGTGCGCTGACGCGGGCCTTCTCGGTCGCGTAGTTGACGGACGCGGTGACGCCGTCCAGCTTGTTGAGCTTCTTCTCGATGCGCATGGCGCAGGAGGCGCAGGTCATGCCGCCGATCTTGAGCTCGATGTCGGTCGTCGTGTTCATCGTTCTCCCTCTCCGTGCTCAGGGGCTTCGGAGTGCTCGTCCGGGGTCTGGTGGATCTGTGGGCGCCAGTCGTCAGCCAGGCCTGCGTCGACGGCGAACTGAGCCGTGAGGAAGGCCGCGCCGAAGACCGCCGCGAGGAGCGCGGCGTAGAGGCCGAGCTTGACCGGCACGTTCACGTCAGGCCCTGGTCGCTGCGTAGCCGGCCTCATCGACGGCGGCGATCACGGCCGCATCGTCGAGGGGTTCTGCGCTCTCGACGACGAGGCGCCCGGTCTCGGCCGAGACGTCGACGCTCGCGACGCCCGCGAGGTCGCTGACCTCCTGGGTGACGGCGCGCTCGCAGTGGGCGCAGCTCATGCCCGTGACCTGGTAAGTGGTGGTGGTCATCCTGGATCTCCTTGCCGGGGCAGTGCCCCCTGGGGGTATGTACGGTGTGTGTAACCGTATACCCCTGGCAGGTATTCCCAGGCTCAGATTCAGAACCCGGCGACGATCGAGAGTCGCCGACCGAGGTGCGCGCAGATCAGTCTTCGCGCAGGATCCGGTAGCCACGCAGCGGGTCGTAGCCGTGGATCTCGCGCGTATCGAGGACGGCCATGAAGTCGAGCACCTCGTCGGTGACGAGCTGCCCTGGCACGAGCACGGGGAACCCTGGCGGGTAGGGCGTGACGAAGCCCGCGGAGATCGGCGCGGAGCCGCCCTTGACCCGTTCGGCGAGCTGGGCGTGGCTGAGGTGCTCGATGTTCGCCCGGCGCTGACCCCGGAAGAACGCGGTCCGCAGGTCGCCGTCCGGGAGCCCGTCGGCTGAGGCGTACTCCGGCGCGAATGCGCTGAAGTCGGGCAGCGGCGGCATCGGCGCGGGCGCGGGGCGCTCGCCGTCGATCTCCCGGGCCTGCGACTCCTCCTCGAAGCGCTCCGCGAGCTTCACGAGCACCTCGATGAGGTAGCCGACGGAACTGCGGGAGGTGCCGATGTTCGTCATGAACAGCACGGTGTTGCGGCTCGTCTTGTTGACCTGGATGCCGTAGCGATCCATGAGGTGCTCGTGCTTGAACGTGTCACCATCGACACCCGTGCGCGAGATCTCCACCGTGATCCGGCTCGGGTCGACGACGAACTCGTCTTCCTCCCACGCTTGCCACATCGTCGAGAACCCGTCTCGGTGGGGCATGGGTCTCGTGCTGGCGCGATTCTCGGCCGGGATCAGATCGTGGCCGGACAGCACACGGAAGGTGCGGCGCAGCAGCGGGTGACGCGCGATGGCCTGCGCGATGCTCGTCGCCAGATCCAGCTGACGCTGGACGAGCTCGAACCCCTCCAGCTCCACCTGGCGTCGCCCGAGATCGAGCGAGGCAAGGATCTGATAGTTCGGCGACGTCGAGGTGTGCGTCATGTACGCCTCGTGGAACGGCTCCTCCGCCTCTCGGTACCAGTCCTTGTCGTAGACGTGGATCATCGAGCCCTGACGCAGCGCGGTGAGGGTCTTGTGGGTCGACTGCGTCGCGTAGACCCGGATCCGTGCATCCGGGGAAGGCAGGAGCCGCTCGGCGAGCCACACCTCGTCGGCAGCGGGCTCGCCCGTCTCAGGGTCGAACAGGCGAGCGCGCTGCTCCTGGTAGGCGGTCGCGTGCGCGGTGGTGGCCAGGCGATCCTCGAGGTGCTTCGCGGCCGCCATGGCCGTGCGGCGGCGGGTGATGGGGTGGAACGCGGCGAACGCGAACCAGGCTTCGTCCCAGAGGAACACGAGGTCAGGCTTGATGGCGAGGCACTCCGCCATGACCCGCTCCGGGTCGTAGACGATGCCGTCGAAGGTGCAGTTCGTGAGCGTCACGAGGCGCACCTCGTCGAGGCGCCCCGCCGCGCGGTAGTCGAGCAGGAGCTGCTTGATGCGGTCGAGCGGCACCGCCCCGTAGAAGGCGAACTCGTTGAGCGGGTAGGCCTCGAGGTAGGCCGTGCGGGCGCCGGTGAGCATGAGCGCGTGGTGGTGCGACTTGTGGCAGTTGCGGTCGACGAGCACGATGTCGCCGGGAGAGACGAGCGCCTGGTGCACGATCTTGTTGGCCGTGGAGGTGCCGTTCGTGACGAAGAACGTGTGCTTCGCCCCGAAGGCCCGGGCCGCGAGCTCCTGCGACTTCTTGATCGCTCCGACCGGGGCGAGCAGCGAGTCGAGGCCGCCCGAGGTGGCGCTCGTCTCGGCGAGCAGGAGGTTGAGGCCGTAGAAGTCGACGAGGTCCGTGATCCACTTCGACGTCACGACCGACCCGCCGCGCGAGATCGGCAGGGCGTGGAACACACCGGCTGGGCGCCTGGCGTGCTCCTGGATCGCCGTGAAGAACGGGGTGTCGTAGAGGTGGGAGACGCGGCGTAGCAGCGACAGGTGCAGCTCGAGCTGATCCTCGCGCAGGAACACGCGGCGGAAGCGTCGCGTGAGCACGCCGGCGAGGTCTTCGATGTGCGCGCCCGCGACGAGGTAGAGGTCGAGCTCAGGACGGAGGGTGTTGAGCGTGTCGGCGAGCCCGAGCACGCGCTGCACCGAGGCGAGGCTCGAGCGCGACGTCGCCGTGGTCCCCGCCGAGTCGACGTGCGCCAGGTCGATGGTCTCGCGCATGTCGCGGCTGAGGCGCTGCTGGCTGCGGTCGCTGAAGCCGGGGCGGATGATGACGGCGAGGATGTTCGGGTTCGTGAGCACGGCCGCGACGGCGTCGTCCGCGGACGGCACGATCACGTAGTCGTACACGAACGCATCCGCGGCGCTGCGGAGCTTGAGGATGTCGGCGCGCAGCGCGTCCCGGTCGGCGGTGGTCGTCTCGTCGACGAGCAGCACCTCGAAGCGAGGACGCGGGTCGGCGTCGTCCTGCAGCTCTGCACGCTCCGCCTCATCGAGGCGGTCCTCGCGATGGTCGGCAGGGATGCTCGTGCCCCGCAGCCGACTCACGACCCGGCCGATGCGCTCGAGGGCCGTCGAGTACTCGCCCTTGTCGAGCGACTCGCGGATCTCGGCGACGTAGCGCTGCCCGAAGCCCGCCCAGTACAGCTCGAGCGTCTCGAGGGCGCGGAGGTTTCGCGAGATCTCGCCGTCTGCATCCAGGATGCTCGATGTCTCGTGCCCCGACTCGAGCCGTTTGATCGCGAAGCGCAGGTACTCCCACGCGTCGCTGCGCAGGCGCCAGGTGCTGGTCGGCATGCCCGGATCTCGCTCCAGGCTGTGACCGGAGGCGCGACGATCAGCGTCGATCGCGGTGTTGGCGGAATCGTGGAGACCTGCGGCATCGAAGCTCGTCACGTTCGCCATTCTTCCAGAGCACCGGACGCTTCTCGGCCACGCGACGAATTGCGACCGAACCGTGCCTAGGGCGCCAGGTAGCGGCGGATCAGATCACGCAGCTCGTCAGCTGCGCCCGATGCGTCGAAGGTCGCATCCTCGACGCTGCGCGTCAGGACTCCGTCGGCGATCACCCCGACCCACAGGGCGAGCCGGTCACCCGTGATATCCGAGCGCCACAGCCGCTCACGTTGCCCGGCCGTGATGATCGCCTCGAGCGCGCCCTGCTGCCCCGACGCGACTTCCTCGAGCAGCTGCTCGACGCGCTCGTCGCTCGGTGCTGCACTCAGGCCGGCGACAAAGCCGGCGAGGTGCGGATCACTCGCCTCTTCGAGCAGCAGGTCGAGCCAGGCGAGCAGCGCACCTCGCGGGTCGTCCGGGGCGCGTTCCGCGAGCGCTGCGAACCGGGTGCGCGACTGCGCTGCATCCACCTCGAGGATGCCGACCAGGAGGTGCAGCTTCGTCGGGAAGTGGTGGAAGAAGGTCCCGGACGAGACACCGGACCGTGCGCAGATCCGTGCCGTCGTCGCCCCCGCGTAGCCGAGCTCGGCGATGAGCTGGGAGCCGGCCTCGATGATCGCCGTGCGCGTTCCCCCGGTGCGTGCCGCCATCAGCTGCCTTGCGCCACCTTCTCGAAACCGATGTAGAGCGTTCACTCTAGAGTGTTTACTCTAGAGCATGAGCGAAACGACGGAGGAGCGAGTCGACCGGCCCGCAGCGCGCGGCGGCATCGGCACGCCGACGTTCGAGCCGCGGGCGCGTGACGGCTGGATCTTCCTCGGGGGCCTCCTGCTGTTCTGGGTCGTCTACAACGGCCCTCCGGTTCCGGAACTGGCAGGCATCGACCTGCGACTGGGAATGGTGGGTCCCGCGTCGAGCAACGCCTGGAAATGGCTCGGGGCGCTTCTCCTGATCGCACTCGTGCTCTGGGGCGAGCGTCGGGGGCTTGCCTCGCTGCTCATCACGAAGCCCACCAGCAAGGACATCGAGTGGGCCTTCTACGCCTTCGGGGGCGTCATGGCGTGGTCCTGGATCGCCAGCCTCGTGGCCCCGCAGGAGGAGAACAGCGGTGTCGCCACGATCACGAGCATGAGCATCGCCGGGGTCCTGCTGCTCATCGTCACCGCCGCCGTCACGGAGGAGGTGGCCTTCCGCGGCTACCTGCAGGAGCGCCTCGGATCGCTCCTGCACTCGCGGTGGATCGGCGCGGCGGTGAGCCTCGTGATCTTCATCGCGCCCCACGTGGTGTTCTTCGGGCCGAGCTGGCTGTTCCATCAGCTCGTCGGCACCCTGGCGCTCGTCGCGTTCACCCTCATCCGTCGCAACCTCGTCGCGACGATGCTCCTCCACTTCCTGATCAACGCGCCGATCCTCATCCCGACCGTGCTGGCGAAGCTCTGAGACCGCGGCCGACGGCGCGGCGAGCTAGCCGTGCTGGCGGCGCCCCGCCAGCCACGTGTGATTGACGATGGCCCTACTCACCGCCTCGCGATAGGCGGCACCCTCCGGACCTCGCCGGAGATCACGGGAGAAGTAGGGCGAGGTCTCACGGTGGGGCGACCCGTTGTGGATGCGCTCCGCGAGCTCGGTGAGGTACGCATGACCCGCGAGGCGGTACTGCTCGAGCTCGTCCTCGTCGAGGCAGATCAGGGCGGAGTCGTCGACCATGTTCGTCACCACGTACCTCGCGTCGAGGTACAGGCGCTCGCCTTGCGCTACGAGGAACCAGCGCCCGGGCTCGTGGTCGACGTAGCGCATGGCGTCTCGTTCTTCCGCGATGCGTGCCGCGTCGCCCCACTGCTCGACCGGCGGGATCGCGCCGAGCCGGTGCCGCCGCGCCTGGTCGAGCGCGAGGTGGCTCACGACCGGGGTGCCGCCACGAACGAGCGTGACGCACAGGATGCGGCGGCACGTCAGGCAGGTCAGCTGACTCTCGACCCGCTTCATGAGGCCGGAGGTGTGGAGGGGGCGAAGATCCGACAGGCGCACCCAGCTGGCGCTCTCCTGGAGGAGGCCGGCCGCGAGCGCCTCCGCGATTGCGTCGATGGTGCGCTCGAGGTCACAGGCGCCAGCCCGGTCGCGCACGATGAGGCCGCTGCAGCTGGGGCAGAGATCGTCTTCAGGGCGGACGACGAGGCCCGGCTGCTCGAGTGTGAAGACGAGCGCAACGAGGTTGCCTGGGTCATTCCAGCCGCGGCGGTCGCGGAATTCCGCCCGCGCGTATCCGTCGTCGAGCTCGAAGTAGGGGGTACCGAGCCCGGCGAAGCGGCGGCGTCCGGCGATGACCTTCTTGAGGTCGTCGAGCGTCGCCGCGTTGTGGGCGCCCTCGAGCCACTCGGACAGGTCGATCGCCGATGGCGAGTGGGCGGTGGGCACCGTGTGCAGGATCACGGCGACGAGCGCGTCGTCCTGCAGGATCAGCTCCCCACCAGAGGCAAACCGCAGCCGCCGTGACCGCACGGCCGGCTCCCCCACCAGCACCTCGGACACCCAGGCAGGGGCGGCCCCGAACGCCTCGACCAGCGACCTGACCGGCGCATCGCGTTCGGAGAGCGTGAGCGCGTCCAAGATCATCCGCAGTCGAGAGGGCATGCTCCATCGTGCCAGGCGCACCTCGGAGACGCGCCTGCTGCGCTCAGGCCGACGGCCGGAACGGACCGGAGGGTGAGAACGCGTATGCCGCGAAGCGCTCGCCCATGAGCTGGTGGGCTTCGGGACCAGGGTGCAGGTCGTCGGGAAGCGGCAGCAGCTCCGCATCCGCTTCGCCGTAGAGCTCGGTGCCCTCGAGGAAGTGCAGCTTCGGGTCGGCAGCACGGCGTTCGGCGAGCGAGGCGAGCTCGCGCCGGATCACGCTGAGGGTGAGACGCCCCTGCGACTCGTCCCCCGGGGTGCCCGTGGCCAGGAACTTCACGCGTCCGACCCTGAGCGATTCCGGGTCGAGCGCGCCAGGGCCTGGTGTGTGCTCGTGGATGCCGCAGAAGACCGGCGAGATGAGCACGATCGGGGTGTCTGGATGCCCGTCACGGATCGTGTCGAGGAAGCCGTGGACGGCGGGCACGAACGCCCGAATGCGCATCGCGTCGACGTTCACGACGTTGATGCCGAGTTTCACACTGATGAAGTCCGCGGGCGTGTCCCGCAGGACGCGGGCGAGGAACGGGTCGACCATCGCGCTGCCGCCGAGCCCGAGGCTCAGGAGCTCGACGCCAGCGCGGCGGGCCGCGACGGCCGGCCAGATGTCGCTCGGCGCGGACGCATTCGAACCGTGGCTGATGGAGCTGCCGTGGTGCAGCCACACCGGGCCCGCCGACGTGACCGGCTCAAGCGGTGCGTCCGAGCGCAGCTCGACCAGCTCGACCGACTCGTTGTGCGGAAGCCAGAACTCGACTCGCTTCACCTCGCCCGCCGCGAGCCCCGAGATCGTCGTCGTGTGCGTCGCGCCCGCGTGGAACGACGTCGCGCCGGTCTGCAGGTCGACCTCGACGGCGTCGCCACCCGTCAGCTCGTCGCTGACGAGCCGCGTGCCGTCGACGAAGACATCGACGCGCCCGCGAGGACGTTCGATGCCGGCGTAGGCGGATCTCGTGGGGTGCAGCTCGAGCGCGACGCTCGCGGCTGCCGTATCGAAGACCACGCGAACACCCGAGGGCTGAGCCTCCACCAGGAGCAGCTGCGGATCCGGGAACTGCGACCGGACGACCTCGGGCAGCCGGTGGGGCCGAACGCCCCGGTCGGTCTGCTCGAGTTCCGCGGCGCCGCGCACGAACTGGGGAGAGAGTGGGGTGACGTTCACGAGAGTGCCTCCGGAATCGAGGTCGGCCGGGCCGAGGAGCTGCGGAGAAGGGTGCCTGGGATTCGAACCTGCGACCGACAGGTTATGTCGGATGCCCTTCCAGGCAGCTGCTGGCCCGAAGAGACGCGCCCATTCTCACACTTGCACCGCTTCTGCTGATCGCCCCAGGCATCATGCGAACGCCGAGTTTTTGCCAGACTCGGCTTGATCGCGCAGGGAAACACACACGAGCGAGGGCCTCCTCAGCGTCGAGAGTCCAAAGAAACGCCATCGGCGTCCAGCGGCGGATGAAGCCTGTACTGGACGCCTTCGACAACGCTGCCCTGCCATACTTGCGAAATGACCGAAGAAGCGGTTTCGATGCCAGGTCCCAGTTCCACTCGCCGCGCGGACTCTCGCGCGCCTGCCCGGAATCCGATCGGACGCGCGGCCCTCGTCGTTGCAGTGGCACTTGTGGTCGCTCAAACGATCGCTGCCGGTCTCACACCCTTGGTCCCCGATGCTGCGTACCAGCTGCCCCTCAACGTCGCAGAGATCTTCACGCTGCTGCGGGTGCCTGTCATCGTGCTCGCCATAGTTGCAACTGTCCTCGGAGTCATTGGTTGCCTCCGGCCTGGACAGCCCCGACTGGCGGCGGCAACGGCGGCGGCACTCGGTATCGCAGCGCTCCTCCCCATGCTCGCCGGTGGTGTGGGCGGGGTGCTCGTCAACTCCCTCTTCTGAGAGTCCGAGCGACCACCGCTCGGCCCGCCACCACGTGCGCGGAGACACCACGGCGTCCCCGGGGTCAACGGCGAGGATCGCCGCCACGAGCTCCTCGGGGCGTATGCGCCTGAGGAGGAAGCCCACGGCCCCGGCTACGAGCGCACCGAACGCGATCTCCTCGAGACCGGTGAGACAGGCAACAATGAGTGCCCCAGGCAGGATTCGAACCTGCGACCGACGGATTAGAAGGCCGTTGCTCTATCCACTGAGCTACTGGGGCGCGATCCCAGCCAGCATAGCGGGCCACGAAAGGGTGCACTGGCCGCCGCGAAACGCGGGGAATCACTACGATGTCCCTCATGCCTATTGCTCAGGAACGTCTCGTCTGGATCGACTGCGAGATGACAGGCCTCGACCCGTCCATCGACGAGCTGGTCGAGGTCGCCGCTTTTGTCACCGACAGCGACCTGAACATCCTCGACGAGGGCTTCGAGATCGTGATCTCGGCGAGTGACGCAGCCATGGCCAACATGGGCGAGTTCGTGACGCAGATGCACACCACGTCCGGGCTCATCGAGGAGATCCCCAACGGCGCGAGCCTCGAGACCGCGACGGCGCAGCTGCTCGCGTACCTGAAGAAGCACGTCCCCGTGCCCAACACGGCGCCGCTCGCGGGCAACACCATCGGCACCGATCGCATGTTCCTCGCGAAGTACATGCCGGAGGTCGACCAGCACCTCCATTACCGCAACGTCGACGTCTCCACGCTGAAGGAGCTGTCGCGCCGTTGGTTCCCCCGCGTATACTTCCACTCCCCCGACAAGGACGGCGGCCACCGCGCGAAGGCCGACATTCTCGAGTCGATCCGCGAGCTCAAGTACTACCGCAAGGCGGTGCTCGTGCCCGAGCCCGGACCGACCAGCGAGGAGCTTCGAGAGGTCGCAGCAGAAGTGGTGAACGACTTCGCCCAAAATCTGTAATAGACTCTCGTAGTCGCAGGCGAGCGAGAGCACGCGTGCGACAGACATGGTGGGTATAGCTCAGCTGGTAGAGCGCCTGGTTGTGGTCTAGGAGGCCGCGGGTTCAAGCCCCGTTACTCACCCCATGTTGGAAGGCCCCAAGTTCCCCTGCACTTGCAAGTGCTGGGGAACTCGGGGCCTTCGCCGTTGGGCCGGGTCTGTGCGGAGACAGTCCGGCCGCATCCACGCGGGAGATGCAGATGCCCAGTGCCGGGAACCTGCGCCTCCCACGTGCTTCTAGCGAGGCGCGGGGGCCTCGAGTTTCGGCGAGTCGGGGAGAGGCGGTTCAGTCAGCGGCGATTCGGCGACGGGTGGCTCCAGAACACTCGGCTCGGGGGCCGGCACGAGCGCTGTGGCCGGCATGCGGCTCGCCCAGAGAACCCCGAAGAGCACGATCGCACCGCCGACGAGCTCGAGCGGGCCGGGCCGCTCCCCCAGCACGAGCCACGCTGTCGATATGCCGACCACGGGGACGAGCATCGAGAACGGTGCGACCACACCCGCCGGGTGGCGCTTCATGAGCCACACCCAGATGCCGGAGCCGAGGACCGTGCCGAGCACGATCGTGTAGACGAGCCCAACCCACGCGGGAACCGCCGCGGAGGTCCACGCCGTCGCGAGCGACGCCCAGATCTGCTCAGGACCCTCCACGAGCAGAGAGACGGCGAGCATGGGGATGGGAGGCACCACGGCCATCCACATCGTGAGGTGCAGGGGCTTCGGCGGTTCGGCGAGTCGACTCGAGATGTTGCCGATGGCCCAGCCGAACGCGCCGATCACCACGAGCACAAACGGCCACCAGCTTCCGGCGCCGCCACGGGCGACGCCGACCAGCAGCAGGCCGGCAACCGCGACCGCGATGCCGATGACACGACGCGTCGTGAGCTTCTCTCTGAGGAAGATCGCGCCGAGCAGGACGGTGAACGGCGCCGACATCTGCAGCACGAGCGACGCGAGCCCCGTGGGGAAGCCCGCCGCCATACCGAGGTAGAGCCCGACGAACTGCAGGGTGCCGAAGCCGAGTCCGTACCCGACGAGCCACCGCAGCTTCACGTTCGGGCGCGGGATGAACAGGATCGTCGGGATCGCGAGCAGCCCGAAGCGCAGGGCGATGAGGAAGAACGGCGGGAACTGCTCGAGCGAGGCGTGGATGGCGAGGAAGTTCACGCCCCAGAGAACTGCGACGAGGCAGGCGAGGGCGACATGGCGAGGAGGCACGGGATCAGTGTGCGGCGCCCCCACCCTGAAGCACCAGTGATGATCCATGACCGGTAACTGTAGGCTCCCTACATGGAATTCCGCCACCTCGAGCTGCTGCGTGAGCTGTCGCTGCGGGGCACACTCGCGGCGGTGGCCGAGGCCACGCACCGCACCCCCTCCGCCCTCTCGCAGCAGCTGAGGACCGCAGAGCGGGAGCTCGGCGCCAGCCTCGTCGAGCCGTTCTCCCGAGGGCTGCGCCTCACCGCCGCCGGGAGGATCCTCGCCGACGGCGCCGACGACGTGGGCCGGGCGCTCGCCGAGGTGCAGGCGAAGCTCGAGGCGAGCCTCGGCGAGCCGAGCGGCACCGTCTCGATCGGCGCGCTCCCGAGCGCCAGCGAAGCGCTTGTCCCCGGCCTCCTCCGACGCACGGCCGGGTCGGCGATCCAGCTCGACCTCGACGACTTCGACCTCGCCGAGTCCGAGTACGCAGCGCGAACCCTCGACGCCGACATCGTCATCGGGCACAGCCTCACGGGAGACGTCCCGCGCGGGGCAGAGCACCTGCACACGCGAGTCCTCGCCCGGGAGCCGATCGACGTCGCCCTGCCGTCGGAGCATTCGCTGGCGCACCTCGGCCACCTCGTCCCTGGCGATCTGCTCGGCACCACCTGGGTGGGTGTGCCCGTCGGCTACCCGTTCGACAGCATCCTGATCGCCGTCGAGAACGCCACGAGCACCAACCTCGACCGAGTCCAGCGGCTCCGCGACAACCGGCTCGTGGAAGCACTGGTCGCAACCGGCACGGGGCTCGCACTGCTGCCGCGCTTCACGACTCGCCCGCGCCCAGGGGTGGTGCTGCGCCCACTTGACGGCGTGCGATCCGTGCGCAGCATCGTCGCCATCGCCCGTCCAGACCGTCAGGCACGCTTCGCCGTGCGAACCGTCCTCGACCACCTCGCCGCCGCGGGCGCCGACCTGGAGGCGGAGTTCGCGGAGGTCGACCCACCGCACCCCTGACCAGCTTCAGAGCTCAGACGACGCAGGCACGCCGGATTCGGCGATGGGTTCCCGTTCGTCGCACATTTTGCACAGCTGCTCGCGGGCCACGAGCGGTCAGCCGGCGTGCTTCGCTGACTCCACGAAGGCGCGGATCCGGGCGTGGTCCTTGACGCCCGGGCTCGACTCGACGCCGCTCGACACGTCGACGCCCCAGGGCCCCGCCTCGCCGATCGCCTCTGCCACATTCCCCGGGTGCAGGCCGCCTGCCAGCAGCCAGCGCCCCTCGGGGCGACGACGCACCAGCTCCGAGAGGTCCCAGCGCTCGCCAGACCCCGGCTTCGGCGCATCCAGCAGCAGGAGTTCCTCACCGAACGCCCCGACGCGCAGCTCAGGGTCGTCGGCGAGCGAGGTGGCTCGCCAGATCCGCGGGAAGATCGTGCCGGCAGCTCGAACCTCATCGCCCGAGTAGGAGCCGTGCAACTGCAGCACGTTCGCGCCGATCGTTCCCGCGATCTCGGCGGCATCCGTGGCCGGCATGTCGTGCACGACCAGCACCCGATCGACGCCCGCGGCAACGGAACCGAAGATCTTCGCGGCCTCCTCCGCAGAACGCCTGCGCGGGCTCGTGCGGCTCATCACGATGCCGACCGCGTCGGCTCCGCTCTCGACGGCAACCGCCGCCGACTCGACAGAATCCAGGCCACACACTTTGACGTACACGCGAGCATCCTAGGACGTGGATGCAGAAGAGGTCGCCTCGCTCCCCCGTGAGGTGTCAGCGCTGCGGAGCGCCCGCGGGAGCCGCAACCAGGTCGCGCCGCCGCTTGGGCGCGATGAACTCGAGCAGGGAGAAGGCCGCGAGCGCGACGAGGGCACCGGCGCCGGATGCCCCCAGCGCGACGAGGAGGAAGCTCGACTCCACTGAGAGGACGACGGAGGCAGACAGGCTCACGATGCTCAGAGCGACGAGGAGCAGGAGGATGGCGGCGGCCAGCACTCCCCAGCGCGTGCGGTTGAGCAGGCGCGGCCGCACCGATCGGACGATGCGCAGCACGATTCCGACGCCGAGGACCATGCCCCAGAAGGCGAACTGCGCGACCGTCTCATGGGTCAGGGTCTCCCCGAAGACGTCGATCATGGCCCCATTCTCGCGGGCCGGGTCGCACCACGCCAGCGAGCGCGGACGCGCCGGCGCGTCGAGCAGCTCAGTCGCGCACTGCGGCCAGCCGGAACCGCCGCTGCGTGACGACGATGGGCCGCGCTGCGTCGAGGCGACGCAGCGTGCTGATGTTGGCGTCGACCTCGAAGCCTGGGACATCCCACGGCACCAGGGCCATGTACTCGACCAGCGCACGTGCATCCGCGAACGTCATCCGCCCGGTCCACTCGTCGGCGAGCTCGATGCGGAGCCCGGCGGCTGCCACCTCGCTGCTCGCGTTCGCCAGCGTCACGTCGTCGTGCAGCGGGTCGCCGCCGAACCACTCCCGGAGCTCGTGCGCTTCCCGTCCGTCGACCTGCTGGGTCAGGAACCGCCCGCCCGGCGCGAGCACACGGGCGACTTCCCCGGCGTCGAAGGACTCGTGGCGGCACACGACGAGGTCCAGCGACGCGTCTTCGAACGGCAGGGAGTCACCCGCCTCGGAGTCGTAGCGGTGCACGCCCACACCGAACGGCGCCAGGTTCCGCCTCGCGATCTCGATATTCGGCTCCCATCCCTCGGTTGCCGCGATGGCCAGGGACTCGGCGGCGGCACCGAGGTCGCCGATGAGTTCGATGAGTCGCTCGCCGCCTCCCGTGCCGAGGTCGGCGATGCGGGTCGCAGACGCCATCGCGGCACGACACTCGGCGGTGAAGTCCCAGCGGGGTTCGTCGGCGGTCATGCGCCCGTCCAGGGCGGAGAAGTCCCAGCCGACCATGGCGGCGGCGTGCGCAGCTCGCCACTCCTGCGGGCGGGCGAATTCGGCATCGGTCACAGGGGCACCCTAGCGAGGAGCGCGCGTATCGAGCCAGGAGACCCTCACGACGACACCTCGTAGGCTCGCGTCATGACCGCTTTCGAACTCGCATCCGCCCGGCCCGTCTCGGAAGGCGAGATCGAGCTCGTCGAAGCCGCCCGGTCGACGATCGATGCGACGACGGATGCTGGGCCGGATGAGGACGGCATCCACACGGTAGGGGCTGCCGTGCGCGCGGTGGACGGCCGGGTGCACGTCGGCGTGAACCTGCACCATTTCACGGGCGGACCCTGCGCCGAGCTGGTGGCGCTCGGCTCGGCCCGCGCCGCTGGTGCCCTCGAGCTGACGCACATCGTCGCCGTCGCGAACCACGGCCGCGGGGTGATGAGCCCCTGCGGGCGTGACCGCCAGGTGCTCGCCGACCACTACCCCGACATTCGGGTGATCCTTCCCGGGCCTGACGGCCTGATCAGCGTGGTCGCACGCGAGCTCCTCCCCCTCGCCTACGACCACGCCTCGGCGCAGGTCTAGCCGCCGCCGGTCCCCGTCCAGCCGCCCTGCGACACAATGAGCGGATGGAGATGTCGCGGGAGAACTTCGAGGTCCTGGTCGTCGACGAGCTCGATGAGCTGCCGGACGAGATGGTCGACGGCCTCGACAACGTGATCTTCGTCGTCGAGGACCGGCCAGAGGACGGTTCGCTCGACCTGCTCGGTGTCTACGAGGGATTCGCGCTCACGGATCGCGGCCAGTACGGCTTCGGCGAGCTCCCCGACCGCATCGTGCTGTTCCGCGAACCGCTCCTGTCGATCTGCGACGACGAGGAGACGCTCCGCGACGAGGTGCATACGACGCTCGTGCACGAGATCGCGCACTTCTACGGCATCGACGACGCGCAGCTCCACGAGCTCGGCTGGGCGTAGAGCCTCCCGACTCGCGCGACCCCGATACGCTTCCCGGATGCAGCAGACGCCACCAGCCCGCGGTCCCCTCAGGCCAGGACGCCTCCTCTGGGGGATCGTCCTCGTCCTGGCGGCACCAGCCTTCGCGCTCTGGATGGCAGTGACCGGTCTGCTCTCGGCCCTTGCTGCCGCGAGCATCACGGTCGACGCCGTCGGGCCCATCCCACCGCTCGTCGAGGCTGGGCAGGCGCTCCTGTCGGCGTTCGCGTTCTGGGCCATGTTCGTCTCGGCAGGTGCCGGCCTCGTCGTGTTGATCCTGCTCGGGGTGCGGAGCATCCAGGCCGCTCGTCGCACACCGGGCGCGGCCGGTCCGACGTTCGGCTCCGTGCTCTGGGGGTGGGCATTCGCGATCCCCCTCGCGACGGGAGTCGGCGCGCTCGCCGGTCTCCTGCTGCGGCCGGTCGCCGACAGCATCGGCACCGGTCTCTCCCTCGACGCTGGTCCCGGCACCAGCATCGACTACGACGACGCCGTCTACGGCCTCATCGTCGGTGGCACCTGGCTGCTCGCGGCGCTGGTGGGGCTGGTCTTCGCCGTGATCTTCACCGTGCGCTACGTGCGTGCTCGCCCCCGGCAGAGCTCAGACCAGACGGGCGCCGGCCCGCGCTGACAGCGCCTCGCGACGCCGCGAAACCCCGTCACGCAGCGGGCGCGGCCTCGATGATGACGTCGGCGAGCAGGAACGGCGCATTGCGTCGCCAGTGCTCGCGCTCTTGAGCCGCCCACATCTCCCAGAACTCCTCGAAGACGCCGACGTCTGCGGGACGCGAGAGCGCCCGCGGCTTCCGGTGGGCCTCGTCGAGCTCTATCCACACGCTCGTCGTCGCGAGGGGCGCGCTCTCGTGCGACAGCGAACCGCAGCCCTCGACGATGAGCGGCGCGGAGCCGTCGAGCTCGCGCCACGGACCGGGCGCATCCGCCGCCCAATCCCAGCTCTCATAGCCGGGGCGGTGCGGAGGCCCCGTCCGCTCGGGACGGAGCATGTCGCGGTGCACCGCCTGCGAGGCGGCAGCGAGGCCACCCCAGCCCGGGTAGGCGTCGTCGAGGGACACCAGTTGCGCGCTCTCGAAGCCGCGCGCCCGGAACTCCGCCAGCAGCTCCCCCGCGAGCGTCGTCTTGCCCGAGCCCGACCCGCCGTCGATGAGCACGACCGGGCGCGAGCCGCCGGCATCCGCCAGCACGCGGTCCAGCAGCACCGCGACCCCGCTCACGCGCTGCCCACGAGCCGGTACGACCCCGCCGCGACAGCCACACCGATGGCCGCGCCGGCGATGACGACTGCCGCAAGCACGAGAACGAGGTCCCGCCAGCCGAGACGTGAGGGGCGAGCCCACGTGCGCGTGACGTCTTCGGCGCCGAAGCCGCGAGCCTCCATGACGGTCGCGAGTGTCCCAGCCCGTCGCAGCGCGAGAGCGAGCAGCGCGAACGCCATCGTCATGAACCGTCGGATGGCACCCGAGTCGC
Source organism: Pseudoclavibacter sp. RFBG4 (assembly GCF_002931515.1). NCBI lineage: Bacteria > Bacillati > Actinomycetota > Actinomycetes > Micrococcales > Microbacteriaceae > Pseudoclavibacter > Pseudoclavibacter sp. RFBG4. The sequence goes on along the minus strand of NZ_PSYC01000022.1, from coordinate 69,778 downwards.
CGAGACCGCGAGCGCGGCGCGCCTGGCTCATCGCCGTCCAGTCGTCGCGGAACACGGCGAAGAGGCGGATGCCCGCGAGCGCCGACACCACGAACCTCGCCGGGAGGTGCGCAACCTGCGCCAGTCCGTCGGCGAGGCGCGTCGGGTCGATGCTGCTCAACGCGACGAGCGTCGGCACGCCGATCGCGAGCACGCGCACGCCGACGGCGATCGCGAGCTGGATGGAGTTGTCGGTGATGTTCGCGTAGAGGAACTGCCCGTAGCTCGCCCCGCCGGGCTTGGCGTACAGCAGCATGCTCGTGGCGGAGACGGGGGCGGCGATGAGGAGGATCCAGCTCGATCGCAGGACCTCCATGGGGCGCACGCCGGCGACGCCGAAGGCGAGGAGCGAGAGCGTCAGCGCGACGGCCGCCGAGACGACATCGAGCGTCGTCAGCAGGGGAATCGAGTACAGCACCGCCGCCAGGAACGGCGTGACCGGGTTCACGCGGTCGAGGAACCGTCCGCCGACGGGGAGCACCTCAAGCGGCACGCCGTCGGCGTCGACCTGGGGCGATGTGGCCGACCACCATGCCGGGCGGGAACCCGCCGAGGCGACGCCCGCGCCGCTGCCGCTCATGCTGGCACCTTCTCGTTCTTGCGGTCGTGGGCTTCGATGCGGATGCGCTGGTCGCCGAGCACGCGCACGAGCTGCTCGTCGTGGGTCACGGAGACCAGCGAGTGCCCCTCGGAGACGAGGCGCGACATGATCGTGACGAGCTCCGTCCACGTCCTGCGGTCCTGCCCGAAGGTCGGCTCGTCGAAGATGAGCACCCGAGGGGCCGTCGCGAGCACCGTCGCGACGGACAGCCGACGCTGCTCACCGCCGGAGAGCGTGAAGGGGTGCGCCTCCGCGAGGTGCGAGAGGCGCAGCGCCGCGAGCAGCTCGTCGACGCGTTCGCTCGTCTCGCGTCTGCCGCGCCCCACCGCATCCGGTCCCACCTCGAGCTCGCGCCGCACCGTGCCCGCGACGAACTGGTGCTCGGGCTGCTGGAAGACCGTGCCGATCCTCGTCAGCAGCTGACGGGATCGCCAGGCAGACGGATGCGGGCCGACCGGGCCCGCCGCGCGGAACCTGCCGAGCGCCCAGCCACTCCGTCGACGGTCGGCGTCTTCGCCAGCTTCCCGCAGGGCGCTGCTCGCACGCACGTCGCCCGCGACCGGCTTGAGCAGGCCAGCGAGCGTCAGCGCCAGCGTCGTCTTGCCCGCGCCGTTGGGCCCGAGCACCACCGTCGACTCCCCCGCCCGCAGCGTTGCCCCGAACTGCGTGTGCAGCGGATGGTCGGCACGCCCGAACCCGAGGCCGTCGGCGACGAGCAGATCCTCCCCCGGGGCGCGCTCGCCCCGCGGAACCGAGGGTTCGTGGCCGCCTATCCACACACCCGCCGCGAGGAGCGACTCCCGCTGCTCCTCCAGGATCACGTCGGGGTCACCGTCGGCGAGCAGGTGCTGCTCAGTGCCGAGTACGACGACCCGGTCGACGCTCGAACGCCACACATCCACCCGATGCTCGATGACGATGAGCGTCGCACCGGTGACCTCGGCGGCACGCACAACCGCCTCGCGAACCTCCTCGACACCGGCCGGGTCGAGGTTCGCGGTCGGCTCGTCGAGCAGGATGAGGTTCGGCCGCATCGCGAGCACGCCCGCGATCGCGAGGCGCTGGCGCTCACCACCGGACAGCTGCGCGGTGGAGCGGTCGAGGGGCATCCGCAGCCCGACGGCGTCGAGCGCCTCGCGCACCCGAACCCAGGTCTCGGCGCGCGGCACACCGAGGTTCTCGCAGCCGAACGCGACGTCGTCGCCGATTCGGGCGAGCACCGTGTTCGCCTGCGGATCCTGCAGGACCAGCCCCACCGCGCCGCGCGCATCCGTCGGATGCCTGCCGTCGACCAGCAGCGAGCCGAGCTCCTGACCTTCGTCCTCGTGGTCGCCGAGCACCCCGGCAAGAGCCGCCAGGAGCGTCGACTTGCCCGCCCCCGACGGCCCGAGCAGCAGCACGGCCTCTCCGGGCTCGATCGTCAGGTCGAGCTGGCTGACCGCCAGCTTCGCCCGGTCGGCGTGGCGCCAGCCCCACCCCCTCGCCTCGACTCTCGCGCCCACGAACGCTAGCCGATTCGCTTCGCGCTTCTGCCCGCCGCGAAGCGGTTCAGCGCGCCGGTCGCGGCGAGCGCTCGCGTGAGCAGCCAGCCGACGACTCCGGCCAGCACCGCACCGGAGACCACGACGGCGACGAGGTAGATCGTCAGGAATTCAGGGCCCTTCTCGATGTTCGCGCTGAGGAACAGCTCGAGCACCCACGCGGCGACGGCGGCACCCGCGCCTGCGAGCATCGCGACGCTCAGACCGAAGCGCTTGTAGAGGAAGAGCGCGAAGACGAGCTCGGCACCGAGGCCCTGCGCGATACCCGAGTACACGGTCTCGATCGACCACTGACTGCCGAGCAGCATGGAGACGCACGCCGCGAGCACCTCGACGAAGAGCGCAGCCCCCGGCTTGCGGATGATGAGCCCGCCCAGCACGCCGCCGAGCAGCCAGATGCCGACCGCGATGCCGCCGAAGCCCGGCGTCAACGCGTCCATCGTCGTGAACCACAGGTAGCCGACGCTGTTCCAGAAGATGAAGATGAGGCCCGTCGCGACACCGAGAACGGCGGCCGTGACGATGTCGATGACCCGCCAGCGGAAGCGGCTCTTCGGCGCCTTCGCCTGAGCCGGAACCTGCGCTGCCGCAGTCGGAGATGGAGTCGAGGAAGTTGTCATGCTGTGTGCCCTTTCGAGTGAAAGTGCACGGGCGCAGAGCCGTGGGCGACCCTGCTCGGAGATGTGCCTCCCTGCGCTGGCATTACCCAGATCAGGTTTGACGGTCGAAGGCTTGAGCCTTCCTCTCAGCCCGGACTACCGGACTCCCGTGAACACCCCAAGTATAGGCCGTACCGCCGCCAGAGCTACTTCTTGAGCGCCTTGATGAGGCGTGGGAGGGCGTGCCCGACCGTCCACACCAGCGGAATCGACACGACGAGCAGCGTGATGATGTTCGGACGGAAGCTCGTGCCGAACTCGTCATCGACGTACGCGCCGACCGGCACGGCCATGCCGCCGCCACCGCCGCCCGACGAGTTCTCCTGACCCTCCTCAGCGCTCTCACCACCGCCGTAGCCGTACGAGACGAGAGCGACCGGAAGGATCGTGGACTTGCCGAGTTCCACCTTCTCGCCGTAGGCGAGTGTGACGCCGAGCTTCTTGACCGAGTCCGTGAGGTTCTGTGTGAGGTTCGTCATGCGGCCAGCGTAGGTCGTCGACATGCCTGCCAACCAGGAGAAGTCCTGTGTGCTCGCGGGCGAGAGCGCTCCCACCCTTTGGTAGCTTTAGTGCCTGCATCCACACGCGATGTTCTTCGATGAAGCAATAGGAGCGTGCATGAAAACGTGGCCCGGAAATGCCTACCCCCTCGGAGCGACGTTCGATGGAAGTGGCACCAACTTCGCGATCTTCAGCGAGGCCGCCCACAAGGTCGAGCTGTGCCTCTTCGATGACGACGGCAACGAGGAGCGGGTGAGGCTCTACGAGCAGGACGCGCACGTCTGGCATGCCTACCTCCCTCACGTGCAGCCCGGCCAGCAGTACGGCTACCGGATGCACGGCGACTACGACCCGATCAACGGAAGCCGCTGCAACCCGGCGAAGCTCCTCCTCGACCCGTACGCGAAGGCGACGACGGGCGACATCGACTGGGACCAGTCGCTCTTCAGCTACAACTTCGGCGACCCCGACTCGTTCAACGACCTCGACTCAGCGCCCCACATGATGAAGGGCGTTGTCATCAACCCCTACTTCGACTGGGCTGGCGACCGGAAGCCCGGCATCCCCTACAACGAGTCCCTCATCTACGAGGCGCACGTCAAGGGGCTCACCGAGCTGCACCCGGATGTGCCAGAGGAGATCCGCGGCACGTACGCCGGCATCGCGCACCCCGCGATCGTCGAGCACCTCAAGCGCCTCGGCGTCACCGCCATCGAGCTCATGCCCGTGCACCAGTTCGTGCAGGACAGCACCCTCATCGAGAAGGGCCTCCGCAACTACTGGGGGTACAACACCATCTCGTTCCTCGCCCCGCACGCCGACTACGCCTCCCAGGGCACGGCAGGCCAGCAGGTGCAGGAGTTCAAGTCGATGGTGCGCACACTGCACGCCAACAACATCGAGGTCATCCTCGACGTCGTCTACAACCACACGGCAGAAGGCAACCACCTCGGCCCGACCCTCAGCTTCCGCGGCATCGACAACGCCGCCTACTACCGGCTCGAGGAAGACGACAAGCGGTACTACACCGACTACACGGGCACGGGCAACTCGCTCAACATGCGCCACCCGCACTCGCTGCAGCTCATCATGGACTCGCTGCGCTACTGGGTCACCGAGATGCACGTCGACGGCTTCCGCTTCGACCTCGCCTCCACCCTCGCCCGCGAGCTCCACGACGTCGACAAGCTGTCCACCTTCTTCGACCTCGTGCAGCAGGACCCGGTGGTCTCGCAGGTGAAGCTCATCGCAGAGCCGTGGGACGTCGGGCCCGGCGGCTACCAGGTCGGCAACTTCCCACCGCAGTGGACGGAGTGGAACGGCAAGTACCGCGACACCGTGCGCGACTTCTGGCGAGGCGAGCCGTCGACGCTCGGCGAGTTCGCGAGCCGCATCACCGGATCCGCCGACCTCTACGAGCACTCCGGACGCCGCCCCTTCGCCTCCATCAACTTCGTCACGGCCCACGACGGCTTCACGCTGAGAGACCTCGTCTCCTACAACGAGAAGCACAACGACGCCAACGGCGAGAACGGGAACGACGGCGAGAGCCACAACCGCTCCTACAACCTCGGCGTCGAAGGCCCCACCGACGACCCCGAGATCAACGCCATGCGCGCCCGGCAGCAGCGCAACATCATCGCGACGATGCTGCTCAGCCAGGGAGTGCCCATGCTCCTCCACGGCGACGAGCTGGGGCGCACCCAGAACGGCAACAACAACACGTACGCGCAGGACAGCGAGATCAGCTGGGTGCACTGGGAGAACGCCGACGAGCCACTCGTCGAGTTCACGCGTGCCGTCGCGCAGCTGCGCGCCGACCACCCGACGTTCCGCCGACGCCGCTTCTTCAACGGCCGCGTCGAGGAGCGCGCCGAAGGATCCGCGCTGCCCGACATCGTGTGGCTCTCGACCGACGGCACGCAGATGGCATCCGAAGACTGGAACGCCGAGTTCGTGAAGTCGATGGGCATGTTCCTCAACGGCAACGCCATCGCCGGGCGCGACGAGCGGGGCGAGGAGATCACCGATGTGAGCTTCATGGTCTACTTCAACGCCAGCGAGACAGTCGTCGAGGCGACCATCCCGAGCGTCGAGATCACCTCCCACTGGGACATCGTCATCGACACCTCCGGCATGCACACCGACCTCGAGGCCGTCGAGCCGGGAGCAACCATCCCGCTCGAGCCGCGCTCGCTCGTCGTGCTGCGCGAAGCGGAGCTCAACGAGAAGCCAGACCACTCGGTCGCCGCCTCCGTCGCCGCGATGACCACCCCCATCCCCATCATCACGCGGCCGCCCCTCGGCAGCTGACCCCGCCAGAGCCATCTCAGAAGCACCTCGCGCCACGGAGACCATGATGCGCATCCCATCCAGCACGTACCGATTCCAACTGACGTCGGAGTTCGACCTCGACGCCGCGACCGAGCAGCTGCCCTACCTGGAGCGGCTCGGCGTGGGATGGGTGTACCTCTCGCCCATCCTCCAGGCGACCCCAGGCAGCACGCACGGCTACGACGTCGTCGACCCCTCGAAGGTCGACGACGAACGTGGCGGGCGCGAGGGGCTCGAGCGGTTCTCCGCGAAGGCCCGCGAGCTGGGCCTCGGCGTGCTCGTCGACATCGTCCCGAACCACATGGGAGTCGGCACACCGCGCGACAACCCGTGGTGGTGGGATGTGCTCGCGCACGGCCAGCAGGCCGCGCACGCCGAGTCCTTCGACATCGACTGGGAGGCGGGCGGCGGCAAGCTCCTCATCCCCACGGTGGGCGACGACGACATGCCCAGGGAGCGGGGCGACGCGATCGGCAACGTGACCGTCGACACCGAGGCCGGCGTGCTGCGCTATCACTCCACCGAGTACCCGCTCGCGGAAGGCTCGGCCCCCGAAGGCGCATCGGTGCGGGAAGTGCTCGACAACCAGCACTACCAGCTCATCCACTGGCGCCAAGGCGACAGCCGCCTCAACTACCGCCGCTTCTTCACCATCACCTCGCTCGCGGGCATCCGCGTCGAAGACGAGCAGGTGTTCGAGGAAGCTCACGCGGAGATCCTCGACTGGATGCGTCACCGCCTCGTCGACGGGCTCCGGATCGACCACCCGGACGGACTCCGCGACCCGGGCGGGTACCTGCGCCACCTCGCCGACCGAACGCGCGGAGCGTATGTGCTCGTCGAGAAGATCCTCGAGGGCGACGAGGCGCTGCCCGCCGACTGGCGCACGGCAGGGACGACCGGCTACGACGCGCTCGGCCAGATCGACCGGGTGCTCGTCGACGCCGACGCCGAGGAGCCGCTCGACGAGCTCGCGGCGGGAGCAGACGGCGACCCCGTCGACTGGGAGCAGCTCATCCACGAGGCGAAGCGCGCCGTGGCCGACGTGTCACTGAACGCCGAGATCCGCCGCATCGCGAGAGAACTGCGCGCGACGGGTCTCGAAGACGACCTCATCGAGGACTCCGTCGCCGAGATCGCCGCCCACTTCAGCGTGTACCGCAGCTACCTTCCGACGGGCGCGAACCACCTCACCGATGCGGCCGAGGCCGCCACCGAGCAGCGACCGGATCTCGCGGCGTCGATCGCCCGCGTCCTGCCGTTCCTCGAGGCGCCAGAGGCCGAGGCCGCGCTGCGCCTGCAGCAGACCACCGGCATGATCATGGCGAAGGCCGTCGAAGACCGCTCGTTCTACCGCTACGCACGCCTCACCTCCCTCAACGAGGTCGGCGGCGACCCGAACGTCTTTTCCATCACCCCAGAGCGGTTCCACGAGCTCCAGACGGCACGCGCCCGCGACTGGCCAGACGCCATGACCACGCTGTCGACCCACGACACGAAGCGCGGCGAGGACACTCGCGCCCGCATCACCGCCCTCAGCGAGGTCCCCGAGTTCTGGGCGGAGAGCGTCGCCGAGCTCCAGAACGTGGCCCCCATCGACGACAACGCGTTCGCGCAGCTCACCTGGCAGGCGATCGTCGGCGCGTGGCCAGCATCCCGCGAGCGCCTCACCGACTACCTCGAGAAGGCCGCGCGCGAGGCCGACCTGCACACGAGCTGGACCAACCCGGATGAGACGTTCGAGGGGCAGCTGCACGCGGCCGTCGACGCCGTCTTCGACAACCCCGTCGCGTCGAACGTCGTCCAGAACGTCGTCGCCGAGACGCAGGAGGCGGGCTGGTCGAACTCGCTGACCGCGAAGATCGTGCAGCTCACGATGCCGGGCATCCCCGACGTCTACCAGGGCACGGAACTGTGGACGCGCACGCTGGTCGACCCCGACAACCGGCAGAGCGTCGACTACTCGTCGCGCACTGCGGCGCTCGACGCGATCCTGCACGGAGCGGTCCCCGCGATCGACGACTCCGGTGCCGCGAAGCTGCTCGTGACCGCGGCCTGCCTGCGCCTGCGCCGCAGCCGACCGGAGCTCTTCACCGAGTACGAGGGCATCACCGCCGACGGGCCGGCGGCAGAGCACGCACTCGCGTTCTCGCGGGGCGGTGCCATCACGATCGGCACGCGCCTCCCCATCGGCCTCGAGCAGGGCGGCGGATGGATCGGCACGACCATCCCCCTCCCCGAGGGCGAATGGATCGACCAGCTCACCGCCGCCGTCTTCACGGGTGGCAAGGATGTCCCGCTCGCCGCCCTCCTGCAGCAGTACCCCGTGGCGCTGCTCGCCAGGTCCTAGCCGACACCCGCAGCCACACCACCTCGCTTCCCACCAAGGAGTTTTTCCCGTGCGCGATTCCCGCTTCGACGTCTGGGCACCACATGCCGAGACGCTGACCCTGCACCTCGACGGCACCGAGCTGCCGATGCGGCGCACCGACGGCGACTGGTGGGTACCGGACACGGCGCTCGAGCTCGACGAGGACACCCACGACTACGGCTACCTCGTCGACGGCGACACGACCCCCATCCCGGACCCCCGCTCGCGGTGGCAGCCGGACGGCGTGCACGGCCTCTCGCGCACCTTCGACCCCGACCGGCACCCGTGGGTGGACGGCGACTGGACCGGCCGCCCGCTCGCGGGGTCCGTCATCATCGAGGTGCACATCGGCACCTTCACCCCCGAGGGCACGCTCGACTCGGCGATCGACCGCCTGGACCACCTGCAGGAGCTCGGGGTCGACTTCGTCGAGGTCATGCCCGTCAACGCGTTCAGCGGCACCCACGGCTGGGGCTACGACGGCGTCGACTGGTTCGCCGTCCATGAGGGCTACGGCGGACCGGCCGCCTACCAGCGCTTCGTCGAGGCCTGCCACGAGCGTGGCATCGGCGTCATCCAGGACGTCGTCTACAACCACCTCGGCCCCTCCGGCAACTACCTGGGCAAGTTCGGGCCCTACCTCTCCGATCACCACGCCACGGCGTGGGGCGACACCGTCAACCTCGACGGGGAGAACTCCGACGAGGTTCGCGCGTTCATCCGCGCCAACGTGGCCATGTGGCTGCGTGACTTCCACGTCGACGGGCTCCGGCTCGACGCCGTCCACGCCCTCATCGACGACCGAGCCGTGCACATCCTCGAGGAGCTGGCCCGGGACGTCGACGAGCTCGAAGCGCACGTCGGTCGCCCGCTGACCCTCATCGCCGAGTCCGACCTCAACAACCCACGCCTCATCACGTCGGACGAAGCGGGCGGCTACGGGCTCGACGCCCAGTGGTCGGACGACTTCCACCACGCCGTGCACGTCAACCTGACCGGGGAGACCAGCGGCTACTACGCCGACTTCGAGGGTCTCGATGCCCTCGCGAAGGTGCTCGAGAAGGGGTTCTTCCACGACGGCACGCTGTCGACCTTCCGAGGTCGCCATCACGGTCGCCCCATGCCGGCTCACACGCGCGCCTGGCGGCTCGTCGTCTCGTCGCAGAATCACGACCAGATCGGGAACCGGGCCATCGGCGACCGCCTGACGGCGACGCTCTCCCCCGGCCAGCTGGCCATCGCGGCCACGCTCGAGCTGACCTCGCCCTTCACCCCCATGCTCTTCATGGGCGAGGAGTGGGGCGCCACGACCCCCTTCCAGTTCTTCTCCTCCCACCCGGAGCCGGAGCTGGCAAAGGCGACCACCGAGGGCCGCATCGGCGAGTTCGCGCGCATGGGCTGGGACGCCGCCGTCGTTCCGAACCCGCAGGACGTCGCGACGTTCGAGCGGTCGAAGCTCGACTGGAGCGAGCTCGAGAAGCCGGAGCACGCCCAGCTCCTCGAGACCTACCGCGAGCTCATCGCACTCCGCAGGCGGGAGGCGGACATCACGACGCCCTGGATCGATGCGAGCAGCGTCGAGGCGTCGCAGGAAGACGGCACGCTGGTCATCACGCGAGGCGGTCTCGTCATCGCCGTGAACTTCTCGGCAGACGAGCGGGAGCTGCGAGTCGACCGAGCCACCGAGGTGCTCTTCTCCACGGATGCACGGGCCACGCTCGGCCAGACCACCGGCACCGTCACGGGCGCACCGGTGGGCGCGTCCGCCGTCCCGCTCCGCCTTCCAGGTGAGAGCGCCGCCGTTCTTCGCGTCAGCTAGCTTCTGACCGGCTACCCGGAGGTGCCGGCGGGAACTCCGATAGCCCGCCCGGGGCGCCGCAGAGTCGGCGGCGGCCCGCGCTGACCAACATCAGTGCGGATTCGGACGCAGCCGACCAGAAACCGGCACAACCGCCGGAATTTGCACTGAAGTTGGACACGGTCACCGCGAACCGAGCCCGAAATCGGAGCGCGCGGCCGGGCGGGGCGGACCGGCGCACCGCCGAGACCGGGACCGGGACGCCGCTCCGCGAGCCCGGGGCGCCGCAGAGTCGGCGGCGGCCCGCGCTGACCAACATCAGTGCGGATTCGGACGCAGCCGACCAGAAACCGGCACAACCGCCGGAATTTGCACTGAAGTTGGACACGCGCACCGCGAACCGAGCCCGAACCGGGGCGGGGAAGACCGGAGCGGGGCGCTGTTCGCCTGGTGATCGCAGCGCCTCGGCGTACCCTGACGCGCATGTGCAGAAACATCACAGAGCTGCGCGGGCTCGAACCAGCCGCGAACGACAACGAGATCGAAGCCGCCGCCCGCCAGTACGTGCGCAAGGTCTCCGGCATCACGCACCGGACCGCGCGCACTCGCGAGGCCTTCGAGAAGGCGGTCCGCGAGATCGCGCACATCACCGAGCACCTCCTTGAAGACCTCCCGGAACGGCGCCAGCCGCCGAAGACCGTGCCCCCGTTGCGTCGCCCCGAGGTGCAGGCCCGCATCGCTGCACGAGAGGCGGGCGCCACCACGACAAGCGGCGCAAAGGCGGCGTCCTAGGCACGCACACCCGGCAGAGCCCGCTGTCTCAGTGCTGGTTCGGGGCCTCGTCCTGCTTGCGGTTCGCACGTTCGCTGATGCCGACCGTGCCGTCGCTGCGTTCCCCGCGGCCGAGCAGCGAGGCCGGTCGAAGCGCGAACTTCCCGAAGCGGGCGACCGCCTGGTCGACGGCGCGCTCCGCCGCCTCCCAGTCGTCGTCCTCCTCCGCCCCGAAGAGCGACAGCTGCCCCGAGCTCCCCGCCTCCACGAGCCGCTCAGCACGCACGCCGATGAGGCGCACCGGCCTGGGCGGCACGAGAGCCGCGCGCAGCATCTCCCGCGCGGCGAGGTAGAGCGAGTGGCCAACATCGCTGGGCTCGGCGAGCGTGTGCGAGCGCGTGATCGTCGAGAAATCGGACCAGCGCAGCTTGATGCCGACCTGGCGCGCCTGCAACCCCGCGCGACGCAGGCGCGTCGCCACCGCATCCGCCTGAGCCCGCACCTCGCGCTCCAGGAAGACGAAGTCGGTCACGTCCTCCAGGAACGTCTGCTCGTGGCTGATCGACTTCTCACGGCTCGCCTCCTCCACTCCCCGCTCGTCCCTCCCCCACGCGAGCGCGTGCAGCTTGCCCGCCCCAGCCTTGCCGACTGCCCGCTCCAGCACGGGCGCCGGCGTGTGCGCGAGATCGAAGACCGTGTGGATGCCGATTCCGCGCAGCTTCGCCTCGCTCTTCTCGCCCACACCCCAGAGCGCGCCGACCGGCAGATGGTGCAGGAACGGGATCGTCTCCTCGTGCGGGATCACGAGCATGCCGTCCGGTTTGCACTTGCCGGAGGCGAGCTTCGCCACGAACTTGGTGGATGCGGCGCCCACGGAGCAGGTCAGCCCCGTCTGCGCCTTGACCCGCGCGCGAAGGCTCGCCGCGATCTCACCCGGCGAGCCGAACAGCAGGCTCGCGCCGGACACGTCGAGGAAAGCCTCGTCGATCGAGAGCGGCTCGACGAGCGGCGTGAACTCGCGGAAGATCTCCATGACCTGCTGCGAGGCGTCACGGTACTTCCCCATGTTGCCCTGCAGCACCACCGCCTCCGGGCAGCGGGCGATCGCCTGATGCATCGGCATGGCGCTCCGTACGCCCCTGGCCCTCGCCTCGTAGCTGGCGCTCGACACCACGCCTCGCTCCCGGGTGCCGCCGACGATCACCGGCTTGCCGACAAGATCGGGCCGCTCGAGCAGCTCGACGGCCACGAAGAACGCGTCCATGTCGACATGGAGGATGCTCGCGGACGCGTCGCGGTCGGACGCCGCACCCGTCTGCCGCGCCCCCATGTCTTTCCTGGTCATGCATCCATTGTGCGTCGCCCCACCGACATCTGCTGGACGCTCTGCGCGAATAGACTCTGCGCATGCAGCTGAACGAGTCTCGCGCCTGGACCGCCTTCTACGCACCCGGAACCCCGAAGGACATCGAAGTCCCCACAGGATCACTCCCAGACATGCTGGCGGAGATCGCCGAGCGCTTCCCGGACAAGCCCGCGATCGAGTTCTTCGGCGCCCAGACGACCTTCTCGGAGCTGCAGGACCAGGTGCTGCGGTTCGCGCAGGGCCTCCGCCGCATCGGGGTGAAGCGAGGCGACAGGGTGGCGCTCATCATGCCGAACGCGCCGCAGCACGTCGTCGCCTTCTACGCGGTGCTGCGCCTCGGCGCCGTCGTCGTGGAGCACAACCCGCTGTACACGCGCGACGAGCTCCGGACTCAGTTCGAGGACCACGGCGCCGAGATCGTCATCGCCTGGGACAAGGCCGCTCCGACCGTGCAGTCCCTCCCCCACAGCCTCGGCATCCGCCACGTCATCGCCGTCGATGTGACGAAGGGCATGCCACTCAAGACGCAGCTGCTCCTGCGCCTGCCGATCGCCAAGGCACGCGCGTCGCGCGCCAAGCTCAGCGCCAAGGCTCCGGGGACGGTGCCGTTCGAGAAGCTCGCGAAGCAGCAGCTCCTCGACGCGAGCATCCCGACGCCCGGACCGGAGGATCTCGCGAGCCTGCAGTACACGAGCGGGACGACCGGCAACCCCAAGGGCGCCATGCTCACGCACCGCAACCTGTGGTCCAACGCCCGCCAAGGTGCGGCGTGGATGCCCGAGTTCACGGCAGGCAACGAGACCATCTACGGCGTCCTCCCCATGTTCCACGCCTTCGGCGTGCTGCTGTCGGTCATCTACTCCGTGAGCGTCGGCGCGAAGGCCGTGCTCTTCCCGACGTTCGACCCCGAGCTCGTCATCGAGGCGTCCAAGAAGTCGCCGGCGACGTTTATCCCGGCCGTCCCGCCCATGTACGACCGGCTCGCTCGCGTCGCGAAGGACGGCAAGCTCGACCTCTCCGGCGTCATCTACGCGATCTCCGGCGCGATGACGCTGAACGACGGCATCGTGCACCGGTGGGAGGCTGTCGCAGGCGGGCAGCTCGTCGAGGGCTACGGCCTCACGGAGACCTCCCCCGTCGCGCTCGGGAACCCCTTCACCGACAAGCGCAAGACCGGCACCATCGGCATCCCCTTCCCGTCCACGCACATCAAGGTCACCGAACCCAGCGACCCGAGCACGGAGGTGGCGCTCGGCGAGGTCGGCGAGCTGCTCATCCGGGGGCCGCAGACCTTCCAGGGGTACTGGAACCGCCCCGAGGAGACCGCTGAGGTGCTCATCGAGGGCGGCTGGGTGCGCTCCGGTGATCTGGTCGTGCAGGACGAAGATGGATTCGTGACGGTCGTCGACCGCAAGAAGGAGCTCATCATCACGGGCGGCTTCAACGTGTCGCCCTCCGAGGTCGAGCGGGTCGTCACCGAGATCCCTGGTATCGCCGAGGTTGCCGTCGTCGGAATCAAGCGCGGTGGGGGTGCTGAGGCGGTCACCGCGGTGGTGGTGCTCGACGCGGGGGCGACGTTCGACGAGGCGGCGGCCCGCGCATTCGTTCGCGAGCGACTCTCGGAGCACAAGGTCCCTCGCTCCTACGTCGTGTGGGAGGAGCTCCCGAAGTCGCTCATCGGGAAGGTGCTGCGCAAGAAGGTGCGGGATGCGCTCCAGCAGAACCGCAACGCGACAGCTGCGCCAGCCGATGACAGCGCTGCTCCGGATGCGGATGGCGGAGCTGCGGCCGAGTCAGCCTCCGACACGACCGCAGAGTAGCGGGTGGCCCGCCCCTGCGACGCACGGGGCGGGCCGTAGCCTCGGGAGGCGATCAGCCCCCTGCGACGTACCGTTCGCCGTCTCCACTCAGGCGGACCCCCGTGGGGCCTTCGAGCTCGATCAGACCGGCTCGTGCTGCCTGCCGGACCGATGCGGCGAGGTTGACGGGGACACGCCACGTCATGCGCTCGAACGCGTTGGCGATCGCTGCCGCGGAGACCTCACCATCGGCGCTGAGGATGGCGGCGACCGCGATCGCGATGCGCTGCCCGTTGTTCGTCGGCTTGAGGTCGGAAGCGAGCTCGTCGAGACTGCGCTTCGTCTGCGAGGCGGCACGGGATCGGCTCGACGCGGCGCCGCGGGCGCCCGCCCTCGTGCGGGATGCGATGGGGGTGCTGGTGCTCCGACCGCGACTGTCTGGGGCTGAATCGTCGGCGCGTCCTGCAGCGGAGGCTCGCCCCTGACCAGCACGGACTCGAGTCGACGCGCGCACGGACGAGCCTGGGTTCCGCGCCCGTCCTGGCCCTGCCGCTTCATCCTCGACTCGTCCCGGTGCACCGGTCACAGACGAGGGCGAGACGGCTTCCGGGGCCTTGGCGCTGTTGATCCCGGAGGGGCGGCGCGCGCGTCTGGCGCTTGGCTCCACCCCCGACCCGACGCTGGCGCCACCGGAGCCGCTCCGGCCGGACGACCTGGTGGGCGTCTCGTCCACCGTCGGCGCATCGGGTGCCACCGTGCGGATGTCGATGGGAGAGAGATCTGCCGCGTCGACGCCGAACTCGACGACGGCGGTCACGTAGGTATCGAAGACTGCACGGTGCACGGAGGTGTCGTGCTGCTCGACAAGCGCGACGATGCCGGGGATGGCGCGGATGAGACGCGCGAAGCCGTGCGCCTCGTCGCCTTCGTCGGAGAGCAGCGCCGCGTCGCGAACGGTGCGCTCACGCGCGCTGGGTTCGGCTTTGCCCGGCTTCTTCTTGGCAGCTGCGGGAGCGGGTCTGCCTGGCGTCTTCGCCTCTGGCTTCTTTGCTCCTGGCTGCGTTGGCGTGCTGAGCCCGGCGTCCGGAGCTGACGCGCGAGACTTCTCGGCAGACGAGCCTTCCTCGAGGGAGCTCGTGGCGACCTGCTTGGCTTCGCGGCCGGGATTGCCGGTCTTGCTCTTCTTGTCAGACTTGGCCTTCTTGTCAGACTTGGCTTTTTTGCCCGACTTCGACTTTTCGTCTGACTTGGCTTTCTTGTCCGACTTGGCCTTCTCGTCTGACTTGTCTTTCCCGTCCGATTTGCTCTTCTTGTCTGACTTGCTCTTCTTGTCCGACTTGGCTTTCTTGTCCGCCGTGGTCTTCGTGGCGGAATCGGCGTGCTGCTTCCTGCCCTTGTGCTCTGCCGCGGCGACGGACTCGGCAACTGACGGCGCGGCCACGTCTTCGAGGGAAGCCGGCCGCAGCACCGTCTTGGGCGGCTGCACGCGCTCCTTCTTGACCTTCGCCCGAGGGCCGCCCTGGGTGGCGTCGGGTCGCTCGACCGGCGTGTTCTTGCCTGACTTCTTGTTCGACTTCTTGCCCATACGACTCACTGCTCCGTTCACCGAGGCTCTGTGGCTCTGACGCTAGCGCCAGAGCCACAGAGGCACCTCAGTCGTGCCCGACAATTCCTCGGTGTACGACGTGGGTCCTACGAGTTCTGCGCGCGCTCCAACACGAGCTCGCGCACGCGTGCCGCGTCTGCCTTGCCCCTCATCGCCTTCATGACGGCGCCGATGACCGCGCCTGCGGCCTGCACCTTGCCGTCGCGGATCTTGGCGAGCACGTCGGGCTGCTGCGCGAGGGCAGCGTCGATGGCCTCGATGAGCGGACCGTCATCGCTGACGACGGCGAGTCCGCGTGACTCGACGACCTCCGCGGGTGAGCCCTCGCCTGCGAGCACACCCTCGAGCACGTCTCGCGCGAGTCGGTCGTTGACGGTGCCCGCCGTGATGAGCCCGTCGAGCTCCGCGATCTGCGCCGGCGTCGCGAGGTCGGTCGCCTGCACGCCACGGTCGTTGGCGATACGCGAGAGCTCGCCCATCCACCACTTCTTCGCACCGGCGGCCGTGGCGCCGGCGGCGACGGTCGCGTGGACGACGTCGAGGAGGCCGGCGTTGGCGATGTCCTGGAACTCCTGGTCGGCGAAGCCCCACTCCGACTTGAGGCGGCGGCGGCGAGCGACGGGTGCCTCTGGCAGCGTGGCGCGCAGCTCCTCGACCAGCTCGCGGCTCGGGCGCAGCGGCATGAGGTCGGGCTCCGGGAAGTACCGGTAGTCGTCGGCATCCGACTTCGGACGACCGGACGAGGTGCGTCCCGTGTCCTCGTGCCAGTGTCGCGTCTCCTGCGTGATGCTGCCCCCTGCCGCGAGGAGCGCGGCCTGGCGCTGGATCTCGTAGCGGACGGCTCGCTCGATGGACCGGAAGGAGTTGACGTTCTTCGTCTCCGTGCGGGTGCCGAGCTTCTCCTCACCGCGCGGACGCAGCGAGACGTTCGCGTCACAGCGGAGGTTGCCACGCTCCATGCGGGCCTCGGAGACGCCGAGGGCGCGCACGATGTCGCGGATCGTCGAGACGTAGGCCGCCGCGAGCTGCGGCGTCTGCGCTTCGCCGCCGAAGATGGGCCGCGTCACGATCTCGACGAGGGGGACGCCAGCTCGGTTGTAGTCGACCAGGGAGTACTCGGCGCCCTGGATGCGCCCGGTGGAGCCGCCCACGTGGGTCAGCTTCCCTGCATCCTCTTCCATGTGTGCGCGCTCGATGGGCACGTGGAACACGGTGCCGTCTTCCAGCTCCACCTCGACCTCGCCGTCGAACGCGATGGGGTCGTCGTACTGCGAGATCTGGTAGTTCTTCGGGTTGTCCGGGTAGAAGTAGTTCTTCCGAGCGAAGCCAGAGACCTCCGCGATCTCGCAGCCGAGCGCCAGCCCGAGTGCGATCGAGTAGCGGACTGCCTGCTCGTTGACGACGGGCAGGGTACCCGGGAGGCCGAGGTCGACGGGCCCGATGTTGGTGTTGGGCTCTCCGCCCACCTCGTTGCCCGAGTGGTTCGGGGTGTCGGAGAACATCTTTGTCTTGGTGCCGAGTTCGACGTGCACCTCGAGACCGATGACGGGCTCGTAGAGTTCGAGTGCGCGGTCGTAGTCCATGAGCTCTGGCTTGGCCATCAGCGTGCACCTGCCTTCAGCTGGGGGGCCTGCGAGAGCAGGGGCCCACCCCAGCGGTCTTCGAGAGTCTGTTCGAGTGCCGCGGCCACCGTGTAGAGGCGCGCGTCGTCACGGGCGGCTGCCATGAACTGGATACCGACGGGCAGTCCGTTCTCCGGCGCGAGACCGCCCGGAACGGAGATGCCGGGGACGCCGGCGAGGTTCGCCGGGATCGTCGTGAGGTCGGCCAGGTACATGGCCGTCGGGTCTTCCGCCTTCTCGCCGAGCTTGTAGGCGGTCGTCGGCGAGGTGGGCGCCGCGAGCACGTCGACCTCGGCGAACGCGGCGGCGAAGTCCTGCTGCACGAGTGTGCGCACCTTCTGCGCCGAGCCGTAGAACGCGTCGTAGTAGCCGGCCGAGAGCGCGTACGTGCCGAGGAGGATGCGACGCTTGGCTTCGTCGCCGAAGCCCTTGCTGCGCGTCGCGGACATGACTCGCTCGACGGTGGTCCCCGAGGGGTCGGTGACCCGCAGGCCGAAGCGCACGGAGTCGTAGCGCGCGAGGTTGCTGGAGGCCTCCGCTGGCATGATCAGGTAGTACGCGGCCACGGCGTACTCGAAGTGCGGGGTCTCGATCCAGGAGATGATCGCGCCGCGTTCCTCGAGGGCTGCGAGCGCCTCCTGGAATCGCTGCGTGACGCCGGCCTCGAAGCCGGCTCCGTCGGCGATCTGCTTGGGTACGCCGATGCGCAGGCCACGGACGGAGTCGTCCGCACGGCCCGCGAGGGCTGCCTGCGTGAACGACGGCCACTCGCCCGTGAGGGAGGTGGAATCGCGTCGGTCGTGACCGGCGAGGACATCGTGCAGCGCGGCGGTGTCGAGCACGCCGCGCGCTGCCGGCCCGATCTGGTCGAGCGACGAGCCGAGCGCAAGCGCGCCGTAGCGGCTCACGCCGCCGTAGGTGGGCTTCATGCCGACGGTTCCGGTGACGGATGCGGGCTGACGGATGGACCCGCCCGTGTCGGTGCCGAGTGCCAGCGGCGCCTCGTAGGCGGCGACGGCAGCGGCGGAACCGCCTCCGGACCCGCCTGGGATGCGCTCGAGGTCCCACGGGTTGTGGGTCGGCCCGTAGGCGGAGTGCTCCGTGGAGGAGCCCATCGCGAACTCGTCGAGGTTGGTCTTGCCGATGATGACGAGATCGTTGTCGCGGAGGCGCTCGACGACGGTCGCGTCGTATGGAGGCACCCACCCTTCGAGGATGCGCGAGCCAGCGGTCGTCGGGGTGCCCTTGGTCGCGATGTTGTCCTTGACAGCGACGGGGACGCCGGCCAGCGGTGAGAGCTGCTCCCCCGCTTGGCGCTTCGCGTCGACGCGTCCGGCTGCGGCGAGTGCGGAGTCGGCGTCGACGTGGAGGAAGGCGTGGACGTCTCCATCGACTGCCTCGATGCGCTCGAGGTGCGCGGTGGTGGCCTCGATGGAGCTGATGCTGCCGTCGGCGATCGCCGCGGCGAGGTCGGTCGCGCTCAAGCGCGTGATGTCGGTGCTCACTGCTCTTCCCCCAGGATCGCGGTCACGCGGAAGCGAGTTCCGTCGCTGTCCGGGGCACCCGCGAGTGCGGCGTCGCGGTCCAGCGGCTCGCCGACCTCGTCGGCTCGCGTCACGTTGTGCATGGCGATCGGGTGGGTCGTCACCTTGACGTCAGGCGTCGCAACCTCCTGCACTTTCTGGATGAGGTGCTGGATCTCGATGAGTTCGCCGGTGACGCGCTCGATCTCGCCTTCGGCGAGGTCGATGCGCGCGAGCTGAGCGAGGTGCTCAACGTCGGCGGCAGTGATGTCGGTCATTCGTCTCCGATAGTGAGTCGGCCAGGGCTGGACAAGTCTAGGCCGCGTGCTGACGCGGCCGTGCTCCGTCCGTGGCTACTGGCGTGGTGGCTGCTGCTGGGGAGGCTGGGACGATGGCCCATTGCCCTGCCAGCGGGGGTCGTATCCGGGCTGCCCCGGCTGGGCGGGCTGCTGTCCCGGGTACTGCGGCTGCCCCTGGTAGGGCGGCTGGGCTGGATATTGCGGCTGCCCCTGGTACGGCGGCTGGGCGGGTTGTTGCCCCGGATACTGCGGCTGGCCCGGGTACTGCGGCTGGCCGTGCTGGGGTTGCGTGCGCGGAGGCTGGCCGTTCCATCCGCCCGGCTGCGGGTTCTGCTGCGGGGCGCGCGTCGGCGGGAACTGCTGCGGACCGCCCTGCTGGCGGGGATCGAAGCCCCCGGCCGGGCCCGGGTAGGGGGTGCCCGGGTACGGCTGGCCCGGCTGCTGCTGGCCGGGGTACGGCTGACCCGGGTTGGGCTGGCCCGGCTGCTGCTGACCCTGGTTGGGCTGGCCCGGATACTGCGGCTGTCCCTGGCGTGGGTCACGTTGCTGCTGGTGTGGCGCACGGCCGAAGTCGTTGCCGGCTGCCGGCTGCTGCCCCTGCGGTCGCTGCCAGGAGCCACCCTGCTGCGGCGGCTGTCCCTGCTGGCCCTGCTGCCCTGGCTGCTGGCCCTGTCCGGGGCGCGCTCCACCCCATGGAGCCTGAGGCGGGTAGCCGCCTGCCGAGCCAGGCTGCCCCTGACCCTGGGGGCCCTGATTCTGCTGCCCCGGGAACTGCCGACCTGGAGCCTGCTGGCTCGGGAACTGCTGCCCCGGCGCCTGCTGACCCGGGAACTGCTGCCCTGGGAACTGCTGCCCTGGGAATTGCTGAGCGGGCGCCTGCTGACCCGGGAATGACTGCCCCGCCGGGTAGGCCTGTCCGGGATTCTGCTGCGGCTGAGGTTGCTGCCACGCTCCCTGGCCTTGGCCAGGCC
Organism: Pseudoclavibacter sp. RFBG4; assembly: GCF_002931515.1. Taxonomy (NCBI): domain Bacteria; kingdom Bacillati; phylum Actinomycetota; class Actinomycetes; order Micrococcales; family Microbacteriaceae; genus Pseudoclavibacter; species Pseudoclavibacter sp. RFBG4. The sequence goes on along the minus strand of NZ_PSYC01000022.1, from coordinate 49,977 downwards.
CGGGCTGGACGCCTGGCTGCGGCCAGCCCTGACGAGGAGGCTGGCCCTGGTTGCTCGGCTGCCCGAACTGCGTCGGCTGAGCGACCTGCGGTGGGTTGGCCAGGTGCGGCGGCAGGAACCCCTGGGCCGCGCCCTCACCAGGCGCAGGTGCTGGCACGGGCGGAGGTCCGCCGTTGGGAGGAGCGACGGCAGATGCTGGTGTGCGCTCCCATCGGGGCGAGGCGTCGAAGGGCTGCCAGGGGGCGCTCGGCGCCTGCTGCTGGTCAGTTGCCGAGGAGGTTGCTGGCGCCTGCGACGCCGACGCCGCGCTCGGCTGATCCCGGCGCTGCGGGATCGGCACGTACGGAGCCGAAGCCGGCACGACGGGCGGAGGCGGAGTCGGGAGCCCCGCCGGCGGCACGACCGGGACGGGCGCGGGCTGGTGGGCGTCGAACGACGGCTCCTCGCGAGGAGACACCGGCGGCGCGTCGGTCGAGGAGGCGGTGGGGCTGACGTGCAGCTCGGCGGGAGCTTCACTGTCGGATGATGTCTCGGCCACAGGGCCCTGCTCGCCCTCGGTGTGCGAGTCGAGGGTGGCTGATGGGGCCGTCAGCGGAGAGGAGGGGGTGTCAGCGGCCGACTCGGGAGCCGGATGGGGGTCCGCTGCGGTGGTGTGCTCGACACCGGGATCCGAAGCGGGCGCGGGATCCGAGAGAAGCGCGGGCTCCCCAGCGGGGTCGGGTTCCGTAGTGGGCTCAGACACCGGAATCGGCTCGTGCTCCGAAACGGGCGCGGGCTCGACTGCGGCCTCGGGAGCGCTGTCGTCTTCGGTCGGGACCGCGGCGGCGGGCGCCACGCGCACCACGAGCACCTGCTGGGCGTCGTCGAGCGTGATCTCGACCAACCCCTCGCCGGTCGCCAGCTCGTAGCTGGCGGCTCCCGTGCGCTGGAGCTGCGAGTGCGTCCGTGCCGCGTAGGAGTGCAGAGCACGCACGTGGTCGCCCAGGACACCCGCGTCGACGGCCTCGAGGATGGCGCGCGTCGCGCGTTCTGCGGTTGTGGCCGCGTCGGGCCCCGCCTGCACCATGAGATGCACCTGGACGCCGGGCGCCGCTTCGACGACGACGCTGTCGCGCGAGCGCGTCAGCGCCTTGGCCGCGAGGACGAGGTGAAGCGGGGACGCCTCGTCGGTCTTCACGACCGACGAGGAGAGCTGCTCTGGTCCGCCGTCGAGCACGAACGAGCGCACCCGGCCGGCAAGCTCGATGGCCTGCTCCGGGAAGCCGTTGACGTTGTTCCAGCCCCACATCCACGTGCCGGCGCTCTGCGCGACGCTGCCGATGAGCTGCACCGGGAGCACCGTCGCGGTCGGCTGGGTCTGATACGTGATCGACGGGGCGGTGAGGTCGACGTCCCATCCGGCGTCGCCGAGCTGCTCCGTGAGCTGCGCGTGCGCGTCGAAGTGGAGGATGGCGGCGTCGTCCGCCAGATCTTGCAAGCTCACGCTGAGCATGGTTCCCCGTTCCCCCGCGGCGAGCCATTGCCACGGCCTGCACACTGTAGCCGAGCGACCGGTCCGCCGCCTCGGAGTCCGCTTCCTGTCGTCGGTGCGCGCCGAGCTCTCATTCCGCGTCGACTCGCAGGTGCTCGACCGCACCGGGTCCGCCTTCGAGGAGCAGGCGGAAGCCGTCTGCGTCGAGGATGGGGATGCCGAGCTCCTCTGCCTTCGTCAGCTTCGAGCCCGCTCCGGGTCCTGCCGCGACGAAGTCGGTCTTCTTCGACACGCTGCCAGCGGCCTTCCCGCCAGCGGCGATGATCGCCTCCTTGGCGCCGTCCCGCGTGAACCCCTCGAGGGTTCCCGTCGCCACGACGCTCAGGCCGGAGAGCGGCCCCTCGGTGCTGGTCCGCGCGCCGGGGCCCGGATGGTCCGGCGTCGCGAAGCGCACACCGGCAGCGCGCCAGGCCTCGACGATGTCACGGTGCCAGTCTTCCGCGAGCCACTCGACGATCGCGTCCGCGATGGTCGGGCCGACGCCCTCGACCTGGGCGAGCTCCTCGGCCGGAGCCGCCTCGATCGCGTCGAGGGAACCGAACCAGTCCGCGAGTGCCCGCGCGGCAACCGGGCCGACGTGGCGGATGTTGAGCGAGACGAGCTGGCGCCAGAGGTCTTTCGTCTTGGCGACCTCGAGCTGATCGAGGAGGGTGGTCGCCTGCTTGGACGGCTCGACGAGCCTGAAGTCCTTCTTGATGCCGGCCTTGCGCCGTTCGGCGGGCGTCATCTCCTCGGAGCCCGGCGGGTAGACGAGCGAGACCTTCTGGAACGGAGCCCTGCGGATGAGCTCGCCCGTCTCGTCGTCGGTCCTGGGCTCTCCCGTCTCGGAGTCGCGGACGACGACCTCGATGGGGACGATCTCCTCGAGAGTGAGCGCGAAGAGGCGAGCCTCGGTCTCGAGCGGAGGCAGCTCGGGCACCGTCGGCTGGGTCAGCGCCGCGGCGGTCACCTCGCCGAGCGCATCGATGTCGAGTCCCCCGCGCGAGCCGATGTGCTCGACTCGGCCTCGGACCTGGGCAGGACACGAGCGTGCGTTCGGGCAGCGCAGGTCGACGTCGCCCTCCTTCATGGGACGCAACGGGGTCCCGCACTCCGGGCAATCGCTCGGCATGACGAAGTCGCGCACGTCGTCTCCGCGCAGCTCGAGCACCGGTCCGAGCACCTCCGGGATGACGTCTCCGGCCTTGCGCAGCACGACCGTGTCGCCGATCTTGACGCCCTTGACCCGCACCACGTCCTGGTTGTGGAGGGTCGCCATCCGCACGACGCTGCCCGCCACCTTGACGGGTGCCATGATCGCGAACGGCGTGACGCGCCCGGTGCGTCCCACGCTCGCCGCGATGTCGAGGAGCTTCGTGTGCACCTCCTCTGGCGGGTACTTGTAGGCGATGGCCCAGCGCGGCGCGCGGCTGGTCATGCCGAGCTCGTCGTGCAGCTCGAGCTCGTCGACCTTCACGACGATGCCGTCCAGCTCGTGCTCGACGGAGTGGCGTTCGGCCCCGTAGTGCTCGACGAAGTCGACGACGTCGTCGACCGCCTCGGCGACCTTGGCGTACGGGGTGACGGGTAGGCCCCATCCGGCGAGGAGCTCGTAGACCTGGCTCTGCGACTCGACCGGTGGTGAGGGCCACGCGCCGATCCCGTGGACGTACATCCGCAGCGAGTGGAGTCGGAGCTCACCGGCCTCGCGTTCGAGGCCGCTTTTCTTCTCGAGCTGCTGCCGCAGACCCCCGCTGGCCGCGTTGCGCGGGTTCGCGAAGTCGGGGAATCGCTTCGTGGCCCGCTCCAGCTCGGCCTGTTCGTCGAACTCACCGCGCGTCGCGGCGGGCCGGGCTTCCCACCTCGCCCGGTACTCGTCGACGGCTCGGGGGCGCAGCGACGCCTGGAACTCGTTGAGCTGCTTGAACGCGGCGACCGGGATGAAGACCTCGCCTCGGACCTCGACGATCGGCGGATGCCCCTCGCCCGAGAGCGCTTCGGGGATGCCGTCGATCTGCAGCGCGTTCTGCGTGACCTCCTCGCCCGTGCGGCCGTCACCGCGGGTTGCCGCGGTGACGAGCTTGCCGTGCTCGTAGCGCAGGGCGATGGCGAGCCCGTCGATCTTCAGCTCCGTGAGCCAGGCGACTCGGCGACCCGCGGCCGCCTCCGTCTTGGCGCACCACTCGCGCAGCTCATCGATCGAGAAGACGTTGTCGAGGGAGAGCATGCGTTCCGCATGCTCGATGGGCCGCAGGCCGTCAGCGACGCCGCCGCCGACCGTCTGCGTCGGGGAGTCCTGCGACTGCAGCTCGGGATGCTCGCGCTCCAGCTCGTCGAGCTCGCGGACGAGCGTGTCGTACTCGGCATCGGAGACGAGCTGCGCGTCGCGCTCGTAGTACGCCGCCTGGTACTCGGCGACGAGCTCCCGCACCTCGGCGACGCGCTCCCGTGCATCATCGAAGCTCGTCATGCTGTCGCTCCTGCGCGGGAGCTGAGCGTCGCCATCGCAGCCTTGCGGCTCACGGAGAGGAGCCAGTCCTTCTTGCCCGCGAGGCGCTTGGCGGCGCGCCGCTCACTGGTCGTCTCGAGGTAGCTCTGCACGATGCCGACGACGGCGATGAGCACCGCGAAGATGGCGAACACGATCTGCCAGGTGGGTTCGAGCTGCATGAGGAAGTTCGAGGCGAGGAACACCGTGCCGCCGATGAGGAACCAGAGCACGAGGGCGAGGATCCAGTCCTTCGCTCCGAACGGGCGCGCCTCCAGGGTGCAGCGCTTCGCGAGCTGGAGGGCAGGCGCGTCGAAGTGCTCGTCGTAGTCACTGCGCCAGCGCTCCGAGTCGGAGAGGTTCTTGTACTTCGCCGCCCAGCGCTCCGCTCGGTCGGTGAGCATGTCCATCGCCTCACCGTCTTTCAGGACCGAGCCCTCAGCCTGCTTGCTCATGCCGCCTCCTGCCCGTCTGCGCTGCCCGCAACGCCATCTTGCGCGGTGCTCTCCTGCACGGCACTCACGGTCCGGTCGATCGTGAACTGGCCGAGCACGCTCGTGCCGACGTAGACCACGGCGGTCTGGCCTGGTGCGACGCCGACAAGCGGCTCGTCGACGACCACGCTCCACTCGACGCCCGGGATGGTGGCGTCGTCACGTGTGCTCGCGGCGCTCGTGCTCACACGCGCGGTGGCGGGGACCGGATCGGCGTGAGCGCGGATCTGGACGTCGCAGCGGAACGCGCCGTCGGCCTCCGTCTTCGCGGCGCCCGTCCAGCTCATCCGCTGGCCGGCGATCTCCGCGATGTTCAGCGCCTCCTTCGGCCCGACGACGACCTCGTTGGTCTTCGGGCGGATCTCGAGCACGAACCGCGGCTTCCCGTCCGGGGCTGGAACGCCGAGCCGAAGCCCCTTGCGCTGGCCGACGGTGTACGCCGTCGCTCCGTCGTGCTCGCCGAGCTTCGCCCCGGCGCTGTCGACGACCTCGCCGGTGGCTGTGCCGATGCGGTCACCGAGCCATCCCCGAGTATCGCCGTCTGGGATGAAGCAGATGTCGTGCGAGTCGGGCTTCTGCGCGACGCTGATTCCACGCTCGGCTGCCTCCGCACGCACGAGGTCCTTGGACGGCGTGTCTCCGAGCGGGAAGTAGCAGTGCTCGAGCTGCTGCTGGGTGAGGACGCCGAGCACGTACGACTGGTCTTTCGCCCAAGCGCTCGCTCGGTGCAGTTCGACGAGTCCGTCCTCGCCCGTCGCGAGGGTGGCGTAGTGCCCGGTGCACACGGCATCGAACCCGAGGTCGATGGCCTTCTCGAGGAGCGCCGCGAACTTGATCTTCTCGTTGCAGCGCATGCAGGGGTTCGGCGTGCGGCCGGCGCTGTACTCCGCGATGAAGTCATCGACGACGTCGAGCTTGAAGCGCTCGGAGAAGTCCCACACGTAGAACGGGATGCCGAGGAGGTCGGCGGCACGGCGGGCGTCCATCGAGTCCTCGATGGTGCAGCACCCTCGAGACCCCGTGCGAAGCGTGCCTGGCATTCGGGAGAGCGCGAGGTGCACGCCGATGACTTCGTGCCCGGCCTCGACGGCTCGGGCTGCTGCGACGGCGGAATCGACCCCGCCGCTCATGGCGGCTAGAACTTTCACCGGATAAGTGTACGTCGGGCCTCCGACACCGCCCCGTGTGCGGAACAGGTTGGGGTCAGCCGATGTGCGTCGCCGAGGTTGTCGTGGCCGGCTCAGCACCGGTCGCGAGCGGCTTCTCCTTCAGGAAGGACAGCGCGATGATGGAGATGACCGTCAGGGGCACAAGCGCGAGGAAGATCGGGATGAGCGCCTCGTTGTACGAGCCGACGATGATGGCCCTGAGCTGATCGGGCAGCTCAGCGATCGCCGCCGGCGTGAAGGAGCTCGCGCCGTCCTCGGCGGCAGCCCCGTCCGGAAGACGGTCGGCCACCATCTGCGTCAGCCGCGCTGCGAAGACCGAGCCCACAACCGCGGAGCCGAGCGTCGCGCCGACCTGGCGGAAGTAGTTGTTGGCCGCCGTCGCAGTGCCCACGATGCGAGCGGGGAACGAGTTCTGCACGATGAGCGTGAGCAGCTGCATGCTCCCGCCGAGTCCGATTCCCATGATGCCGAGGGCGACGCAGATCATCCACACCGGGCTGTCGACCGTGACGAACGAGAGCACCAGGAGCCCGGCACCGAGCACGGCGGACCCCGCGATGGGCACCCACTTGTAGCGCCCCGTGCGCGAGACGTACTGGCCGCTCAGGATCGATGTGATCAGCAGCGCACCCATCATCGGGGTCATGAGCAATCCGGACACCGTGGGTCCGGAACCCGTCACCATCTGCAGGTAGGTCGGCATGTAGCCGAGCGTGCCGAACATGATGACGCCCGTGGAGAGGCTGGCGATCGTCGTCAGGATGAAGTTGCGGTCGCGGAACATGCCGAGCGGCATGATCGGGTTGGCGGCACCGCGCTCGACGAAGACGAACGCCGTGGCCGAGACGATGGCAAGCGCTGCGAGCAGCAGGATCGTCGGCGACGTCCACGCGTATTGCGACCCGCCCCACGTTCCGACGAGCACGAGCGCGGTCGTCGCGAGGGAGATGAGGGCCATGCCGCTGACATCGATCCGAGTGCGCTCCTGCGCGGGGCGCTTGGGGAGACGGAGGAGGAAGATCGTCGCCAGCAGCGCAAGAGCACCGAGCGGCAGGTTGATCCAGAACACCCAGCGCCATCCCGGCCCTTCCGTGAACCAGCCACCGAGCAGCGGGCCGGCCACGGAGGAGAAGGCGAAGACCGCGCCCATGACCCCCATGTACTTGCCACGCTCGCGCGCAGGGACGACGTCGGCGATGGCGGCCTGCGACAGGATCATGAGGCCTCCGCCGCCGAGTCCCTGGACGATGCGCGCGCCGATGAGCAGCTCGATCGAGGGCGCCAGGCCGCCGAGCACCGAGCCGGCGATGAACAGTCCGATGGCGATGAGCAGAAGCGGCTTGCGTCCGAACAGGTCGGAGAGGTTGCCGTAGACCGGCATCATGACGGTCGACGCCAGGATGAACGACGTCACGACCCAGCTCATGTGCTCGACTCCGTGGAGCTCCCCCACGATGGTCGGCATGGCGCTGGAGAGGACCGTGTTGTTGAGCGATGCCATGAGCATCGTGACCATCAGGCCGAGGAAGAGCGGAACGATGCTCCGCTTGTGGGACGTGCCGGTCGTCGCGCCAGCCGCGGGCCTCGCTGCGCGCGCGCCGTCGCTCGCGCCGGTTCCTGTGCCGGTCTCGGCGCGGGCCTGCGAATCGATGCTGGGGGGAGTCGTCATAGGGATTCTGAGATCGCTTTCCTGAATACGTCGATAGAGCGGTTGATGGCGGCTTCCCGGTCGACCAGGACGCCGTGGGGGTCGTTCCGGCTGGTGAAGCGCAGGATGGTGGCGGCGAGCGACAGGAGCGCCTTGGCGGACTCGATGCCGTCGGGCAGCGGCTCGGTCGAGCTGTCGCCGTCCTGCTCGGTCAGGATCGCGAGCACGATGTCCTCCGCCGCGCTGATGTGGCGCCTGAGGCGCTCCTCGAGCACTGGGTTCTGGTCGGCGAGCGTTCGCCGCCGTGGGAAGTCGTCGTGGTCGGGGATCGCCGAATCGAGGACAGCCAGCATGAGCCGCATCGTGCGGCCGAACGAGTCACCCGCACTGGCGCGGAAGTCCTCGAGGGCGCCGTCGGGCAGGGTCGGTGCCTGCATGCCGAGCACCGCATCCTCTTTGCTCGGGAAGTAGTTGAAGAAGGTTCGGCGTGAGACGCCGGCGCGATCGCTGATCGCGTCGATCGTCGTCTCGTCGAGGCCCCGCTCGATCGTGAGGTCGGCAGCGGCATCGTGGATGGCGTGCCAGCAGTCGATGCGGTTGCGTTCGCGGAGGGAGAGGGCTGGGTTCGACACCACTAAAGAATATGCATGAGTGCAAAGTTTCACAAGTGCAACTTTCCTGTGCAGGCCCTGGGTACAGTGGCACCTCGTGTCGTCTCTCCCCGCTCCGAACCCCCCAGGCAGCGCACGGTCCCCGTGGTTCTGGACGGCACTCGCCGTCCTCGCGCTGGTGCTCCTCGCACTGAATCTGAGGACCGCCGTCACCAACGCCTCGCCGATCTTCGATCTCATCTCCGTCGACCTCCCGCTCCAGGGCGCCACAACCGGGCTCCTCACGATGCTGCCTCCCGTCGCCTTCGCGATCGCGGGCCTCATCACCCCGTGGCTGCTGCGTCGCGTGCGCCTCGAGCTGCTCATCGTCCTCGCCCTGGCCGCCATCATCGCCGGGCACCTGCTCCGAGGATCAGCCCCCAACGTCCCCACCCTCCTCGGCGGCAGCGGCATCGCCCTCCTCGGCATGGGCATCGGCAACATCCTCCTGCCTCCGGTCGTCGTCACGTACTTCCGGTCGCGCATCCCGGTCATGACCTCCACCTACGCGATCGTCGTCGCACTCGGCACGATGCTGCCTCCGCTGCTCGCGGCACCCGTCGCCCTGGCCTCCGGCTGGCGGACCTCGCTCTCGATGTGGGGCATCGTCGCGGCCTCGGCAGCCGTGCCGTGGCTCATCCTCCTCGTTCGCGCCCAGGTGCGCGCGGCCCGCGGACACGTGCCCGAGACGACGGGCGCCGTGACGCTGCCGAACGGCAGGCCCGCACGTCCCGCACGCTCCATCTGGCGCTCCAAGCGGGCATGGGCGCTCGCGACGACCTTCGCCATCTCGTCGATGAACGCGTACTGCTGCTTCGGCTGGCTCCCCACGATCCTGCAGGAACGGGCGGGGGCAGACACGGTCGCCGCGGCCGGCTACCTCTCGCTGTTCGCGGCAATGGGCATCCCGCTCTCGCTGGCGACCCCGCTTGTCATCAAGCACCTCGGCACCACCTGGCCGCTCATCTCCGCGGCAGCCGGCTTCGCGCTCGGCTACCTGGGCCTCATCCTGGCCCCGACGGCAGCCCCTGTCGTCTGGGTGCTGCTCATCGGCTTCGGGCAGCTGATCTTCCCCATCTGCCTCACGCTCATCGGCCTCCGCGCATCGGGCCAGCGCGGGTCGGCGATCCTCAGCGGCTTCGTCCAGCTGGTCGGCTACGCCCTCGCTGCCCTCGCGCCGTTCACGGTCGGCGTGCTGGCAACGGCGACGGGCAACTGGTCGATCTCGCTCGGCCTCCTCGCCGTCCTCACCCTCGGTGTCATCCCGCTCGCCCCCGCGCTTGCGGGCAAGTGGAAGATCGAGGACGAGATCCAGCTGGCCCGCTGAATCAGGACTCGAGCTCGGGCTCGACGTCGGTGCGCTGCTCCTCGTGGAGCGCGGCGTAGAGCCCGCCGCCGGCCATGAGCTCTGCGTGGCTGCCACGCTCGACGATGCGGCCCTCGTCGAGGACGCAGATCACATCGGCATCCTTCACCGTCGAGAGGCGGTGCGCGATGGCGAGCACCGTGCGCCCACGCGATGCGGCGTCCAGGGCACGCTGCACGAATCGCTCGGACCGTGTATCCAGAGCACTGGTCGCCTCGTCGAGGACCAGGACGGCCGGGTCCTTCAGGAGAACTCGCGCGATGGCGACGCGCTGCTTCTCACCTCCGGAGAGCCGGTACCCGCGCTCCCCCACCAGCGTCTCGTACCCATCGGGGAACTTCGAGATGGTCTCGTGGATGTTGGCCTGCCGGCACGCATCCTCGATCTCCGCCTGCGTCGCCTCGGGCTTCGCGAAGCGCAGATTCTCTGCGATCGACGCGTGGAACAGGTAGCTCTCCTGGCTCACGATGCCCGTGTTGGCGATGAGCGCGTCGTGGTCGAGGTCTCGCACGTCGGTGCCGGCGAACCTCACGGCCCCGGATGACGCCTCGTAGAGCCGCGGCACCAGGTAGCCGATGGTCGTCTTCCCGGCACCGCTCGGCCCGACGAACGCGACGAACTCACCGGGGCGGACCGTGAACGAGACGTCGTCGAGCGTCGGGGCGGCGTCGGTCTCGGCGTCCGGGTAGCGGAACGACACGTGCTCGAACGTCACCTCGCCGAGCTTCGACTCGTCCAGGGGCGTCGGCGACGGCGACGGCGTGATGGCGGGAGCCAGATCGAGGTACTCGAAGATCCGGGCGAAAAGCGCCTTCGACGTCTGCACCTCGAGACCGATGCGCATGAGTCCGATGAGCGGCATCGTGAGTCTCGTCTGCACCGTCGTGAAGGCGACGATCGCACCGGCCGTGAGGTCGACGCCACCCGTGATGAGGTAGGCGGCGACGATGTAGACGGCCGCGGGAACAAGCGAGAACACGATCGACACGAACGCGAAGAAGCTCTGCCCGCTCATGGTCTGCTTGACCTGCAGGCCGATCTGCTTGAGGTTCTCAGCGCGATACCGCTGCCCCTCGGCTTCCTCGCGGCCGAACGACTTCGCGAGCAGGATGCCGGAGACGCTCAGCGACTCCTGCGTGATCGCGGTCATCTCGGAGAGCGACTCCTGCGTCTTCGTCGCGATCCGGGCACGCACCTGGCCGACCCGACGCTGCGCCCAGACGAGGGCGGGCATGAGCACGAAGGCGATGATCGTGAGCTGCCACGAGAGCAGCGCCATCGCGACGACGGCTGCGAGGACGGTGACGATGTTCCCGACGACGCTCGTGATCATCGACTGCAGGGTGGATGCGACGCCGCCGACGTCGTTCTGCAGGCGGGACTGGATGACGCCGGTCTTCGTGCGCGTGAAGAACGCGAGCTCCATGCGCTGGAGGTGCTCGAAGAGCCGCACGCGGAGGTCGCCCATGACCGAGTTGCCGACGCTGGCCGTGAAGTAGGTCTGCACGACCCCGAGCGCGCTCGAGGCGACCCACAGCAGCGCCATGAGCCCGACGATCTTCCACAGCTCGCCGATGTTCGGCCCCGCTCCATCGGGCGGGAACAGGCCGACATCGAACGCCTGCTCGGTGAGCAGCGGAGGCAGCACCGAGATGGCGGCGGTGACGAGCACCAGCGCCAGCGCGATGGCGATCTTCCGCCGGTACGGCGAGAACAGCCGGATGACCCGCTGCCACAGGTCGTCGATCTGTGGGGCCTGCTCGTTCGCCGCGCGGAGCACGGACTCATCGCGCACGCGGCCTCCGGCAGGGGGCCCGCCTCCAGCGCCTCGCATCGTCATGGCGTCAGCGTAGGCGCATCCGCCGACTCTGAGGCGAGAGCCGAGGCCTGCCCAGCGGAGACGACTCGAAACTAGACGGCGCGGTCGGAGAAACCGGCCGTGCGCGCCTGCTCCACGATCCGCGGCAGCACTGCGAGGAGGGCGTCGATGTCCGCAGCGGATGTCGAGGCGCCCAGGGTGAAGCGGAGCGCGCTGAGCGCGGCACGCTCGTCGAGGCCCATGCCGAGCAGCACGTGAGACGGCTCCGCGATGCCGGCCTGGCAGGCCGAGCCCGTCGAGACGGAGAACCCTGCCATGTCGAGCAGGAAGAGCAGCGAGTCGCCCTGGCAGCCGTTGAAGGTGACGTGGACGTTCCCGGGCACTCTCGCCCGGACCTCCACGCCGCGATCGACGAGCGTGCCATCGAGCCGTGCCCCTCGGAGCTGCGCACCCGGAATGCGCTCGAGGCCCTCCGAGAGCCGCAGCGCGAGGCCGTCGAGGCGCGCACCCTCCGCAGCCATACGCGTCATAGCGGCATCGGTGGCCGCCGCGAAGGCGAGCGCCGCCGGCACGTCCTGGGTGCCCGAGCGCACACCCCGCTGCTGCCCTCCCCCGTGGATGAGCGCCTCGACCGTGTGGGCGCGCGCGAGGGCGAGCGCCCCCATCGCGACGGGCCCGCCGATCTTGTGCGCGGAGACGCTGAGCGCCGCGACGCCGAGATCGCGGAGGGAGACGGGAATGTGCCCGAACGCCGCGACTGCGTCGACGTGCACGGGAATCCCCTGCTCGTTCGCGAGCTCGGCGAGCGCACGCACGGGCTGCACCGAGCCCACCTCGTTGTTCGCGAGGATGACCGTGACCAGGGCGATCTCGTCCGCGTGCTCGCGCATCCGCGCTGCCGCGACCTCGAGATCGACGAGGCCGGCTCCGTCGACAGGCAGCCAGTCGATCACCGCTCCCTCGTGCGCGGCGAGCCATTCGAGCGCATCCACCGTCGCATGGTGCTCACCGCGAGGCGCCAGGACGCGCGTGCGGGTGGGCCGCTGCCGCAGTCGGGACCAGTAGAGGCCCTTGACGCCGAGATTGATGGCCTCGGTACCGCCAGAGGTGAACACCACCTCGATGGGGTCTGCGCCGAGCGCGGAAGCGACGCGCTCTCGTGCCCCCTCGAGCATCCGCTTCGCCGCCTGCCCGTGGCCGTGAATCGACGACGGATTCCCCGTGAGCTCGAGTCCCGCGAGCAGCGCAGCCCTCGCCTCCGGCACCATCGGCGTCGTCGCGGCGTGGTCGAGGTAAACGGCCATTTCGCTCCTCGCCTCACTCTCGACATAGACTTGCGCGATCTGTGCGCACCAGGGCGCACGCATGTGACCAGGAAGCCGCCGGACGGCGCCCGGCCGCTCGATTCGAACAGTTTAGGCCTCATGCCCGATTCCCAGACCCGCTCAGACCTCGGCGTGACCCACCGCCAGGGAATCGCGCGCCTCCGCGTGTTCTCGATGCACGCGACCTCGATGACGCTGTGCCTCGTGGCCGCCGACGGCACGGTCACGCGGACCATCGAGATGGCCAGCATGCCAGGCGGCGTCTGGCAGGCAGAATGCGCCGAGCTCGTGAACGGGCAGCGGTACGCCGTGCGCGCCGACGGGCCGTCGAGCGGAACCAACGCCTTCGACAGGCATCGGCTGCTCGTCGAGCCGTACGCCAGGCAGGTCGCGAACGTCGGCAGCCTGGCCGTTCCGGTCTGGACCGCCCAGGTCGTCGAGTCCGAGCCCTTCGACTGGGGTCAGGTCCGAGCACCGCTCCTCCCCCTCCGCGACGTCGTCGTCTACGAAGCCCACGTCAAGGGATTCACGCAGCTCGCCCCGCACATGCCGGAAGACCTGCGTGGCAGCTACGCCGGCCTCGCGCACGAGGACACGATCGCCTACCTCCAATCGGTCGGGGTCACAGCGGTGGAGCTGCTTCCCGTGCACGCGTTCGCGTCCGAGTCGTTCCTGCGGCGCCAGGGCATGGCGAACTACTGGGGCTACAACACGCTCGGATTCTTCGCCCCGCATGCCGACTACGCCTCCCCCGCCGCCCGTGCGGCTGGCCCGCACGCGATCGCGCGCGAGTTCAAGGGCATGGTCAAGCACCTGCACGCAGCCGGCATCGAGGTGTACCTCGACGTCGTCTACAACCACACCTCCGAGGGTGGCCGCGGCGACGAGACGTCCATGTTCCGCGGCCTCGACAACGCCACCTACTACCGGCACGACATGCACGGCAACCCGGTCGACCAGACCGGCTGCGGCAACTCGCTCGACACGTCGGAGGCGATCGTGCGCGAGCTCATCCTCGACTCGCTCAGGTACTGGGTGGAGGAGTTCCGCATCGACGGCTTCCGCTTCGACCTGGCGGCAACGCTCGGCCGAAATGCGCACCATGCCTTCGAGACGCATCACCCCCTGCTCGAGGCGATCGTCAGCGACGACCGCCTGGCCGAGACGAAGCTCATCGCGGAGCCGTGGGATGTCGGCATGGGCGGCTGGCAGACGGGAAACTTCCCGGAGGACTGGTCGGAGTGGAACGACAGCTTCCGCGACCACGCGCGTTCGTTCTGGGTTCGGGACATCGCCGAGGCGCGCAGCTCCGGCGTGCATCCCGAGGGGGCCGGCGCGTTCAGCACCTCGCTCGCCGGCTCCTCCGACATGTTCAGCGACGACCGCGGGCCCCTCGCCTCCGTCAACTTCGTGACGGCCCACGACGGCTTCACGCTTCGCGATCTCGTCTCCTACAACGTCAAGCACAACCTGCAGAACGCCGAGCTCGGCCGCGACGGGACCGGCGACAACCGCTCCTGGAACTTCGGCGTCGAGGGGCCGAGCGACCGCGGCGACATCGAGGCGCTGCGCAGGCGCTCCATGCGCAACCTCCTCGGCACTCTGCTCCTGAGCGCAGGTGTGCCCATGCTGACGGCGGGCGATGAGGTCGCGCGGTCGCAGAAGGGCAACAACAATCCGTACAACCAGGATTCGCCCCTCACCTGGTTCTCCTGGGAGCTGAGCGAGGTCCAGCTCGCCCAGCTCGCGCACACGCGCAGGCTCATCGAGCTGCGTGGCAAGCACCAGGTGCTGCGTCCGAGCAGCTTCAACCACGGGCACGCGCTCAGCGAGCACGGCACCAGGCGCCGGTGGTTCGACGCGCTCGGCAACCCCATGGGCGACGGCTCCTGGCAGGGGCCAGGCGGGCGAACCCTGCAGGTGCTGCTCGACGCCTACATCCCGGAAGCCGATGCCGACTTCACGGGCGACGCCGAGCTCGTCGACGGGGTGCGGATGCTCACCGACCGTCTCCTGCTCGTCGTGCACGGCAGCGAGGACGACGCGGCGCTCCGCGCGCCAGCCGTCGATGAGATCACCGGGTACCGGCTCCTCTGGGACTCGACGCACGAGCACCCTGACGAGGCGCTCAGCTCGAGTCGCGTGCTCGTCCCAGGTCAGCTCACCGGTCTCGAGGGACCCTCGGTGCAGGTCTACGCCGTCGACGTCGAGCCGGGACACCACCGCATCTAGCCCACGGCGTAGGGGTCGTTCGCATTCCGTGACACGCGAACAGCCCCGATGCGGGTGGGTGTTGGTAGCGTTCGGATGTGGCAACGACACCAGCGTCAGACGACCAGATTCCACCGAGCCGCCCACGTCGGGCAGCCGCGAAGCGAGCGAGCACCTCGCCGAAGCCTGCCCCAGCGGCGCAGGACGCGCCAGTGAGCGCAGCGGCAGCACCCGAGCCCTCCTCGGCCAAGGCGCCAAGGGCGCGCAAGCCGAAGGCTCCAGCGGCGAAGCCGGCAGCAGCCGCGGCCGTCGCGACGGCGCTCCCGCCGACCGGCGACGCCTTCCCGGGCTCCGGCTACGTGCCGGTGATCGGCCGCATCCCCATCCTCGACCTGCAGCCGCAGCTCGTCGACAACCTGTTCCCGACGAAGGGGTACGTAGGCGATGTCGTGCCCTTCTCCTGCGTCGCCTTCCGCGAGGGGCACGACATCATCGGCGTCGAGCTCGTGCTCACCGAGCCAGGCGCGGAGGCCTCGCGTATCCGCATGCAGCCCGGCCCCAAGGGCACCGACTCCTGGCTGGCCGAGGCGCAGGTCACCGCCGCCGGCACCCACGAGTGGTGGGTCGAAGCCTGGAACGACGACTTCGCGACCTGGCAGCACAACGCGGAGATCAAGATCCCCGCCGGTATCGATGTCGACGTCATGCTCGAGCTCGGCGCGATGGTCGTCGACCGTGCGGCCACCAATCCTGAGCTCACCGCGCATCAGAGCGCCGTGCTGCGGGACGCGGCGACCGCGTCGCGCTTCACCTCCCGGTCCGCCTCGTTCCGCCTCGCCTCGCTGCTCGCCGAAGACGTGCTCGAGGTCGTCGAGGCGCACCCCGTCCGCTCCCTCGTGACGCGCTCGGCCAAGCGCAGCATCCAGGTCGACCGCGCGCTGGCCGGAAACGCGGCCTGGTACGAGTTCTTCCCCCGCTCGGAGGGCGCCAGGCAGGCGGCGGACGGCAGCTGGACCTCCGGCACGTTCCGCACCGCCGCCGAGCGCGTGCCTGCGGTCGCGGCCATGAACTTCGACGTGCTCTACGTTCCGCCGATCCACCCGATCGGGCACACCAACCGCAAGGGGCCGAACAACTCCCTCACGACGGAGCCTGGAGACCCGGGCTCCCCGTGGGCGATCGGGTCCGCAGAAGGCGGCCACCGCGACATCCACCCCGACCTGGGCACCGTCGAGGACTTCCGGTACTTCGTCAGCGAGGTCGAGAAGAACGGCATGGAGCTCGCCCTCGACCTCGCCCTGCAGGCGACCCCCGACCACCCGTGGGTGGCTGAGCATCCCGATTGGTTCACGCAGCTGCCGGACGGCAGCATCGCCTACGCCGAGAACCCGCCGAAGAAGTACCAGGACATCTACCCGATCAACTTCGACGGCGACCGCAACGGCCTGTACGCGGAGGTCCTCGACACGGTCGAGTACTGGATCGACCTCGGCGTCAAGATCTTCCGCGTCGACAACCCGCACACGAAGCCCCTGCAGTTCTGGGAGTGGCTGATCCACGAGGTCAACGCCAAGCACCCCGAGGTCATCTTCCTCGCCGAGGCGTTCACCCGACCCGCCATCATGCACGCGCTCGCGAAGGCCGGCTTCCAGCAGTCGTACACCTACTTCACCTGGCGCAACACGAAGACGGAGCTCGAGGAGTACCTCACCGAGGTATCGAAGGAGTCAAGCGACTTCCTTCGCCCGAACTTCTTCGTCAACACACCGGACATCCTCACCGAGTACCTGCAGAAGGGTGGGCGCAACGCCGCGAAGATCCGAGCGATCGTCGCCGCCACCTCCTCCCCCCTGTGGGGGGTCTACGCCGGATTCGAGCTCGCCGAGAACGTGGCCCGCCCCGGCTCGGAGGAGAACATCGACAACGAGAAGTACGAGTTCAAGCAGCGTGACTGGGCGGCCCAGGAAGCGAGCGGCTACTCCCTCGCTCCGCTCCTGACGAAGCTCAACGAGCTGCGGCGCGCCAACCCGGCGCTCCAGCAGCTGCGCAACTTCGAGGTGCAGTTCAGCGACAACGAGAACGTGCTCGTCTTCTCCAAGCACCTGCCCGCCGAGTACGCCCCCGACGGCGTCTCCAACACGGTGATCGTCGCGGTGAACCTCAACCACTCCGGTATCGAGGAGGCGACCGTCTACATCGACCAGACGAAGTTCGGGTTCGCGCCCGACACGGAGTTCGGCGTGGAGGACCTCCTCAGCGGCCACGAATGGGTCTGGGGCGGCGCGAACTACGTGCGCCTCGACCCCTCCACCCTTCCCGCGCACATCCTGCGCGTCAGGCACTCGGCACTCTGACCCGTCGTCCGGTCGCGCCAGGCGGTGCGACCGGACGATCTCGAGAACGGAAACACCATGACCGACGAACTCAAGCCCGCCGCTCCCGCACCGATCGGCGTTCCCGAGGGTGAGCTGCGCTCGGTCGCCGAGGGCACGCACTCCGGCCCGCACGCGATCCTCGGACAGCACCTGCAGGAAGACGGCCGCACGCTCGTCCGAGCGCGTCGCCCTCTCGCGGAGCGTGTCACCGCGATCCTCGAGTCCAGCGGGGAGCGGGTCGAGCTGCAGCACCTCGCCCACGGCATCTGGCAGGGCGCGCACGATCAGGGCCTCGACGACTACCGCATCGAGACGGTCTACAGCGACGGCGTTCCGCACATCGTCGACGACCCCTACCGCTTCCTTCCCGTCGTGGGCGAGGTCGACCAGTTCCTCTTCGGCGAAGGGCGCCATGAGCGCCTCTGGCACGTCTTCGGCGCGCACCACCGCGAGCACTGGGGCACCCACTCCGCCGTCTGGGGCACCTCGTTCGTCGTCTGGGCTCCCCACGCGCAGGCCGTGCGCGTCATCGGCTCGTTCAACGGCTGGGATGGCCGGGCGCACGCCCTGCGCCGCCTCGACGCACTCGGCATCTGGGAGCTCTTCGTACCAGGTGTCACACCGCACGAGACCTACAAGTTCCAGATCCGCACCGCCTCCGGCGACTGGGTCGAGAAGGCAGACCCCCTCGCGCTGCACGCCGAGCAGCCGCCCCAGACCGCGTCGGTCATCGCGAAGCCCAGCACCTACGAGTGGGGCGACGGCGACTGGATGACCTCCCGCGCGCAGAAGGACCCGCACACGGGCCCCATGACCACCTACGAGCTCCACGCCATGTCCTGGCGACCCGGACTCGGCTACCGCGAGCTGGCCGACCAGCTCGTCGAGTACCTCGACGGCCTCGAGTTCACCCACGTGGAGTTCATGCCGCTCTCGGAGCACCCCTTCGGCGGCTCGTGGGGCTACCAGGTCACCGGCTACTACGCTCCCACCTCCCGCCTCGGCTCACCAGACGACCTGCGCTACCTCATCGACCGGCTCCACCAGGCAGGCTACGGCGTCATCATGGACTGGGTGCCCGGCCACTTCCCGAAGGACGGCTTCGGCCTCGCGGAGTTCGACGGCCAGGCGCTCTACGAGCACGCCGACCCTCGCCTGGGCGAGCAGCTCGACTGGGGCACGAAGGTCTTCAACTTCGGTGACTCCCAGGTGCGCAACTTCCTCGTCGCCAATGCGCTGTACTGGCTCGAGGAGTTCCACATCGACGGGCTGCGCGTCGACGCCGTCGCCTCGATCCTCTACCTCGACTACTCGCGCGAGGAGTGGGTGCCGAACATCCACGGCGGGCGCGAGAATCTCGAGGCCATCGCCTTCTTGCAGGAGGTCAACGCGACGGCCTACAAGCTCTACCCCGGTATCGCCATGATCGCCGAGGAGTCGACCAGCTGGGCTGGCGTCACGAAGCCGACCGACTGGGGCGGCCTCGGCTTCGGCCTCAAATGGAACATGGGCTGGATGAACGACAGCCTCAGGTACGTCGAGCGCGACCCCATCTACCGCTCCCACCATCAGGGAGACCTGACCTTCTCGTTCGTGTACGCGTGGAGCGAGCGGTTCCTGCTTCCCATCAGCCACGATGAGGTCGTCCACGGCAAGGGGTCCCTGTACTCGAAGATGCCCGGCGATGAGTGGCAGAAGCTCGCCGGCACGCGCCTCTTCCTGGCGTACCAGTGGGGGCACCCGGGCAAGCAGCTGCTCTTCATGGGGCAGGAGTTCGCGCAGCAGACCGAGTGGAGCGAGTCTCGCGGACTCGACTGGTGGGAGCTCGACAACCCCGGCCACGCGGGCGTCCAGCGTCTCGTGGGAGACCTCAACCGTCTCGCGAAGCACGAGGGCGCGCTCTGGGAGCTCGACGACGACTCGTCAGGCATGGTGTGGCTCAGCGGCGACGACGCGGCGAACAGCGTCCTCGCGTTCGCGCGCCGTGGCTTCGACGGCACTCCGGATGTCGCGATGATCTTCAACTTCTCGAACCAGGCCATCGGCGGCTACCGCCTCGGCCTGCCGCACGCAGGACGCTGGTCGGAGGTGCTCAACACCGACGCGGAGACGTACGCGGGTTCGGGGGCCGGCAACTACGGTTCCGTCACGACCGAGGATGTCGCGTCGCACGGTTTCGCGCAGTCGGCGGCCATCACCCTCCCGCCGCTCGCGGCGGTCTGGCTCAAGTTCGAGGGATAGCAGCCCGGCACGCTCGACGAAGCGAGGCCCGGATGCGATCAGATCGCATCCGGGCCTCGCTCAGTTCACCGGCTCAGGTCAGAACAGCAGGTTCGTGAGCCGTGCCCGCGCAGCCCCCACGCGGGGGTCCGTGACGCCCACGACGAGGAACAGATCGAGCAGGCGCTCGCGCACCGTCGTCTTGCCCTCGGCGTCGAGCTTCGGGAACAGCGTCAGCAGGCGGTCGAATGCGTCGTCGATGTGCCCGCCCGACAGGTCGAGGTCGGCGACGTCGAGCTGCGCATCGAGGTCGTCCGCGTTGGCGGCGCCTCGCTGCCGGATCTCCTCGAGCGTCTTGCCCTGGAGCCGGACGAGGAGCTGCACCTGGGCGAGGCCGGCGCGAGCCTCGTCGTCGGCGGGGCGCTCAGCGAGGGCGCGCTCGTAGGCGTCGATGGCTGCGGGATAGTCTCCACGCTCGAGCGCCTCGAAGGCTTCGGCGTGCAGCGGCGGGAGCGGCGGTGCGGCAGGCTCGGCCTGCGCCTCCGCCTCGGCCTCGGGTGCTGCATCGACTGCGACGTGGCCCGTGAGCCCCTGCTGGGCCGCGACCTGGAGGATCTCGCCGACGATCTGCGTGATCTGCTCCTGGGGCGGGTTTCCGGAGAAGAGTTGCAATGGCCGACCGCCGATGATGGCGATGACCTGCGGCTGCTGCCCGAGCTGCGGATGCGCGTCCAGGTCGACGCGCACGAGCACGATGCGTCCTTCCGCGCTGCGGACGATGTTCGCGAGCACGGGCGAGAGGGCCTGCGCATCACTCGACCAGGCGGCGTGCATCTCGACGATGACGGGTAGGAACTGCGAGAGCTGCATGAACTGCTCGAGCGTCTGCTCGTCGGCATCGACCACGACGTCCGGCAGCGTCGCCACCGGCTCGCCGGCCGCTGGCTGCGTGGGCTGTCCGGGAGCGCCGGCTGCCGGAGCGCCGGGCTCCTGACCTGCCGGCGTGTTCGCACGCTGGACGAGCGAGGAGAGATCAACGGCTCCGTAGAGACTTGCTGGGTTGAGTGGAGGGGTTTCAGCCATAGGTAACCTCGTTGGCGTTGAGCTGGCGTGCGCCGGTCATGGTGTTGGCGTAGCCGAGCAGTTGGACTGCGCCGCCTGTCGCTTCAGACGGCACGTAGAACATGAGCTGGTTGGTGTAGAGCGTCTCGAATCCAAGTGACGAGGAGCTGGCACCTGCAAGAGCGGCGGTGCGCCCTTGAACGCTCAGCGTCGCGAGCTGCGTCCGCGCGCTCAGCTTCTCGACCTCCTCGATGGAGACCGCGATGATCGCTCCCCCGTCGAGCGTCTGCACTCCGAAGGGAGGATCGTCGCTCGCCCGTGTCTGGAATTCGATCCGCGCCGCGTTCGCGTCGATCTCGCCCGAGACCGTTGCCCTGGCATCGGCGATCTGGGTGCGAAGGGAATCTCCGTCGGGAGAGAAGAGCGCGGCGAACTGCGAGCCGTCCCCGTTGCTGATGACGTCGGCGTACGCCGCGGCGAGTTCCTCGGGGGCGATGACAAGCGGCTGCGCAAGACCGTCGATGCCGGGGGCCCCGATCTCGACGGGGGCCGCCTCGGGCAGAGTCACGTCGGGGGTGAGCTGCACGATGGATGCCACCTTGTAGCCGTCGCGAGCCGACGACTGCGTGAGCATCATGCCGAACGGTGCCGTCGGCGTCTCTCCGCCGGCTTCACGAACCACGAAGATCGACTTCGGCCAGGCCTCCGAGGCCTGCGGTACGGCGTAGACGATCTCGCCGGTGGGGAAGGCCGCGGGACCCGGCAGCGCGTTGTCGGCGGCCTTCGCCTGGTACTCGGCAGCGCGCTCCTGGTAGGCGGCCTGGGTGAATCTGGGCGCCAGCCCGTCCGCGTTGTTGGCGGCATCGGCTTCCTGGGCGAGCTTGGCTGCGTCGTCGAGGATCTCCGTGAGCTGCTGCGCGTTCACCGCGGGGAGTGCCTCGCCTTCGGTGAGAAGCGCCTGGTCGATCGAGGAGGTCGGCGTCGGCGTCGTCGGCGCGCTCGTCGACCCGCCGAACTGCTCTGGCCAGAAGTCGGCGGAGCATCCGGAGAGCGCGATCGATCCGACGAGCAGCACCGGGATGAGCCTGAAGAGTCGCTTCGGGGCCTGGCTCCGGTCGCGACCCCGGGGTCGACGCCACTGCTGGGGCTCAGCAGCGGGCGCGTCGCCGGATGGTGCGGTCGCATCGGGACCGGGTGCACCGCCAGCGGGAGGCTCCCCGCCCCCGGTGGAATCGTCATCCGGCTCGTCTGCGTCCGGCTTGTCTGCGTCGTTGTCCATTGGAGGCGCTGCCGGCTCAGCCGGGGCGGCGCCCGCATCGGACGACGTCGCTTCTTCCTGGCCGCTCCAGCTGAACGGGTCGTCGACCGCCGGAGCATCCGGTGCGCCAGGTGCCGGGTTCGATGCTGGTGCCTCGGCGCTCGGGGCACGGAAGGAGGGGAAGGCGGCAGCCTGGGGCTGCTGATCCTCCGCGTCGACGGTGGCCGGTGGTGCCCAGCTGGGCACGGCTTCATCGACCGGCCGGAAGCGTTCGTGGTCTGCCTCGGCTGTTCGCACGTCTTCTTCAGAGAGCCGGACCGATTCGGCCACGACGCTCTGCGACTGCTCGATCGGATCGACCTCGGACGAGTCGAGCCCATCGTTCGCTGCCTGCGTCGAACCCTCGAAGGAGAACGCCGGCGTGGCCGCGGTTGCCCCGTCAGCGGCGGGAACGGCGACCGGGATCTCGGAGTCGACCTCTTCGCGAGCCTGTCGTTGCGGCTTCGAGCGGCGGCGCATGCTGAGCAGCGCCCAGAGCAGCAGGCCGAGCGAGATCAGCAGCAGGACTCCGCCGCCGAGCAGCAGTGGACCGGCCATGGGCGCGCGTCCGTCGAGCGGCCAGGAGATGGAGACCTCGTTGGGCGCGGAGGCTTCTCCGTCCGACTGGACGAGCAGGGCGAAGCCGACGGGAAGCGTCTGCTGCATCTCGAGCTGGCCCTCCCCCTCGTACTCCTCGAACCAGAGGTCGTTGCCGAGGATGTTGGGGGCCGTCGTCTCATCCGGCGAGGCCTCGCCCGGCGTGAAGACCAGGGCTCCGCTCGTGTCGTCGAGGGTGACGATTTCGTGCTGCGTCGTGCCGACCCAGCCTGCGATGTCGGCCTGGCGCCCGATCGCGACGCGAATGGGGCCGTCGCCGCGGATCGTGATGGATTGCGTGCCAGCGTGCTCGATGAGCGTGTCGCTGGGGATGACCAGCAACGGCGACTCCTGGGTCAGCGTGCCCGTCGCGACGACCGTGTCAGCGGCCCTCGCTTCCGTGACCTGCAGCCAGCCGACGACAAGCAGCGCCGCACTTCCGAGAAATGCGATCGCGGCTAGGATGAATCTCACTGAGTGACTCCTTCTCGAGTGATTGCGCCGTGCATCGTTTGTGCGCTCGACGTGCTCCTCTCGCGAGGGTGCCGTCGTCTTCCATGAGGTTCATGGAGACTCTCGACCCTCAATCTAACGCACCGTGCCCGCACTTCCCCTGGAATACGCCGGTTTCGCCCCGGAATTCGGTGTATGCGCCGGCGCCCCCGTCCCGGAAACCGGCGATTTCGCGAGAGATGTCTTCGCCATTCCGCGCCTCATCAGGGCGCTGTTCGAAGCCGCCGTCTAGACTTCAGGACGTGCGCAGGCGGTCGGCGCGCACCTGCACCCTGACTCACGCGGAGGCGTCCTTGGCATTCGACGACATCAACTTCAACACGGCGATGCGCGGTTACAACCGCGAAGAGGTCGACGAGGTCATCAGGTCACTGCGCACGCAGCTCGCCCAGGCCGGCAACCAGGATTCCGGTGCGAGCCGCGAGATCGCGGCGATGCGGACCCGCATCAAGCAGCTCGAGTCCGAGCTCAACGAGGTCGGGAACCCCACCTACTCCGGCCTCGGCACCAAGCTCGCGGGCACGCTCGCGACTGCCGAGCAGCAGGCACAGAAGCTCACCGCCGAAGCGCAACGCGAGGCAGACAAGATCCTCAGCGAAGCGCACAGGAACGCGGCCCGCATCCACCAGGAAGCCAACGATTACGCGGAACGCGTGACTCGGGAAGCGGATGTTCGCGCCTCGCGCGTGCTGAGCGATTCCCGTTCGGAGGCCGACAGCCTCCTGGAGAACGCGAAGCAGGAAGCCGATCTCACGCGGACCAACCAGGAGCGCGAGATCGACACGGTCAAGGACCAGGTCACGACCGAGCTGCGTGAGCTGCGGCACTCGACCGACCTCGAGATCAGCGCGCTGCGCGCATCGGTCGACGAGGAGCTGGCCACGAAGCGCCAGGCCGTGGAGAACGAGATCGCCGAGTCTGCCGCTCGCCTCGCCGAGCGGCAGCGGGAGATGGAGAAGGTCCGTGCCGACTTCGAGCGCGAAGCCGCAGCTCGTCGCACGCAGATGGAGCATGAGCAGGAGGCGGAGCGCCAGGCCGCGAAGGGTGAGCTCGACGCGCTCCGCGAGGGTTCGGTGCGGGAGATGAACGCGAAGCGCACGGAACTCGACGTCGAGCTCTCGAAGCGTCGCAACGCGTTCGAGCAGCAGCTTGTCGCCGCCGGTCGCAAGGCGGAGGCCGCCGCGAAGAAGCTCATCGACGACGCGACCGAGCAGCTCGCCGACCTCAACCAGCGCAGCGAGCAGGTTCGACGCGAAGCGGGCAAGATCATGGCCGATGCGCGGCGCCGCGCGCAGGAGACGCAGGACCAGGCGGAGCGCAAGGCAGCCGACCTGCTCGAGACCAGCAACAAGCAGGCTCGCGAGCGCAACACCGAGGTCGAGCAGCACACCCAGAGCCTGCTCGACAACGCCGAGCAGCGCCTCTCGGAGCTCCGCGAGGAGCGGGACCAGGTGCAGAACTACCTCGACCAGCTCAAGCGGGCCTTCTCGCGCACCGACTTCAGCCTTCCCGAGGCCGACGAGCAGATCACGAAGCGCCCCGCCACTGACAACGCCGAGGCGGCAGCATCGGGCACCGACGACGGCGCCGAAGCGCACGCCTTCGCGCTCTCGAGCAGCGGCTCGCAGCAGGAGCCTGAGGCTGGGGCCGACGACGAGAGCGCGACCTCCGAGACGTCAAGCGAGCGCTCCGAAGAGAGCACCTCCAAGGAAGAGCCCGTCCCCGCTCAGGCCGCGGGCCAGGGCGGCGGACAGAACCCGAGCCAGAAGCGCGGAGGTCCGCGCCAGCGGTAGGCCCAGCGTGCCATCTCGACCCGCCCCGCGCGTCTAGACTCGGATCCCGACCATCGGCCGGGATCCGATCAGGGGGAACACCGCATGCGCATCGAGAATCCGTTCAGGCTCGGCTTCGTCGCGACGGTCGGCGTGCTCGTAGCCCTTGTCCTCGGTGGCATGATCGCCTCGCTGAGCACGATCCTCACGTACATCGGTGCGGCACTGTTCCTGGCGCTCGGCTTCGAGCCGATCATCGCGTTCCTGGAGCGCCACCGCTGGCCCAGGTGGGCGGCCATCATCTCCTCGCTGGGCGGCGCCGCCCTCGCCCTCGGTCTCGTCGTGTGGGCGCTCATCCCGAGCATCTCGACCCAGGTCGAGCAGCTCTCGGTGCGCTACACGTCGATCGTGAACGACCTCGCGGGCTCGAACGTCATCGAGTGGGTCGACGAGCGCTTCCCTGATCTCCAGGCTCAGGAGTTCGTGACCGACGCGCTCGAGTGGCTGCGCAACAACCTCGCCGCGATCGGCGGCGGCGTGCTCGAGGTCGGCTTCGGCATCGTGAATGCCTTCTTCGGGGTGCTCATCGTCTTCATCCTCATGCTCTACTTCGTCTCGAGCATGAACAGCATCAAGCGCGGCTTCTACCAGCTCCTGCCGGCCTCCCGCCGGGCCCGCACCGCCGAGCTGACCGAGCAGATCACGGCGTCCGTCGGCAAGTTCGTCCTCGGGCAGCTCGCGCTCGGCCTCGCGAACGGGATCCTGTCCTTCACGTTCCTCTCCATCATCGGCGCCTCGATGCCCGCCGTCTTCGCCATCATCGCCTTCCTCGGCTCGCTCATCCCCCTCGTGGGAACGCTGTCGGCGTCGATCATCATCGTCGTGCTGCAGCTGGCGCTCATGCCCGTCGACAGCAGCGTGTGGTGGATGGCCGCCATCTACTACGTCGTCTACATGCAGGTCGAGGCCTACGTCATCAGCCCTCGCATCATGAGCTCGGCCGTGCAGGTACCCGGCGCCATCGTGGTCATCGCCGCGCTCACGGGAGGCACGCTCCTGGGGCTCCTCGGTGCTCTCGTCGCGATCCCGATCGCGGCGGCCATCCTCCTCATCGTCAAGGAAGTCTGGATACCGGCGCAGAACGAGCGCTAGCCCCACTGCGGCGCAGGCCGAGCGTGGCACGGCCCGTTCTCCACCTATGATTCGAGGCGTGCAGAGCATCCAGTGCCCCCGTTGCGCCTCGCTCGTCATGCTCGAGTCACTGTCGTGCGACGCCTGTGCGACGCCGATCGCGTTCCACGACGAGACGCAGGCCTTCGTCGACGTCAGCGGCGGCGCAGTCCTCGTCGACGGCAGGCTGTGGCGGGAGTGCGGCAACCGGAGCTGGCGGTGCAACTGGCTCGTGGAGGACGGCATCGCGACCTCGTCGTGCCTCTCCTGCAGGCTCGTTCGCAAGCGTCCGGAATCCGACGACACCCTCGCGCTCGAGAAGCTGGCAGAGGCGAACGCCGACAAGCGGCGCCTTCTCGCGCAGTGCCTGCACCTCCGCCTCCCCATCGAGAGCTACGCGGAACGCGACGGGGGTCTCGGGTTCGACCTGCTCTCGAGCCGGAGCTCAGGCCAGCGAGTGTCGATCGGCCACGCGAACGGCATCATCACGATCGACCTGGCCGAAACCCTGGATGCACACCGCGAGGCCCTCCGAGTGCGTCTGGGCGAGCCGTACCGGACGCTGCTCGGCCACTTCAGACACGAGATCGGCCACTACTACCAGTCGATCCTGCTCGACGACGAGACGCTCCTCGACGAGTGCCGCGAACTGTTCGGGGACGAGCGCGCGAGCTACCGGGAGGCGCTCGAGCGCCACTACCGCCTGGGCGCCCCGAGGGCTGGTCGGCGTCGTACATCTCCGAGTACGCGACGATGCACCCCTGGGAGGACTTCGCCGAGACCTTCGCGCACTACCTGCACATCCTCGGATCGCTGTGGACCGCCGCCGCTTCGAATGTGGTGCTGCAGCCGGCGACAGCCCCGCTCATCGACTACACGGAGGAGCCCATCGAGCGGGTGCTCGCCGACTGGCACGAGGTCTCGCTGCTCCTGAACCGCTTCAGCAGAGCGATGGGCCAGAACGACCTCTACCCGTTCGTGCTGAACGCCCCCACCGAGGTGAAGCTCGGCTTCATGCACCGGATCGTGACGCGGATCACTCGCCGCTCGGCCACCTCGAGCTGAGCGGAAGCGCACCCGGGTTCGTGCGCTGCACGATCTCCGTCAGCACTCGCTTCGTCTGCTTCTCCCCCACCCACAGGTGTCGGCCGTCGTCGACGGGGACGAGTTCGAGGTTCGGGAGGTGCGCGATACGCTGCGCCGCCTCGTCGGGCTTGAGGAAGTCGTCGTGCTCTGGAACGACCATGACGACCGGGACGCGCGCATCCGCCCAGCGGTCGAGCTCGGCCTGGCTCGTGCGCCGCAGGGGCGGGGACAACAGGATGAGGCCCCTGACGTCCGCATGCTCGTGGCCGTGCTTGAGCGCGAGCTCGGTGCCGAACGACCAGCCGACCAGCCAGGGGTTCGGCAGTCGACGCTCGCGGACGAACGCCATGGCGGCTTCGACATCGGCGCGCTCGGTCTCACCGTCGCCGAACTCGCCATCGCTCGTGCCTCGCGGGGAGCTCGTGCCTCGCGTGTTGAAGCGAAGAACAGCCAGGTCTGCCTGCGCGGGCAGACGCAGCGACGCCTTGCGCAGCACGTGCGAGTCCATGAAGCCGCCCGCGGTGGGCAGGGGGTGCAGGGTGACCAGTGTTGCGACCGGCTCGCGGTCGAGGGGCAGCGCCAGCTCCCCCACGAGCGTCAGTCCGTCACTCGTGTGCAGCTCGATCTCCTCGCGGCGAGCTGGCAGCTCCGTTCCGCTCCGGATCTCGATGGACTCGCCCGCTGCTCGGGCCGTCGATGCATCGGTCATGCCATCCTCCAACAGTGGTTGTGCCAATGGCGGCGGGCCGCCAAGGCGTGCTCGTCTCCGAGGATGCCCTCGGCCCGCCAGACGACAACGTGCGCGACTCCCGCCTCGACGGGGTTGGAGCATCCGGGGCACACGTAGTCCTTGACCGCCCGGACCGCCGAGATCGGCTGCACGGTGTAGGAGACGCCGCGGCGCACCTCCGTGCGGCGCCAGCCGTCGCGCAGACGCTCCAGCTCGTCGGCCTGGCCTCCAGCGCGGTCGGCGGCAGCCTGCTGCCGCTTCGCCGCCCGACCCCCCTTCGTCCTCGGGGACGGATCACCGCTTGGACGGCGGGATCGGTTCGAGCGGGGCATGACAACCATTCTAGGAAGCTCGTGGGAACCGAGCTGACAGACAACGCCGCGTGACCCTGAGGTCACGCGGCGTCGTGTGGCTGAGCCCAGCGGGCTCGAGAAGTGGATCAGTACCAGTTGTTGGCTTCCGAGTGCGCCCACGCGCCGCACGGAGTGCCGTAGCGGCCCTTGATGTAGTCGATTCCCCAGCGGATCTGCGTCTCGGGGTTCGTGCGCCAGTCTGAGCCGTGCGTGGCCATCTTGCTGCCGGGAAGCGACTGGGGGATGCCGTAGGCCCCGGACGAGGGGTTCTCGGCCGCCGCGTTCCAGCCGGACTCACGTTGCCAGAGCTTCTCGAGGCATGCGAACTCGCCAGTGCCCCAGCCCATGGATGCGACGACGTCGGCGGCAACCGCCTTCGAGGTGCCCGGATCGGGCGCGACGTAGTCGGGGCTGCTCTTCGAAGAAGAAGAAGAGGAAGAGGAAGAGGAAGATGAGGAGGAGCTCGACTCTTCCTCGGTCGGCGTCGGAGTGGGGGTCGGCGTCGTCACGACGATGCCGGCCAGATCGTTGTCTCGCGGAGTCGCAGTCGGGGCGGCGGTGCCCTCGTCTTCAACCACTGCGTCGTCACTCGCATCGACGGCGGAGACGAGGCTGACCTCGTATCCCTGGGCTCCCGCGGCGGTCAGGTCTGCAACGCTCGGCGCGATGGCGAGAGCTGGGGAGGCGCCTCCGGCGACACCCGCCTGCAGGATCGCCGTGAGGGCAAGCGCACCGACAGCGGTGCTTGCCGCGATGGGGACGATGATCTTCGCCCGTGAGCGTCGTGCGGCTGTCGGACGCGCTGCTCGCGTCGAGCCTGTGCGCTGCAACGTGGTCATTGATCTCCCGGGGTTGGAACTAGGGACTCACCGAGGATAACGGAATGGTCACGGAATGGCAACGAAAACGGCATCAGTCGCCCGCCGCATCCCGTCGCCGTTCCCCCTGGGAATCCGACCGGTCTGCCGATCAGTAGCAGCTCCACTGCCCCCAGCCGGCCTTCGCCTGCAGCATCTTCGCGCGCATGGTCTGCTCTTCACGAGATGCGTCGGAGGGGAGGCCCGTCCCACCGACGGACTGCCAGGTCGGAATCGAGAACTGGTACAGACCGTAGTAGCCGGCAGGATTGACGGCCTTCGGGTTGTTCGTCGACTCGCACTGCGCGATGCGCGCCAGCGTGGCGTCGATGCTCGGATCCGAGGAGACGTCGGCCTCTTCGTAGGAGGATCCGCCGGATGAGGAGTTCTTGCTCGAGTTCGAGGGGGCGGGCTCGGGCTCGGGCTCCGGCTCGGGCGTCGGGGTCGGGGTCGGCGTGACCACGACGATGCTGGCGATGTCACTCGTGCGGCTCGTGTCCGCCGGTGCCGCATCCACTGCGGAGACGAGGCTCACGGCGTAGCCCTGCGCCCCCGCGGCGGTCAGCTCGTCGACGGATGCGACGGAGACGACTTCGCTCTCGCCATCGCCCTGGGCCCCCAGCTGGACGGTCGCGGTGACCGCGAGGGCAGCGATCGCGATCCCTGCCAGGGTCGGAACGATCACGCGAGCCCCCGCACGTCGGCGGAGGCCTGCGGGCCGTGAGGCCCGCGTCGAGCCGGTGCGGATGGCGGTGGTGGTCATGCGGGTACTCCCAGGTGGTTCGCGGTGGCGAGGTGTTCAGCCGAAGGTGACGCTGCGGTCGTGCCGGGCAGCTTGTCCGAGGTCAATAGGAGCCGTTGTGCTGGTTCCAGGCGGCGCACGGGGTGCCCCACGCTCGGTCGATGTAGTCGATCCCCCACTTGATCTGCGTCAGCGGATTCGTCTTCCAGTCGGCGCCCATCGTGGCGAGCTTCTCGGCGGGCCACGACTGCGGGATGCCGTATGCGCCTGAATCGGAGTTCTCGGCCAGGTAGTTCCAGCCGGATTCCTTCATCCACAGCTTGTCGAGGCAGGACATCTGGTCGGCACCCCAGCCGTACTGGGTCTTGACCATCTCCTCGGTGATCTTCTTGAGCGAGGCAGGGTCGGTCGGCACGACGTCGATGCTGACGCTCGAACCCCGGTCGTCGATGGTGGTCCCCTGCGAGCTCTCCCCCGAGACGGCGAGGACCGCGTAGGCCTGAGCCTGCTCCTGCGACAGCTCCTGGATGCTCGGGCTCAGCGACGCGTCGGCCGAGGCTGTGGCCCCGGCACCCGTGAGGGTGGTCACTGCGATGGCCCCGACTGCGACGACGCCGAGCGCCGATGAGCCGAAGATCGCGGCGCGGCGCCTGGCGCGAGTCTTGCGACGCTGGCGTGCACGCTCTCCGCGAGTTGCAGTGGTTTCCGGCATGGAGCTCCAACCGATGGGCCTAGGGGACCACGCAATCGTAACGGGGAGGTCACGATTTGACAACGCTCAGGCTCAGCTGAGGTGGCAGGTGTACCTAACGAATGGCGAGCATGACGTCGATCACGGCGTCGATGAGCAGGTCGACCTGCGTCTCCTTGTAGCCGTGGCGCTTCGGCGTGAACGCGACCCCGCGGACCTCGCGGAGCGACATGGCGGTTCCACCGCGCAGGAAGTCAGCGAGCCTGCTGGAGAACTCGTCGACCTCCTTGACGTCGTATCCACGCTGCAGGACGGAGACCCGATCGAAGCGCTCGCCGTCTTCGCGACGAAGCCGAGCTAGGACCGCCCGAGCCGTCGTCTTCGTCTCGCGCAGGAAGACATCACGGCCGACCCGGTCGATGTGCTCGTCGCGTTCGCGGATGGCGACGGCGTCCTCGAGACGCTCGAGCGCGGCATCGACGTGCGGGGCGGAGTACCCGCCCTTGCGCATCGTGAACGCCGTGTGGCGGATGCTGCTCGTCGAGAGGCGCTTGCCCTGCGTGCCGTTGTCGAAGTTGTCGTAACGCTGCCGGGCGACGCGGAATGCACGGTCGACCTCTTCGGCGTCGTAGCCGAGGGTGCCACGAGATGCCAGAGGGAATGAAGTGCTGCTCACGCGGACCATTCTGCCGCATCACGGGCGAACATGTCGCACGGCTCCCCGGTGGGCATCACCAAAGCGTCGAGTCTGCGCTCCAGAAGTAGAGCGCGAAGGCCATCGCTCCCGACGGCAGGATCGAGTCGATGCGGTCGAAGAACCCGCCGTGCCCGGGCAGCCAGGAGCTCATGTCCTTGATCTTGAGGTCGCGCTTGATCATCGACTCGGTCAGGTCGCCGGCCGTGGCGGTGATGAGCAGCAGGGGGCCCATGATCAAGCCGAACCACCAGGCCTGGTCGAGGAGGAAGATGCTGACGAGGATGCCGACCACGACCGACGTGAGGCCGGCTCCCGCGAACCCCTCCCAGGTCTTGCCTGGGCTGATCTTCGGCGCGAGCTTGTGCTTGCCGAAGTTGAGGCCGAAGACGTAGGCGCCGACGTCCACGGCCACGACGATGATGAGGAAGCCGAGCACCCACCACTGGCCGTCCTCCTGCGAGGTGAGGAGCACCGTGAACGAGCCGAGGTACGAGACGTAGATGAGGATGAGCGCGGCGGCCAGGAAGTCAGCCCAGACCGCCTTCCGCGGTGGCCGATCGACGGACACCGAGGCTTCCACGAGCCGCCACACGGTCACGACGAAGACGCCGATCAGCAGCGCGAGCCACTGCCCGACGACGTCGAAGTAGTAGGCGACAGGTTGGATCGCGACGGCTGCGACGACAAGCGGGATGCGCGGCACGTCGCGCCCAGCGCCGCGCATTGCGCTCGCGAGCTCGATCGTCGCGAAGATGACCATCGCGACCGCGAACGGGATGAAGAGCTGCTTGATGAAGATGAGGCTCGAGATGAGAAGCGCCCCGAGCACGACGCCGAAGAAGATCGCAAAGGACAGGTTCCGCCCGCTCCGAGCGTTGATCGCGTCGTTGCGTGCCCGCAGCTTGTCGCGCTGCTCCCGCACCTGGGTCCGTGCCTGCTGCGCGCGAGATTCCAGATCGTGGAGGATGTTCGTCCCGGTATCACCGAGGCGCGATGGTGAGCGGAGCGGGGTCAGCGGCGGCGCCGGAGCGCCGTCGCCCATGACCGGGAGATCATCAGCAGCCGCGGAGGCTTCGGCCGCTGACGCGCCGTCGCCCTCGCTGGCGGCGGGACCGAAGGCGCTCGGCGTCTCGCGCGCTTCGGACTCCGCCTCTGTCTCCTGGACCTCGCGGTCCAGGCGCTCGCCGGGGTCTGCCCCGTCACTCCCAGTCGTGGACACGAGCGACTAGACCTCGAGAAGCTCGGCTTCCTTGTGCTTGGAAGCCTCGTCGATGCGATCGATGTGCGCCTTCGTGAAGGCCTCGAGTTCCTTCTCGCCGCGAGCGATGTCGTCCTCGCCCACTTCGTCCTTCAGCGCTTCGAGGTCGGTCTTCGCCTTGCGACGGATGTTGCGGACGGCGACGCGCGCCTCCTCCGCCTTCGTCTGCACGAGCTTGACGTACTCCTTGCGGCGGTCAGCCGTGAGCTCCGGCATGACCACGCGAATGAGGTTGCCGTCGTTGCTCGGCGTGACGCCGAGGTTCGGCCGCGACACGATGGCCTTCTCGATCTCCTTGAGCGCCGACTTGTCGTAGGGCGTGATCACGAGAACGCGAGCTTCGGGCACGGCGATCGACGCGAGCTGCTCGAGCGGCGTCGCGGTGCCGTAGTAGTCGACGGGGATCTTCGTGAAGAGCTGGGGGTTCGCCCGCCCCGTTCGCACCGTCGAGAAGTCTTCCTTCGCGTGGTCGACGGCCTTCGCCATCTTGTCTTTGGTCTCGGTGAGCACGTCGTTGATCACGGGGTGTCCTTTCCAGGGCGTTCTGCATCATCCTACCGAGATGGTCGGATGCGCACGCCACGCTCGAAGGCGCGGCGCGCTGACGAAATTGTCGCGGGGTGGCGCTTGCGGTCGGGGCTCTCGACTAGTCGAGGCTCGACGTGACGAGCGTGCCGATGTCCTCGCCGAGGATGGCACGGGCGATGTTGCCCTCTGGACTCATGCCGAAGACGCGCATGTCCATGCCGTTGTCCATGCAGAGGCTGAAGGCGGTCGAGTCGACGACCTTGAGACCGCGCTGGAGCGCGTCCTGGTAGGTGACCGAGTGCAGCAGCTCGGCGCTTGGGTCCTGGCGCGGGTCGGCGGTGTAGACGCCGTCGACACCGTTCTTCGCGACGAGCACCACGTCTGCTCCGACCTCGAGCGCACGCTGTGCGGCGACCGTGTCGGTCGAGAAGTACGGCAGGCCGGCGCCTGCGCCGAAGATGACGACGCGGCCCTTCTCCATGTGGCGCTTGGAGCGGAGCGGAATGTACGGCTCGGCGACCTGGCGCATCTCGATGGCGGACTGCACACGTGCGGGGGTGCCCGCCTGCTCGATGAAGTCCTGCAGTGCGAGGGCGTTCATGACGGTGCCGAGCATGCCCATGTAGTCGGCTCGCGCGCGGTCCATGCCGGCGTTCGCGAGCTGGGCGCCGCGGAAGAAGTTCCCTCCGCCGACGACGATGGCGACTTCCACGTCGCGTGCAGCAGCGGCGATCTCCTTGGAGATGCTCGTGAGCACCTCGGGATCGACACCCATCTTGCCTGCACCGAACGCTTCGCCAGAGAGTTTGAGGAGAACGCGTCTGCGCGGGGCCTGTGGTGACATTTGTGCTCCTTGTGGGATCGCTGATCGTCCACGAGCCTACCTTGTGCGGAGCGCACACGAGTCTCAGCGGAGCTCCGCAAGCGGACTCCGGGAACACGAAACGGGGCCGGATGCTTGCGCATCCGGCCCCGAATTCGTGTGCGTCAGGCGTTAGGCGCCGACGCGGATGCGACCGAAGTCGACGACGTTGACGCCTGCGGCGTCAGCGATCTTCTTCACGGTCTGCTTGTTGTCGCGAGCGTAGTCCTGCTCGAGGAGCACGATCTGCTTGAAGAAGCCGGTCAGGCGTCCCTCGATGATCTTCGGAAGGGCTGCCTCTGGCTTGCCCTCGCTCCGAGAGATCTCCTCGACGATGACCCGCTCCTTGTCGATTGCCTCGGCAGGAACGTCCTCACGGGTGAGGTACTGCGGGTCGAACATCGCGATGTGCTGAGCGATGCCGCGAGCCGTCGCCGCGTCGTCGCCCTCGTACGCCACGACGACGCCGACCTGCGGAGGCAGGTCCTGCGAGGTGCGGTGCAGGTAGATCTCGAAGTTGGCGCCCTTGAGGAGGCTCACCTTGCGGAGTTCCATCTTCTCGCCCAGGATCGCGGCGACGCCATCGATGGTCTCCTTGACGGTCGTGCCGTCGACAGGGGCGGCAAGCGCCTCGTCGACGTTCGACGCGCCAGCGGCGGCCACAGCATCGAGCACCTTCTCGGAGAGTGCGATGAACTTGTCGCCCTTGGCAACGAAGTCGGTCTCGGTTGCGAGCTCGATGAGCGTCGCGGTGCCGTTTCCGTTGTCCTTCGCGGCGACGAGGCCTTCGCTGGTGGAACGGTCAGCGCGCTTCGCGTTGCCCTTCGCACCCTTGAGGCGGAGGATCTCGACGGCCTTTTCCTTGTCTCCGTCGGCCTCTTCGAGCGCCTTCTTCGTGTCGACCATGCCAGTACCGAGCTGCTCGCGCAGCTCCTTGACATCAGCGAGGGTGAAGTTAGCCATGTGTGGGGTTCTCCCTAGTGCTTGAAGTTACTTGGACTCTTCGACAGCTTCGACAGCCTCGGCTGCTTCAGCAGGCTCGGCGGCCTCGGCAGGCTCAGCTGCCTCGACAGCCTCGGCCTCGGCAGGAGCCTCGGTCTCAGCAGGAGCTTCGACGACGGCCTCAGCGGCAGGAGCGTCGCCCTGCAGCAGGTCGTTCTCCCACTCAGCCAGCGGCTCGACCTCGGCCTGGCCTTCGGTCGGCTTCTGGTGGCGCTGGATCAGGCCCTCAGCTGCTGCGTCGGCGATGATGCGCGTCAGCAGCGCAACGGAGCGGATGGCGTCGTCGTTGCCCGGGATCGGGTAGTTGACGTCGTCCGGGTCGCAGTTCGTGTCGAGGATCGCGATGACCGGGATGCCGAGCTTCTTGGCCTCGTCGATCGCGAGGTGCTCCTTCTTGGTGTCGACAACCCAGAGCGCCGAAGGCGTCTTCGAGAGGTTGCGGATACCACCGAGCGACTTCTCGAGCTTGTCACGCTCGCGACGCTGGATGAGGAGTTCCTTCTTCGTGAAGCCGCGCGTCGTGTCGTCGAAGTCGACGAGGTCGAGCTCCTTGAGACGGTTGAGGCGCTTCTGGACGGTGCCGAAGTTCGTGAGGAGGCCACCGAGCCAGCGCTGGTTCACGTAGGGCTGGCCCACGCGCGTCGCCTGCTCGGAGATGGACTCCTGAGCCTGCTTCTTGGTGCCGACGAAGAGGATGGTTCCGCCGTGTGCGACGGTCTCCTTGACGAAGTCGAAAGCAGCATCGATGTAGCCCAGCGACTGCTGGAGGTCGATGATGTAGATGCCGGACCGCTCGGTGAAGATGAATCGCTTCATCTTCGGGTTCCAGCGACGGGTCTGGTGCCCGAAGTGCACGCCGCTGTCAAGCAGCTGGCGGATGGTGACGACAGCCATGGTCGTTCTCCCTATTCGAATGCGCATTCCTGCGCGCGGTTGTTCTCTGCGACCGGCGGCCGCACAGCCTGGTGCCCAGCGCGCATCCGCTCTCGCACCGAAGTGCTGGAGACCGATGGATGCACGCCTCGATGGGCACGCGAAGTCAGCCCGCATGGCGGGCTGCTGGCGTCAGTCTACACACGAGCGGTTGCGCAGGGAACCGGTGCACGGACTCAGTTGCAGCCGAGCCTGTGGACAGGCGTCCTCCACACCTCGTGGTCGTCTGCCGCGGGGGCCCGCGCACCGGGCACCACGATGACACCATGCACCGCGCCCCGGAGTCCCCAGCGTCCCTCGTCCGCCCCCGGCGCGGTCTCGCGACGCTCATTCTCCTCCTGCTCATGGCCAGCGCGAGCCTGGGCGGCGCTTCGCACGCTGCCGGGGCTCCGAGCACGTGGAGCTGGCCAGTCGAAGCGCCTCCGAACGTCGCTCGCGGATTCGATCTCGCCGCCCGGTACGGGGCGGGCCACCGTGGCATCGACATCTCCGCGGCACCGGGCGATGACGTCCGCTCCCCCGCCCCGGGGACCGTCACGTTCGCTGGCTTCGTCGTCGACCGACCGGTGCTCTCGATCCAGCATGCCGACGGCCTGCTCGCCAGCTACGAGCCGGTCGTCACACAGCTGAGCCCCGGAGACGTCGTCTCCGCCGGCCAGCGCATCGGCGAGCTGAGCAGTGCACATCGACACACGCCCGAAGGGGCCATGCACCTCGGAGTTCGACGGGACGGCGCCTACCTCGACCCCGCCCCGCTGTTCGGACTGCTGCGACCCCCCGCGGCCGTCCTGCTTCCGCTTTA
Source organism: Pseudoclavibacter sp. RFBG4 (assembly GCF_002931515.1). Taxonomy (NCBI): domain Bacteria; kingdom Bacillati; phylum Actinomycetota; class Actinomycetes; order Micrococcales; family Microbacteriaceae; genus Pseudoclavibacter; species Pseudoclavibacter sp. RFBG4. The sequence goes on along the minus strand of NZ_PSYC01000022.1, from coordinate 13,750 downwards.
CCGATGAACTGCCGACGCTCGCCACGACCCACACCAGAAAGGCACCACATGTCTCCTCTCCACCAGCAGCGACCACCCTCGCCCGCCGGGGCTGCCCATCGCACCGCGCTCTCCCCATCACGCTGGATCACTCGACTTCCTCGCGCCGCGGCTGGCCTCGTCATGCTCGCCATGACCGCGTCGTTCCTGCTGTTCTCCGGAGCGCAGACCGCGAGCGCAGCCGGCTACGGCCCCGGCTTCGACGACGCCCAGAACGGCGGACAGGGACGGATCGGGGCCTACAGCTTCGAGGGACGCAACGTCTACTGCCTGCAGCCGTGGCTGCCCCGACCGCTCGATGAGACGACGAAGGGAAGCATCGTCGATGGCGAGCAGTTCCAGATGAGCGACGACGACACAGCCCGCGTTAACTGGGCCATCTCGACCCACGGGCAGTCCGCGGACCCGACGGTGACCAGCGCCGTCGCCATGTTCGTCTGGTCGCTGGCGGCCCCCGGAAGCTACTCGGGCCACGCGGTGAGCGGAGACGAGCACTACCTCGGACGTGTGCCCGAGGAGAAGCGGGCGAACGTCGGCAGCACCCTCGCGGCCATTCGCGCGGATGCGGCGAAGGTCGGCGCCAGCGCGCCGGTCGACCTCAAGGGCAGCCTTGCGTTCACGACCGGCGGGGCAGACTCGAGAACGGGCACCGTCACCCTGGCAACGGAGGTACCCGGAGCCACGGGAACAGTGGTGCTGAGCGGCGCCACCTTCGTCGCCACCGGCGCCGAGACCTCGACGCTTCGAGGCGGAGAATCGGCTCCGATCGTCGTCGCCCCCGCGGCCTTCGACCGCGGGCCCGTCACGGTGAGCGGCACCGCGAGCGTCACCTCCCCGTCTCAGCCCTGGGCCGCGAAGATCCTCGTCCTGCACACGCCAGGCGCTCAGCTGCTCGGCGGAAGCGGCGGCACCTTGCCCGGGGAGTTCACGGCCGTCGGCCAGGACCGAGTGCCTCGGGTGCCCGTCGCGACGCGGACACCAACACCCACGCCGACGCCGACGCCGACAGTAACGCCGACCTCAACGCCCAGGCCCACACCGACACCAACGGCAACGGCAACGCACACATCAACGACCACTCCCACACCGACGGCAACCCGCACACCAACGGCCACGGCCACGGCCACACCGGCACCGGCACCGGCACCGGCACCGGCACCGAGCGTCACTCCGAGCGCTCCTCCGATCCCTGCAAGCTCTACCCCGACGAGCCCGCCCGTCAGCGCCGCGCCGCCCACTGCTCCGGTGTCGGCGCCTCCGGAGAGTTCGAACCCTCCTGGGAGCTCGAACCCTCCGGAGATCTCCAGGCCGAGCACGACGCCCACGGCAACGCAGAGTGCCACCGCGTCGCCGCCGGCGTCCACGACGCCGGTGCCCAGCTCGAAGGCAGGCACTCCGGCGCCGAGCACGGCGCCCGCGTCACCGACGGCCGCCGGCCCGGCAGCCGCAGAACCATCGCCGTCGAGCTCGCCAGACGCCCTTGCCCAGACTGGTGCCTCCGGTATCGGCTGGCCCCTGCTCCTCGGCGCCGGAGCGCTTGTCATCGGCATCGGCGCACTCGCCTGGGGACTGCTGAGCCGCCGACACCAGGCCTGACCCGCCTCGACGCAGCGGAGCACGAACCGCAGGGACGCAGGCACGCTTCGACCGCCAGACCAGGCCGTCGAGGCGTGCCTGCCTGCTGGCCTGTTGGCGTGCATCGACCTGAGTCCGGAGTCCGGAGTCCCGGAGTCCCGTCAGATCGGCCCCGACTTCAGGCTCGGGGATGCGCCTGCAGGTACGACGCCTTCAGGCGCTCCGCGGAGACGTGGGTGTAGATCTGCGTCGTCCCCAGGTCGGAGTGGCCCAGGATCTCCTGGACGGCGCGAAGGTCCGCTCCCCCATCCAGCAGGTGCGTCGCCGCAGTATGGCGGAACGTGTGCGGCCCCGAAGGGCCACCTCCGGGCGCAGCCCCCAGCACCTCACGGGAGAGCGCGTACACGGTGCGCGCATCCAAGCGCCCGCCGCGAGCACCGAGGAACAGCGCCTGCCCAGAACGCGGCTGCTCGAGGACCGGCCTGCCGACCTCGAGCCACCGCTCGACCGCCTTCGCAGCGTGCGCCCCGAACGGCACCACTCGTTCCTTGTCGCCCTTGCCGACGACCCTCACCACGCGCCGCCCCAGATCGACGGCCCCGACATCGAGCGAACAGCACTCCGAGACACGAATGCCAGACGCATACAGCAGCTCGATGATCGCGACATCGCGCTGCTCAACCGGATCGCCCGAGGACGCTCGCTCGGCGAGCGCATCCAGGATCCCCCGCATCCCGTCAGCCGACACCACCCGCGGCAACGTCGACCCCGCCTTCGGGCTCTTCAGGCGCCGCGCCGAATCCGGGCCGCGGCCGGTCTCCTCGAGCCACGACGTGAACCCGCGAAACGACGCAGCCATGCGGGCGATGCTCGACGCGGCCTTGCCCGCCTGCGTCTGCTGCCACAGCAGATCCCTGAAGACCTCCAGGCTGAGTGCACCCGGCCCGTCGATCCCAGCGCGCTCGCAGGAGTCGAGCAGGATGCCGAGATCGCCCGCATAGGCCTGCGCAGTCCGCGGCGACAGCCCACGCTCGGAGCGCAGCGAGCGCAGGTAGGCGTCAACCGCGACCGAGAGCTCCTGCATGCCCACCATCGTAGGTCGCGACCCGGGCGCCCCGGCCGCGACGCGACCCGGCAGCCTACGACTTGGCGTGCGCAGGCTTCGCGTGTGCAGGCTTCGCGTGGTGCGAGCCCCCGCCCACCTGGCCGGAATCAGCCGACTCGGCGTGCGCTGGCCTCGCATCTTCCAGGATGCCCTTGCTCGGCCACCAGAAGCGGTCACCGGTGAGGAAGGCGAGCGCCGGCACGATGACCGTTCGCACCAGGAGGGTGTCGAGGAGCACGCCGACGCACACGATGATGCCGATCTGCGTGAGCGTGATGAGCGGCAGGACACCGAGCGCCGCGAACACGGCGGCGAGCAGGATCCCAGCGCTCGTGATCACGCCGCCCGTCGCCGAGAGCGAGCGGATCATCCCGTCCTTCGTTCCGTGCTTCACCGCCTCCTCGCGAGCCCTCGTGACGAGGAAGATGTTGTAGTCGACGCCGAGGGCGACGAGGAAGAGGAAGCTGAACAGCAGCACCGAGGTGTCCAGAGCTGGGAAGCCGAACACGTTCTCGAACAGCAGCCAGCTGGCACCCACCGACGCGAAGAACGAGCCGACGACGGTGAGGAGCAGCAGGATCGGGGCGACCAGCGACCGCAGGAGGAGCAGGAGCACGACGAACACGACCGCGAGGATGAGGGGGAACAGCAGCAGCTGGTCCCGGTCCTGGGCCGCCTGCTCGTCGAGGGCCTGAGCATCCAAGCCGCCGACGATCGCGTCAGCACCGTTGACCTGGGACAGCTCCGCACGCAGGCGCTCGACGGTGGCGAGTGCCTCCTCTGTCTCCGCAGGAGAGGAGAGCCCGACATCGATGCGCGTGATCTCGCCGCTGGAGTCGCCCACCGACGCTGACGCGACACCCTCGATCTCGGCGGCACGATCGGCCACCGCCTGCGCTGCACCGGAATTCGCGACGACGACCGCCGGTGCGCCTGCCAGGTCGGGGAAATGCTCGTTAAGCAATTCCTGCCCGACGACCGCCTCCGGCATGGACGTGAAACGCTCCGTCTGAGCGAGCCCCACCTTGATGCTGGGCGCGACGGCGGCGAACGCGATGAGCACGACGATGCCGGCGCCCGCGACGATGGCTGGGCGCTTCGAGACGCCGGTTCCGAGCTTGAACCAGAAGCCCTTGCCGTGCTGGTCGTCGCCGACGCGGGGCACGACCGGCCAGAAGATGCCGCGCGGGAAGAGCACGAGGGTGGCCGGCAGGAGCACGAGCGCGAACACCATGGCGATGACGACGCCGATCGCGCAGGCGAGGCCGAGGACGACGTTGCCGCCGAGCGAGGCGAACAGCAGCGTCGCAAGGCTCAGCGCCACGGTCCCACCGCTCGCGATGATGGCGGGACCCGCGCCACGCAGGGCGGTTGCCATGGCCTCCCGCCTGTCGGCCGAGACACGGAGTTCGTCTCGATACCTGGCGATGAGGAGCAGCGCGTAGTTCGTGCCCGCACCGAAGACCAGGACGGAGAGGATGCCCTTGATCGACGCATCCATCGTCAACCCGAACGCGCCGACGATCCGGGTGGCGACGATGCCGGCGACGCCGTCGGCGAGCCCGACGACGGAGAGCGGGATGAGCCAGAGGACGGGGCTGCGGTAGGTGACGATGAGGAGGAAGGCGACGACGAGCACGGTGACCGTGAGCAGCGTGAAGTTGGCGCCCTCGAAGACCGCGGCGATGTCGACCGCGAAGCCCTCGGGGCCCGTCATGACCGGGATGAGCCCGTCCGGCAGCCCGTCGGCCGCGGCGGCCCGCATGGCTTCGGCGCGCGCGGACTGCGCCTCGACGTCGGTGGTCGCCTCGAGCGGCACCGTGAGGATCATGGCCTCGCCATCTTCGGCTGGGAAGGCCGGCGGCAGCGCGTCGACGCCCGCGGCGTCGGCGATGCCAGAGCTGGCCGCGGAGACGGCCGCCAGATCGTCGGGAGTGAGCGCTTCGCCGTCGCGGTGGAATACGAAGAGCGCGGCGCTGCTGTCCTCGGCCTCGAACGTGGCGAGCGCTTCCTCGACCTTCGCGGACTCAGCGGATGCGGGAAGATCTCCGGCTGGCGCGACGTCGCCGCCCTCACCCGAGCCCCAGAAGAACGCGAGGCCGCTCAAGGCGACGAAGACGGCGATGACGATCGCACCGCTCGCCTTGCCGGTGATGAATCGGATGATGCCACGCATGAACGAACCGCCTAAATGCACTAGTAATCAATTTGCTTAGCTAACCTAGCGCTAGGATGTGTTCCATGCAATCCGGGGATGAACGGGGTCGCGCGTTTCCGCGCGTGCATGAGTCGACCGCGCTGCTGCGCGAGATCCTCACGATCTCCGACGAGTACGAGGTCGTCGTGGCGAAGGAACTCGAGGTCAATCACACCGACCTCGTGGCGATGCAGCACCTGATCTCCTCGGGTCACCTCACCCCATCCGATATCGCACGCCGCCTCGGCATAACGACGGCGGCGGTGACGGTCGTGGTGGATCGACTCGTGAAGGCGGGGCACGTGCGTCGCGAGCCGAACCCGAGCGATCGCCGCGGTGTGCTCGTCTTCCCGGAAGAGGATTCGACGGCGAAGGCCCGCGGTCTGCTGGCGCCGATGATCATGGACATCGACTCGGTCGCCCAGGACTTCGACGAGGCCGAACGTGCCGTCATCGTGCGCTACCTGGAGGGGGTCGTCGCGAGCTACCGGGAGCACCTTCAGCCTCCGAGCTGACCCGGGCGACGTGCACTACCCGCGCCCTCCCCCGTTCTTCAGCGTTTCGCCTTGGTGGTCTTGGTCCACCCTGCGGCACCCTCTTGGGCGAGGCCGTTGAGTTCGAGCTCCGCCAGACCCGCCGCCGTCTCGGCGACCGTGAGCCCCGCCGCCGACGCGATCGCAGCGCTGCGCTGGGGCCGCCCGACTCGGAGGGCGTCCCTGGCTCGCACTGCGTTCGATGAAGGGCGATCACCATCGGCTCGCTCGCGGCCGCGCTCGCCGGGCCACGCGGCTCCGTCCGGCAGTTCGAGCTCGCTTCCGCGGTGATCGCCGAGGAGCTCGACGATGTCGTCGACGGAGGTGATGAGCGACGCATCGGACTCGCGCAGCAGCCGGTGGCAGCCGACCGAGGCCGCACTCGTGACGGGGCCGGGCACGGCGCCCAGCGGTCGACCGAGCGTCAGCGCGTGGGCAGCGGTGTTCGCGGCCCCGGACCTGCGCCCTGCCTCGACGACGACGGTCGCCGAAGCGAGGGCGCTGATGATGCGGTTGCGCTGCAGGAATCTCCATCGCGTGGGCGCTTGCCCGATCGGGAGCTCGCTGACGAGTGCGCCGTGCGCGATGATCCGTTCCAGGAGGGAGCGGTTGCCCTGCGGGTAGAGCCGATCAGGACCGCCGGCGAGCACCGCCACCGTTGGCGCCCCCTCCGCGAGGGCCACCCGGTGCGCGACGGCGTCGATGCCGTACGCGCCTCCGGAGACGAGTCCGAAGCCGCGGTTGGCGAGTCCGCTCGCGAGGCGCACCGTGACCTCCTCGCCGTAGCTGGTGGATGCCCTGGCACCCACGAGCGCGACGGACGGCGTGAGCTGGCGGAGCGTGTCGAGTGAGCCGCGAACCCAGAGCGCGCACGGCGCGTGCGGGCCGAGGTCGCCGAGCTGCGTCGGCCATTCGCGGTCTCCGGGGAGAACGGCGCGCACTCCGAGCCGCGCCGAGCTGCGCAGAATGGCCACGGTGCGCTCGAGATCGAGCCGGTGGTGCCACCGTTCGGCTGCCGTCGCGAGCTCGTCGAACGGAATGCCCGCACCCGAGCCACGCTCCCTGGCCCGCCGGAGCAGAGCCCCAGAGGCGACCGCTTCGAGGGCATCGACGGGGCCGAGCGCCCCGATGAGCAGCCCGGCTGTGGCATCGCCGGGCTCGACCGTGCAGGACCAGGCCAGCTGCGCGATGCGCGCCTGCACAGCTGCATCGCCGAGATCATCGACCTGCCCGCCGCTGACTCCGGCCAGCGCGCCTCGCACGGCAGCCGGGTCGGGCCACGACTCGCGTGGCTGGCCATCTGCTCGTCGGACGCGATCGCTCCCGCGATCGTGCGCGCCGCCCTGCGGTTCCTGTGCTGACATCTCCACCTACCCCAGCCTGATTCGATAGGACAGGGCTTCGTGCACGTGGTGGACTTCCGGGCGCGATGCTCCGTCGAGGTCGGCGATGGTCCAGGCGACCCGGAGGACACGATCGTGTCCGCGCATCGTGACCTGCCCGCGTTCGAGCGCGATCGCGAGGGGTGCGTAGGCTTCGCGCCTCGGTCGGTGCTCTGGGGCGCGCAGCCACCGCGAGACGATTCGGGCATTGATCGTCCAGGGTGTCGACTCGAGTCTCCTCCTGGCGCGTCCGCGAGCTTCTTCGACCAGCCCGCGCGCCGTGGCTGTGCTGATGCTCGGGTGCCCGGCTTGCTGCCCGGCGTGGCCCAGCTGCGCCTCGTGGTCCACGAGTCGGGCCCGGGCGGCCGAGACGCGTTCGACCCGCAGCTGGAGGTCGATTCGGTCGAGCAGCGGACCGGAGAGGCGAGCGAGATAGCGTCGCGGGGCGGAGGCATCGCAGCGGCACTCCGCGTCGGGGTCGCCGTGGTTGCCGCAGGGGCAGGGATTCGCGGCGAGCACGAGCTGCATCTCGGCGGGGTAGGCAGCCCGGCCCTGGGCGCGGTGGATCTCGATGACGCCGTTCTCGAGCGGCTGGCGCATCGAGTCCAGCGTGTGGCGCGCGAACTCGGGCGCCTCGTCGAGGAAGAGCACCCCGCCCGTCGCGAGCGAGACGGCACCTGGCCTGATCAGGCCGCTACCACCGCCCAGCAGCGCGACGGCCGACGCGGTGTGGTGGGGTGCTTCGAATGGCGGCCTCCGGTCGAGGCGCGCGGCGAGCGGTATCCCTCTGAGCGAGCGCACCGCGGCCAGGGTCACGGCGGCCTCCGGCTCGAGGTCGGGGAGGATGCCGGGCAGTCGCTCCGCGAGCATGGTCTTGCCGGCGCCCGGCGGTCCCAGCATGAGCAGGTGGTGGCCGCCGGCCGCCGCGATGATGAGGGTCCGGACAGCGGCGTCGCTGCCGACCACATCGGACAGATCCAGCGCCGACCCCGCGCTGAGCGCCCCGGTCGGGTCCTCGCTGCGCTCGCGCTCCCGCACCGCGACGGACCGCCCTGCCGAGCTCGAGGGATACTCGAGCTCCTCGGTGAGCTCATCCGCATCAGCCCCGTAGTGCAGTGCCACGGCCCGCAGCGAGGTGACGGCGACGACGCGGATGTCCTCCACGAGCTCCGCCTCCGCCTTCGAGTCCGCTGGCACGACGACGGTATCGAAGCCCGCGGCTCGCGCGGCGGCCACGGCCGGCAGGACACCGACGACGGCCCGCACCTGCCCGGTGAGCGAGAGCTCGCCGATGTGCACCGCGCGCGTCGGCGACTCGGCCGAGATGATCCCGGCAGCGGCGAGGAACGACACCGCGATCGCGAGGTCGAACCCGGCCCCGTGCTTGCGCAGCGAAGCGGGATACATGTTCGTGACGACGCGGCTCGCCGGCAGCGGGCATCCCGAGCTCTGCAGCGCCGCCCTCACCCGCTCGCGCGCCTCCCCCAGCGAGGTGTCCGGCAGCCCCACGAGCTTGAAGAACGGCAGGCCCGGGCTGATCTGCGTCTCCACCTCGACGAGCTCCCCGCCGAGCCCCTCGAGCGCGATCGCCACCGAATGGCCGACCGTGCCCTGCGTCACGCGCCCACCCCCACGACGTGCTGCACCGTCGGCGTGCCATCGCTCGGGGCGATCACCGCGATCACGTCGAGCCGCATCGCACCGCGCTCGTCCGGGTGCGCGAGCATCCAGAGCCCCGCCAGCCGCCGCATGCGGGCCAGCTTCGTCGGCGTGATCGCCTCGAGCGGATGCCCCGCCGCCGTCGACCGCCGCGCCTTCACCTCCGTGAACACGATGAACCCGCCCCGACGCGAGACGACATCGATCTCCCCCTCGCGGCACCGCCAGTTCCGCTCCACCACATCGTGGCCGCGCTCCTCGAGATACGCGGTCGCGAGATTCTCCCCGAGCCGCCCCAGCTGATCCTTGGCACGCATCCGCACCACCTCCCTTGCCGGGAGTCTGGACCGCTACGCACCGCTCGCCCACGTCGAGACCAGCCTCTGTGGAGCGCCGGGCGTCCACAGAACGAGCGTCAGCAGAGTCGCCGACCGACCCCGGACGCACCGCGGCCCGGAACGCCGCCGGAACGCAGTCTCCGCCTGCCTGGCTGCGCGTCAGCCGCGCTGCGCGAGGGCCAACGGCAGCACGGCGCTTGCACCCGCACGACGGAGCTCACGCGAGCAGACCGTCATGGTCCAGCCGCTGTCGACGAAGTCGTCGATGAGGAGCACGGGCCCGGCCGGGATCTCGAGCGACCCCGCCGAGAAGCGCCCCTCGACGCTGGAGAGCCGGAACGCACTGTTGCCACCCGGCTGGCCCGCCGGCCCGCCGCGAACGAGATCAAGCGACCCCAGGAGCGGCAGACGCCCCGCACTCGCGATGCCCTCGGCAAGCGAAGCGCTCAGGCGGGGCCTCGAGCGCGAGGGAACGAACACGACTCCCTGCGGCCGCGCCGCCCACTTCCACTCGGACAGGATGCGGATGCACGCCTGCAGCAACGGCCCCGTCACGGTCGTCTCCGACCCGGCCGAGTCGAACAGCTCACGCAGCGGACCTCCCCAGCCGAGGTCGCTGAGGCGCGCGAGCACCCTGCCCTCTGACGCCTGCTCCTCCTTGGGGATACGCCCCTTCAGCTCGACACCCAGGCTCGCCATCCCGCTCGGCCATTGGCGCCTCGGCGCGATGTCGGCGCCGACACGATCGAGCGCGGCCCCCGCTCTCGCCTGCACCGCCGCATCCGTCGTCGAGTCGAACCAGATGCCCGCGCAGTTGTCGCAGCGCCCGCACGGCGCCGCGGTCGAGTCGTCGAGCTGACGTTGCAGGAACTCCATGCGACAGCCGTCGGTGCGCTCGTAGTCGATCATCGACTGCGCCTCCGCCGAGCGGGCCGAGGCGATGCGGGCGTAGCGCTCGCCGTCGTAGCTCCACGGCTGGCCGGTCGAGACCCAGCCGCCCTGCTCGCGCCGCACAGCGCCGTCGACGTCGAGCACCTTGAGCAGCAGCTCGAGGCGAGAGCGTCGGAGGTCGACCGCCGACTCGAGAGCGACCGTCGACCGCGGCGAGCCGCCAAGCGCACCGAGGACAGCCTGCGCGCGCTCCTCGTCCGGCATCGAGACCGTCGCGAAGTACTCCCAGATCGCGCGGTCCTCCTCGCCCGGCAGCAGCAGCACGTCGGCCGACGCGCTCGAACGACCGGCTCGACCAACCTGCTGGTAGTACGCCACGGGCGACGACGGCGCCCCGAGGTGCACGACGAACCCGAGGTCGGGCTTGTCGAACCCCATGCCGAGGGCGCTTGTGGCGACCAGGGCCTTGACCTCGTTGCGCTTCAGCGCGCCCTCGAGGCGCTCGCGCTCGTCAGGGTCGGTCTTGCCCGTGTACGCGGGCGCGTGGATTCCGGCTTCCCGGAGGGCCGCAGACGTGTCTTCGGCCCCCGCGACCGTGAGGGTGTAGATGATGCCGGATCCCGGCAGCTCCTCGAGGTGCTGCAGGAGCCACGCCAGCCGCTCACGAGCGTTGCCGAGTCGGAGCACGCCGAGTCGGAGGCTGGCTCGCGCGAGCGGGCCGCGGATCGTGAGGATGCCGCTGCGACCGAGCTGCTCCTCGATGTCGTGGACGACGCGCTCGTTCGCGGTCGCCGTCGTCGCGAGGACGGGGATGTCGGTGCCGAGCCCGGAGATGAGGGACGCGATGCGACGGTAGTCGGGCCGGAAGTCGTGACCCCAGTCGGAGATGCAGTGCGCCTCGTCGACCACGACAAGACCCGTGCGGTTGAGCAGCTCAGGCAGCTGCGTGTCGCGGAACTCCGGGTTGTTGAGACGCTCGGGTGAGACGAGCAGGACATCGATCTCGTCGGCGGCGAGCTGCTCTCGGATGCTCGCCCACTCGTGCGCGTTCGCCGACGACATGGACACCGCGCGCACGCCGGCGCGACTCGCGGCCTCGACCTGGTCGCGCATGAGGGCGAGCAGCGGCGAGATGAGGATCGTGGGCCCGGCGCCGCGGGCACGCAGCATGAGGCTCGAGATGAAGTACACGGCCGACTTGCCCCAGCCGGTGCGCTGCACGACGAGGACTCGTCGGCGCTCGTCGACGATCGCCGAGATCGCCTCGAGCTGTCCGTCGTGGAAGACCGCGTCGTCTCTGCCGACAAGCGCCCTCAGGATCTGAGTGGCTGCGGATGCGGTGGCCTCGGAAATCATCGTCTCTGTCACTCCACGAGGCTCCCATGGACCACCGACATCAGCGTCCACCCGGCGCGTCGCCGCGCGCCCGCTATTCGTCGAGCGCGAGTTCCTTGGGAAGCTCGAACTCCTTCGAGCCCGTCTCCTCGACGTTGACGTCCTTGAACGTCAGCACGCGAACCTGCTTGACGAAGCGGTCGGAACGGTAGATGTCCCACACCCACACGTCTTTCATCGTGAGCTCGAAGTAGAAATCGTGCTCGGTGTCGCGCCGCACCAGGTCCACGCTGTTCGCAAGGTAGAAGCGGCGCTCGGTCTCGATCACGTATTTGAACTGCCCCGCGACGTCGCGGTACTCGCGAAACAGGGAAAGCTCCTGCTCGCGCTCGTAATCGTCGAAATTCTCGTCGTCCATGATCCGCCCAGTCTACGGGGTCGCGGCGCGAAGCCAGGTGTGCCGGTGGAGCTCGCTCGGGCCTGCCGCGGCAATCGCCGCGAGGTGGGCCGCGCTGCCGTATCCCTTGTTCGATTCCCAGAGGTATTCAGGATGCGCCTCGCCCGCCGAGACCATGAGGGCATCTCGTTCCAGCTTCGCGATCACGGACGCTGCTGCGACCGAGGTGCAGTCCCGGTCGGCCTTCGGGCGCACCACGACACGGAGCGGCGTCGACAGCCACGGCGAGAGCCAGTCGTGCGAGCCGTCGAGCAGCACGACGGCGTCCGCGACCGGGACACCGCCCGCGTGGAGTTCGGCGAGCGCCCGCTTGGCGGCGGCCCCGAGGCAGGCGGTGATGCCGCGCTCGTCGATCTCGATGGCACTCGCGTACCCGACGCCGACACTCATCGCCCACGCCTCGATGCCCGCGCGTGCTTCGAGCCGTCGCTTCGCGCTCAGCAGCTTCGAGTCGCGGACGCCCGCCGGGGCCCCGAGCTCGATCCGGCCGGCATCGATCGCGCAGGCTCCGACGGCGACGGGCCCGGCGATGGCTCCGCGCCCGACCTCGTCGACGCCGATGACGACGGGCGCGGTGAGCAGCAGCTCTCGCTCGACGTCGAGCGTGGGGTCGACGGGGGGAGTCACTCCTGGTCCGTCCGCTCCGGGACGCGGTCGAAGACCTCGGGGTAGTTGCCGAGGAAGGTGAAGCGATCGAGCGGCCAGTTCAGCAGGAACGCCTTGCCGACGACGTCGTCGACGGGCACGAAGCCGCCTCCCGGCTCGTCCTGGTGGTAGCGGGAATCCTCCGAGTTGTAGCGGTTGTCGCCCATGACCCAGAGGTGCCCCTCCGGGACGGTCACGTCGAACGGCAGCCCGGAAGCCGCCTGCCCGTCCTGGAGCAGCAGGTACGGCTCGCCGATCGGCAGGCCGTTGATGAGCACCTGGCCGTACTCGTTACAGCACGAGACCGTATCGCCAGGCAGCCCGATGACCCGCTTGATGAGGTGGTTGCTCGTCTCTTCCGGCTTGAGGCCCACGAACTCGAGGGCGCCGTCGACCGCGGCCTGCGACGGGGTCTTCTCCGTCGGCGCGACGACCGGGAGCCATCCGCCCGGATCCTCGAACACGACGATGTCGCCGCGCTCGATGCCGATCATGTCCGGGACGAGGAGGTTGACGAGCACGCGGTCCTCGACGACGAGCGTGTCGTTCATCGACGCGGAGGGGATGTAGAAGGGCCGCAGCAGAAAGGTCTTGATGAGCATCGACATGACGATCGCGAGGACCGCGACGATGACGAGGTCGCGCGCGAACGAGAGCATCGCCTTGCCGAGACGGCCGGTGCGCTCCGGCGCGGGCTCATCGGCGGCGATGAGCCCCGTCGCGTGGATGGGCGCGTCGGCGATCTCGGACGCGCCCAGTCCCGCAGGGCGATCGGTGCGACCGAGGCGGTGCCTGCCCTCGTGCGGCGCCCGTCCGTGAGACGGAGCGCGGCGATCGCGCGCACTCGCGTCGACCATGGCGCCCCCTCAAGCTCGGTCCGCCGTGGCGGTTGTGATGTTTCGTCCGGATCGACACGAATGGCTCCCGCTATGGGGAGCCATTCGCCTACTGCTGAAGCCTAGTTGTCGCGCTTCTCGCGGATCTTCGCAGCCTTGCCACGACGACCACGGAGGTAGTAGAGCTTCGCGCGACGCACGGCGCCGCGGGAGACGATCTCGATCTTCTCGATGACCGGGGTGTGCACGGGGAACGTGCGCTCCACGCCCACCTGGAAGCTGACCTTGCGGACCGTGAAGGTCTCGCGGACGCCAGCGCCCTGACGAGCGATGACAACACCCTGGAAGACCTGGACGCGCGAGCGCGTGCCTTCGACGATGTTCACGTGCACCTTGACGGTGTCGCCGGGGCGGAAGTCTGGGACATCGCTACGCAGCGATGCTGCGTCGATGACGTCGATAACGTTGGTCATGATTTCGCTCTCTGCAGTCGCCACAGGTCGGCTGCGAAGGTCAGTGAAGAGGTTGGCGTGCATCGCGAAGTGCTCTCTTCCCCTGTGGCAGAGTCGAGCCGCGGCACAAGGATCTAGTAAACCACGCCCGACAGACGCCCGCAATGCGAGCGCCGTGCGGAACGCGCGCTCAGCTGCGCTCAGCTGCGCTCCTCCGGGTCGGGGTCGAGGGTGATGACCTTTCCGGCATCCGGTCCGGATGCCGGAAAGGTCATCACCCTCGACCCCGACCCGGAGGAGCGCAGC